>CAZMZS010000089.1:0-11440 GCA_964570675.1 uncultured Roseovarius sp. | reverse complement strand
GCGTGCGCATCGAATGCCGCATTCCCGGCTCTGACATGAACCCCTATCTCGCCTGCGCGGGCCAGCTTGCCGCCGGGCTTGCCGGCATCGAAGAGAAGCTCGACCTCCCCGCGCCGGTCCAGGGCGATCTCTACAGCATGGATGACGTGGCCGAGGTGCCCTACACGCTTGGCGCCGCCACGGGGGCCTTCCGCAACTCCGCCATGCTGCGGCGCGCGCTTGGCGACGATGTCGTCGATCACTACACCCGCGCCGCCGAAGTCGAACAGGAAGACTTCGACCGCACCGTCACCGATTACGAAATCCAGCGCGGCTTTGAACGCGCCTGATCCCCAAAGGACTCGCATGACCACCCTGACCTGCACATCGCCGATCGACGGATCGGTTTTCGCCACCCGCGAAACCCTCTCGGCCTCCGCCGCCCGCGACGCCATCGCCAAGACCCGCGCCGCGCAGGCCGACTGGGCCGCGCGCCCGCTTCAGGACCGCATCGACCTTGTGATGGCCGGTGTCGCCGCCATCGGCGAGATGAACGACGAGATCGTCCCCGAACTGGCCCGGATGATGGGCCGCCCCATCCGCTATGGCGGCGAATTCGGCGGCTTCAACGAACGTGCGTCCTACATGGCCGAAATCGCCCATGAGGGGCTGGCCGATATCGAAATCTCGGATGACGCGACCTTCCACCGCTATATCCGGCGCGTGCCGCATGGGGTGGTCTTCGTGGTTGCGCCCTGGAACTATCCTTACATGACGGCGATCAACACTGTCGCCCCGGCGCTGATCGCGGGCAACGCGGTGGTGCTGAAACACGCCACGCAAACCCTGCTGGTGGGCGAACGCATGGCGCGTGCCTTCCATGACGCGGGCGTGCCCGAAGACGTGTTCCGCAATGTCTTTCTCGATCACGACACGACGTCGCAACTGATCTCGCAAAGCTGCTTCGATTTCGTCAACTTCACCGGCTCGGTGGGCGGCGGCAAGGCGATGGAACAGGCCGCCGCGGGCACCTTCACCGGGCTCGGGCTGGAACTTGGCGGCAAGGATCCGGGCTATGTGATGGAAGATGCCGATCTCGACGCGGCGGTCGATACGCTGATCGACGGCGCGATGTTCAACTCGGGCCAGTGCTGCTGCGGGATCGAACGCATCTATGTTCACGAAAGCCTGTTCGACGCTTTCCTGGAAAAATCCCTGGCCATCGTCAGGGGCTACAAGCTGGGCGACCCGCTCGACCCCGAAACCACCATCGGCCCGATGGCCAATGCCCGTTTCGCCGCCGAGGTGCGCGCCCAGATATCCGAGGCCTGCGCCGCCGGGGCGACCGCCCATATCGACACCTTTCCGCAGGATGACGGGGGCACCTACCTGACACCCCAGATCCTGACCGGCGTCAGCCACGAGATGCGCGTCATGCGCGACGAAAGTTTCGGCCCCGTGGTCGGCATCATGCCGGTGCGCGACGATGCCGAGGCGATCGCGCTGATGAATGACAGCCCCTTTGGCCTTACCGCTTCGCTCTGGACCGCCGACGCCGCGCGCGCGGCGCGGATCGGCGACGCCATCGAGACCGGCACCATCTTCATGAACCGGGCCGATTACCTTGACCCGGCGCTTTGCTGGACCGGCTGCAAAAGCACCGGCCGGGGCGGCGCGCTCTCGGTCATCGGCTATCACAACCTCACCCGTCCGAAATCCTACCACCTCAAGAAGGTCACATCATGAGCCTCACCGCAAACTGGTCCTATCCGACCGCCATCCGCTTTGGCGCAGGCCGCATCGCGGAACTGCCCGACGCCTGCCGCCAATCCTCGATCACCAAACCCCTGCTCGTTACCGACCGCGGGCTTGCCGGGCTGCCGATCACCGCGCAGGCGCTCGACATCCTGCGCGCGGCCGGGCTTGATGCCGGGCTTTTCTCCGAAGTCGATCCCAACCCCAATGAAACCAACCTCGCCGCCGGTGTCGCCGCATATAAGGCGGGCGGCCATGACGGCGTGATCGCCTTTGGCGGCGGCTCGGGGCTCGATCTGGGTAAATGCGTGGCCTTCATGGCCGGCCAAACCCGCCCGGTCTGGGATTTCGAGGATATCGGCGATTGGTGGACCCGCGCCGATGCCGACGCCATCGCGCCGATCATCGCCGTGCCCACCACCGCCGGGACCGGCTCCGAAGTGGGCCGCGCGGGCGTGCTGACCAATTCCGAAACCCACGAGAAAAAGATCATCTTCCACCCCAGGATGCTGCCCGCCGTGGTGATCTGCGACCCCGAACTGACCGTCGGCATGCCGCGCCCCATCACCGCCGGGACCGGGCTTGACGCCTTCGCCCATTGCGTCGAGGCGTTCTCCTCGCCGCATTACCACCCGATGAGCCAGGGCATCGCGCTCGAAGGGATGCGGCTGGTGGTCGAATACCTGCCGCGCGCCTATGAGGACGGCACCGATATCGAGGCCCGCGCCCAGATGATGAGCGCCGCCGCCATGGGCGCCACCGCCTTTCAGAAGGGGCTCGGCGCGATCCATGCCATGAGCCATCCCATCGGGGCGCATTTCAACACCCACCATGGCACCACCAACGCCGTCTGCATGCCCGCCGTTCTGGACCTGAATGAACCGATGATCGCCGGGCGCTTCGACCGCGCCACGGGCTATCTGGGGATCGAAGGCGGCTACAAAGGCTTCCGCGCCTTCGTCGACAGCTTCAATGATCGCCTTGGCGTGCCCAAGGGGCTGGCCGCGCTTGGCGTGAACGAAGCCGCCATTCCCGATCTGGTCAAGGGTGCGATCAAGGACCCGTCCTGCGGCGGCAATCCGATGAAACTGACCGAAGAGAACCTGACCGCGCTGTTTCGCGCGGCGATGTAAGCGGGTGGCCGGGCCGGGGCGATCCGCGCTCCGGCCTCGCCATCTCATCAATGAAAATCCCGGCTCGGAAACAGCCGCTTGGCCTGCTCGCGCGGATGGCGCGCGCGTGGCGGATAGCGCGCCGGGCGGGGCGCGTCATCGGTCTCGGGGCGGGTGACGCCGACCGCCTCGTCCAGCGGATGCCCCAGTTCCGACAGGCGCGGCGACAAGTCCTCGACCTGCTGCGCGATCACATGCACGATGATGCCCTCGCGCTGAAGATAGCCGCGCACCCGCAACAGCCGCCCCCCCATCACGACCCGGCGGAACTGCTCGTATATCCTTGGCCAGACCACGATATTCGACACCCCGGTCTCATCCTCCAGCGTCAGAAAGATCACCCCCGACGAGGTGCCGGGCCGCTGGCGCGTGATGACCAGCCCGCAGACGCTCACCTGTTTCAGCGGCGTGGTCGCCAGCCGCTCATGCGGCGTGAGGTCAGGGATCGCCGGGCGCAGGATCTCCATCGGATGCGCCCGCAGCGTCAGCCGCGTCGAGACGTAATCCTCCACCACTTCCTCGCCCAGATGCATCGCCGGCAGCTCGACCACCGGCTCGCGGATCGCCTCGCCGTCGATCGGATCATTGAACAGCGGCAGCGGCGCCTGCCCGCGCACCGCCTTCACCTGCCACAGCGCATCGCGCCGCGTCAGCCCCATATCGGCAAAGGCATCCGCCTCGGCCAGCCGCGCCAGCACCGCGGGCGCGACCCCGGCCCTCAGCCAGACCGCCTCGGGATCGCGATAACCATTGCCGCGCGCCGCGACGATCCAGCCCGCATCCTCCTCGCGCAAACCCTTGATCTGGCGAAACCCCAGCCGCAGCGCCAGCCGCCCGTCGGCGCGCCGCTCCAAAAGGTTGTCCCAGCCGCTCGCATTCACGCAGACCGGCCGCACCTCCACATGATGCTCGCGCAAATCGCGCACGATCTGGGCAGGCGCATAGAACCCCATCGGCTGCGCATTCAGCAGCGCACAGGCAAAGACCGCCGGATGATGGCATTTCAGCCAGGCCGAGACATAGGCCAGCATGGCAAACGCCGCCGCGTGGCTTTCGGGAAAGCCGTAATCGGCAAAGCCCTCGATCTGGTCGAAACAACGCTCCGCCACCGCCTGGCTGTAGCCATTGCCCAGCATCCCGGCGATGAACTTGTCCCTGAACGTGCCGATCGTGCCCATCCGCCGGAACGAGGCCAGCGAGCGGCGCAGATGGTCGGCCTCTTCGGCCGTGAACCCGGCCCCGACCACGGCGATCTGCATCGCCTGTTCCTGAAACAGCGGCACGCCAAGGGTGCGCCGCGTCACCTCTTCCAGCGCATTACCAAAGGGCTCGGGGTGCTCCAGCCCCTGGCGCCGCCTGATATAGGGCTGCACCATGCCGCCCTGGATCGGGCCGGGGCGCACGATGGCCACCTCGATCACCAGGTCATAGAAGGTCGCAGGCTTCATCCGGGGCAGGAAATTCATCTGCGCGCGGCTTTCCACCTGGAACACGCCCACCGCATCGGCCCGTTGCAGCATCTCATAGGTCGCCGGGTCCTCCTGCGGAACGCTCTCGATGGTCATGCGCTGGCCCTCGTGACGCTCGAGCAGGTCAAAGGCCTTGCGGATACAGGTCAGCATCCCCAGCGACAGGATATCGATCTTGAGAATGCCCAGCGTGTCGATATCGTCCTTGTCCCACTCGATGACGGTGCGATCCTCCATCGCCGCGTTCTCGATCGCGCACAGCTCATCCAGCCGCCCCCGCGTGATGACGAACCCGCCCACATGCTGCGACAGATGCCGCGGAAAGCCGATGATTTCGCCGATCAGCCGGATGGTCTGCGCCAGACGGCGATCTTCGGGATCAAGCCCCAGCTCCCGGATCCGCTCAGGCTCCGCCCCGCCATTCGACATGCCCCAGATCTGCCCCGACAGGTTGGCCGTCACGTCCTGGCTGAGGCCCATCACCTTGCCCACCTCCCGGATCGCCGCCCGGCTGCGGAAATGAATGACCGTGGCGCACAGCCCCGCCCGGTGACGGCCATAGCGTTCATAAATCCACTGGATCACCTCCTCGCGCCGCTCATGCTCGAAATCCACGTCGATATCGGGCGGCTCGCCCCGGTATTTCGAGATGAACCGCTCGACCACCATGGCGATCTGGTCTGGTCCGACATCGGTGATCCCCAACAGGTAACACAGGATCGAATTCGCCGCCGAGCCGCGCCCCTGGCACAGGATGCCCCGCGAACGGGCGTAACAGACGATATCGTGCACGGTCAGGAAATAGGCCGCAAACCCCAGCTCCCCGACCAGTTTCAGCTCCTTTTCCAACAGCGCATGCACCCGTTCGGGCGCATCATCGCGCGGATATCGCCGCTTCACCCCCTCGCGTGCCAGCCTGTCCAGCCGCGCCTGGGGGGTCTCGCCTTCGGACATCTCGTCGGGATATTCATAGCTCAACTCGCTCAGGCAGAAACTGCACCGCGCGGCGATCTCCAGCGTGCGGCGCAACGCGGCGGGATGATCGCGAAACACCCGCGCCATGTCGTCATGCCCCTTCAGACGCCGCTCCGCATTGGGCAGCGCGCGGGTGCCGATCTCGTCAATGGTGATATGCTCGCGCATGCAGGTCAGCACATCCGCCAACTGGCGGCGCGCGGCCCTGTGCATCAGCACATCGCCCACCGCCACCATCGGCGCCGAGGCCCGGTGCGCCAGCCGCGCACAGGCCCGCAGATACGCCTGATCCGACCCGTCATAACGCGGCGCGGCCCCCAGAAACACATGCCCCGGAAACCGCCGCTGCATCTTTTGCAAAGGCCCCAGCACGCCCGACAGCCGCCCCTGCGGCAGCGCCACAAGGATCATCCCCGCGCAGCCCTCCAGCAGATCCGCCAGGTCCAGATGGCACTCCCCCTTCCCGGCCCGCCGCTTGCCCAGCGTCAACAGCCGGGTCAGTCGCTGATACCCAGCCCTTTCGCAGGGCAGCGCAAGCCACTCCACCGGGCTGTCGCGCAACACAAGACGGCACCCCGTGATCAATCGCGGCAGGCGCGGTGCCTCTGGCCGTGCGATCGGCGTCGCCTGCCCCACCTCCTGACGCGAACAGGGGTCGATCCGGTGCTGCGAGCGTATCCGTATCGCGGCCTCGTCCGCCTCCCTGCGCAACGCCTCGAGTGCAGCATAAGCCCGCACCACACCGGCCAGCGAATTGCGGTCGGTGATGGCAATCGCCTCCAGCCCCAGTTCCGCCGCGCGCGTCACCATCTCCTCGGGATGCGACGCGCCGGTCAGAAAGGTGAAATTCGTGGTCACGCAGAGTTCCGCATAACTCATGCGAATTCCCCCTGCACGAACCAGCCCGGCCTTTGGGGCGTGTGAAACAGCCACAGCCGCCGCCCCTGCCGGGTCTCCACATGCCAGTAATCGCGCAAACCCGCGCGCCAATTGTCATCCTCCAGCCACCATTCCGGCGCGATCCTCTCCGGCCCCGTGGCCCGCGCCGTCACAAGCCGCATCCGCCGCCAGCGGAACTGCTGCGGCGGGCGCGGCCCGCTGCCCGCGATCGGCTCGGGCGCAAACAGGCGCAATGGTCGCGGGCGCAGACTGACCCAAGGCCCCTCCGGCCGGCTGTAAGCCGCCGGGGCGACGATAAAACCACGCTCGGGAATATGGCTGTCGGCGGGCAGGAAGCGGCGGATATTCTCCAGCCCGATCCGGGTGCCCAGACGGCTGACCAGATCATCCAGCCGCGCCCGGTTGTCGGGCGAAACATGGCTCACCTGCTGCACCGGCAACGGCTCGACCCGCGTCGCCTCCAGCCGCATCTGGTCGATCCCGTAACCCGCTTCCACCTTGCTCACGCCGCGCTCGAACAGCGGCAGGATGCGGGCCGGGTCGCGCAGCGGGCGCGCCAGCCGCAATTCCACGCTCTGCGCCTCCTGATCGACCCGCCGCAGCGTCAGGCACAGCGCCCGCGCACCCGCCTCCTGGGCCTTCAGCCTCTCGCAGACCCGTTCCAGCAGACGCGCCGCGCCCGCCATCACATCCCCCTGCAAGCCAATCGGCTCGGGCAGGGTCATGCGCGCGCCGTAATGAGGCGGCTCGGCCAACGGGGTGATCTGCTCGGGCTGGCGGCCCAGCGCCTGATCCAGCCGCAACAGCGGCTCCGGCCCGAACCGGCGCGCCAGCGGCGCGCGCGCCGTGCCCTCCAGTTCGGCAATGCTGCGCAATCCCAGCCGTTGCAGGGCCGTGACGGTGCCCGCGTCCAGCCGCAGCGCGGCCACCGGCAAGGCGCCCAGCGCCGCCATCGGCTCGCCCGGCGCGGCCAACCCCTCGCCATGGCGCGCCAGCGCCCAGGCCGCGCCCCGCGTATCGGCCAGCCCGATCCGCCCCGAGACCCCGCCCCGCGCAAGCTGCCGGCGCATATCCGACAGCATCATCGCCTCGCCGCCGAACAGATGCGCCGCCCCGGTGATATCCAGCACCAGCCCCGAATCGCCCTCAAGGCCGACCCAGGGGCAATAACGCGTCGCCCAGCGGCGCAGCACATGCAGGAATCGCATATCGCCCCGCGGCTCCGCCGGGCGGCTTTGCAAATCGGGGCAGAACGCCCGCGCATCCGACACCGACATGCCCCGGTGCAGCCCCAGCCGCTCGGCCTGCGCATTGAGGCAATATATGCGGTTGGCATTGTTCTGTTTCAGCGTCAGGGCAAACGGCCCGTCAACCGGATGCGCGCGCAGAACCCGGTCGCTCGCCAACCGGGGAAACCACATCGAGACGACGCGACGCCCTATCCCATCGAACATGCCAGACACCTAATGTTCCCGCTTTGTTCTTAATAATTTCCCACGCCATCAGAGTCGAGTCCTCTGCATCGAAAACCGGCGCGCAGCGCCAGCGGGTCTCGGCCGCGTTGCTGCCCATCTCCTCGGAAATCAGGCAAAGCCCGGTCGTGCCCCCGTCCTTCGCCGCAAGCTGCAAGCGCCGCCCGGCGGTCAGGCCCAAGGGCTGGCTCAGTTCCATCACGACCAGCGGAATCGCCCCGTCACGCAGGGTTTCTTCCGCCACGCCAAGCGCTTCGAGCTGGGTCTTCACCTGCGCAACCAGCACTTTCGCCGGATCGCAAAAGGCGCTCAGCCCGACCGGGTTCAGCGCCTCGGGCCTCCAGGTCTCATGGATCCACAACACATCCTCCGCCGCCCGCGCGGCGGCGATCGCGGCAAAGCCGCTCGCCCCGGCCCCGCACACCTCATGGACGCGGGCCTTTCGCAAGGGAAACGAGTCGAAAAGATCGGACATCATGACGCCGAACATAATGTGAACATCCGGCATTTCAAAGAGGCCGCGCGCCTCAGCCCACCGCCAGCAGGTCCAGCCAGATCAGCGCCGCCAGCACCAGCCCGGCCAGGAACAGCGTCTCCGCCACGATCAGCGCGATCGCACCGCCCCCCACCTGGATCACGTTGCGCAGGTCGGTCTTCATCCCCACCGCCGCGATCGCCGCCAGCAGCGCCCAGGATGACAGCTTGGCCAGAAACACCCCCACCCCCTGCGGGATAAGCCCGAATGAGTTCAGCCCCGCCAGCACCAGGAACCCCAGCACGAACCCCGGTATGATCGGCGGGCGCTTTTCGCCCGCACCGCTTTCCGGGTCGCGCCACCACAGCGCGATCAGCACCACCACCGGCGCCAGGAACGACACCCGGATCAGCTTGACCAGGGTCGAGGTCTCCCCGGCGGTGTCGGAAATCGAGAACCCCGCCCCGACCACCTGCGCCACATCATGCACCGTCGCCCCGATAAAGGCCCCCGCCGTCAGCTCGTCAAAGCCCAGCGCATTGGTCAGGATCGGGTAGAGGATCATCGCCAGCGTCGACAGCACCGTCACCCCCAGCACCGTGAACAACAGGTTGCGCTCGGAGCGCTCGTCCTTGGGCAAGACCGCCGCGATCGCCATCGCCGCCGAGGCCCCGCAGATCGCCACCGACCCGGCGGTCAGGATCGCAAAACGCGGCCCCTGCCCGATCAGCCGCGCAAAGACCACGCCGAAAAGGATCGTCGCCACCACCCCGGCCACCAGCAGCGCGATCATCCCCCAGCCCAGCGAGGTCAGCATCTCGACACTGATCCGCGCCCCGAGGATCGCCACCCCGAAACGCAGCACCGTGCGCGCGGTGAAACCGATGCCCTCGGCGGTCGGCGCCGGCTCGCTCAGGAAGTTCAGCGCGATCCCGAACAGCAACGCCATCAGCATCGCCGGCGCGCCGTAATGCTCGGCCACGAACTGCGCCGCCAGCGCCACCAGCAGCGCCACCATCATGCCGGGAAACAGCCCGCGCGCGCGCTCCGCGATGCCTTCAAACCACGATGTCATCTTGTCCTCACAGCTTGCTTGGGCGTCACGCGATCCCCTGCACCCGGCCCGCCTTGCGATCCTCGAGGATCATGTCCGAGGCCTTCTCGCCGATCATGATCGCCGGGGCGTTGGTGTTGCCCGAGACGATCTCGGGCATGATCGAGCAATCCGCCACCCGCAGCCCTTCGATCCCGTGGACCCGCAGCCGCGCATCCACCACCGCCCCTTCGCCCGGACCCATCCGGCAGGTGCCCGTCGGGTGATAGATCGTCGTCGAGTTGTTGCGCGCCCAGTCCAGCGTGCCCTCGTAATCATCCATTCTAAGGGAATCATCCGGCCGGAACGCCTCGGAAATCTTGCTGTCCAACGGCGCGACGCGCGCGATCTTGCGGGCGATCCTGATGCCCTCCACGATGGTGCGGCAATCGGTTTCGCTCGACAGATAATTCGGGTGGATTTTCGGGTAAACCCCCGCATCCCCCGATGCCAGCCGGATTTCACCCCGGCTCTCGGGGCGCAACTGACAGACCGACATGGTAAAGGCGGAAAACGGATGCACCCCCTCGCCGGGGCTGTCCGCCGACCAGGGCTGCACATGAAACTGGATGTCGGGCGTCTCCACATGGTCGCCCGTGCGCAAAAATCCGGTGGCCAGACTTGCCGCCATCGCCATCGGCCCGGACCGGAACATCGCGTATTTCAGCGCGATCCGCGCCTGGTTGTAAAGGCTGCGCACCTCGTCGTTGAGGGTCGGCTCGTTGCACTTGAACACCAGCCGCGCCTGCAAATGATCCTGCATGTTCTTGCCCACGGCGGGCAGGTCGCGCTGCACGTCGATCCCGTGCTCGCGCAACTGCTCCCCCTCGCCGATACCCGACAGCATCAGCAATTGCGGCGACCCGATCGCCCCTGATGACAGGATCACCTCGCCCTCGGCCCGCACCACCTGTTCGCGCCCCGCACCATCGCGATAGGCGACCCCGGTCGCGCGCGCGCCGTCGAAGACCACGCGCTGCGCCGCCGCCCCTGTGACGATGGTCAGGTTGGGGCGCGACCGCACCGGATTGAGAAACGCCACCGCGCTCGAACAGCGCCGCCCGTTGCGGGTGGTCAGCTGGAAATAGCCGACACCTTCCTGCGTCGCGCCGTTGTAATCGGGATTGAACGGATATCCGGCCTCTTGCGCGGCAGCCACCCAGGCGTCGCAGATCGGCCTTTGCAGCCGCATGTTCGACACCGAAAGCGGCCCCTTGTCACCGTGGAAATCATCCGCCCCGCGTTCCTGGTTTTCGGATCGCTTGAACAGCGGCAGAACCTCGTCCCAGCCCCAGCCCGGATTGCCCATCTGTTGCCAGCGGTCGTAATCCTGCGGCTGGCCACGCACGTAAAGCAGCCCATTGAGCGACGACGACCCCCCCAGAACCTTGCCGCGCGGCCAGTCAAGCTGGCGCCCGTTCAGCCCCGGATCGGGCTCCGTGCGGTAACACCAGTCCACCGAAGGATTGTGCATCGTCTTGAAATAGCCGACCGGGATATGGATCCACGGGTTCCAGTCACGCCCGCCCGCTTCCAGCAGCACGACCTTCACTGACGGGTCCGCTGACAGACGATTCGCCAATACACAGCCCGCAGACCCCGCGCCGACGATGACGTAATCCGCTGAAATCCCGGCCATTTCCTGAAACCCCTCCTCACGGCGGCAAGGCGTTGAAAGATTTTCCTTGCCACAATGACCTTAGTTCGACCAATATTGAGACTGCAAGTATCAAAATTGCACAAATGGGAGGAAACCATGAAAGCATCGAAAGCCCTGAGCGGCATCAGCCGCAGGGAACTGTTCCGCTTGTCAGGCCAATTTGGCCTGTCCTCGGTCGTGCTGGGCGCAGGCGCGCTTACTGGCGCGGTCACACTGCCGTCGCTGGCGAAAGCCGCCGAAAGCACCTATAACAAACGCTTCGCGAAAGAGCCCAAGCACACGCTCAAACTGGGCGCCGCAGGCTTCAATGCCCGCAACCTCCTGATCGAACGTGCCGGGGTTCTGGAATTCGCCCGCGATCTGGAAGAGCGTACCGAAGGCGAGATCCGCGTCGAATTCATCGGCGACAACCAGATTTGCGGACAGCTCAATTGCGTGGAAAAGACCCAGACCGGCGTCATCGACATGTATGCCGCCTCGACCCAGAACT
>CAZMZS010000088.1:0-11456 GCA_964570675.1 uncultured Roseovarius sp. | reverse complement strand
AGATCGCCTTTGACGCGGTGCGCGAGGTGGGAGACCAGGGGCATTTCTTCGGCATTCAGCACACCCAGGACCGCTATACCACCGCCTTCTACCAGCCCTTCCTGAGCGACTGGCGCAACTACGAGGCCTGGGAGGCCGCGGGGGGTGTCTGGACGGCGCAGAGGGCGCATCAGATCAGCCAGGACATCCTTGGCAGCTATGAACCGCCACCCATGGAGGAGAGCCTGCGCGAGGAACTGGCGGCCTTTGTCGAGCGGCGCAAATCCGAGGGCGGCGCGCCGACCGATTTCTGACGCCGCACTGCTTCGGCATCGTGTCGGTATGACGTCGGTATCGCGTCGGTGTTCCCGCGCGCCCCCGCGCCGGGCTTCATCTTGCCGAAAATACTCCGGGGGAGTCGCCGCTTGCGGCGACGGGGGCAGCGCCCCCGCCTTTCCTTGTCAGTCGCCCGGCGCATCCAGCCAGCGGCGGCAAATCTGGTCGATGGCGGCGTACAGCAGCAGCGTGAACACCGCCAGCGCGATGGTGGTGGCGAACATCAGATCCACCTTCACCCGGCCAAGCGCCAGCAAAATGAGATAGCCAAGCCCGCGCGACGCCCCGACCCATTCGCTGATGATGACCCCGATGGGCGCATAGACCGCCGCAAGCCGCAGCCCCGAGGCAAGCCCCGGTAATGCGGCGGGAATGCGGATATGCCACATCACCCGCACCGGGCGCGCGCCCATGACGCGGGCAAGGTCGAGCCATGCGCCCGGCGTGCGCATCAGCGCATCGAAAAAGGCCGACGTGACCGGGAAATAGATGATCAGCAGCGCCATCATCACCTTGGGCCAGATCCCATAGCCGAGCCACAGCGTCAGGATCGGCGCCAGAACGAAGACGGGGATCGCCTGGCTGAACACCATCATCGGGCGCAACAGCGCCTGTGCCAGCGGTGACGCCGCAAGCCCGATTGCAGACACCGCACCGAGCGCCGCGCCCAATGCAAGCCCGATCAGAATCTCGCCGATCGTATAGACCGAGTGATGCGCGATCTGTTCACGTGCGGACCAGAGCGTTTGCGCCACATCGAGGGGCGGGGGCAGGATATAGGATGGCGGTGCCGCCAGCATCACCACGCCCTGCCAGAGCGCGATGCCAAGGCACGCCGAGGCAAGGACAGAGGGCCAGCCCTTCATGATCCGCCGTACCCGTCCTGCGCGGCGTCAAAAAAGCGCCGCTCGAGCGTGACGGCATGGGTGAAGGTGGACTCGACCGCGCGGCGCGCATCATCGTCGAGCCCCGCCCATGCGCTGTCGAGCTGATCGCGCAGATACGCCACGACGCCTTCGAACCCTGCGCCCGTATGCAGCGCGATCCATTCGCCGAACCAGAACGGCAGCCTGTCGGCGCGGTCGCCAAAAGGCGAGGCCCACTCAAGATAGCTCCATTCCGCCACGACCAGCACCGCCAGCATCTGTTCATAGCGCCCTGATGCGGCGGCGCGGGCCATCAGCTCCTGAAATTCAGCCGTGACGGGCGCCGCCTTGGCCGGGGTTTCGGGCGTGCCGCCAAGGGCGGTGATCGCGCGCAGGAAATAGGTGTTTTCGGGGCCACAGATGAGGCCGAGGAACTGCGCTGCCGGGATCGCGTCGGGCAGCGATGGGGCATGGGCGATGGCCGAGGCCAGGAGCCGCACGAAGCCGTCGATGAAAAGATGATCCTGGCGCAGATAGGCCAGCATCTTATCTTCGCCAAGCGTGCCATCGGCCAGCGCGGCGGTGAAAGGGTGGCGCGTGGCCGCCTGCCAGTCCTGAAGGGCCAGCGATTTCAGGTGTTCCGTGGGGCGCATGGCTGGCTCTTTCGTCATGTCTGGCTGTCGCGCAGCCGGGTCAGCAGATCGGCCTGTGCGCGCAATGTGTCCGGGTCGTTTTCGGGGCGCGGCGCGGGGCCGGGCGGGGGCGGCACGGGCGTCAGCCCGTCGGGTTCCATGATCAGGATCGCATCGCCCAGCCGCGCGGCCTCGGCGGGGTCATGGGTGACCATCAGCACGGTGCGCCCGCGCAGGAGTTCGCAGGCAAGGTCCTGCATCTGCGAGCGGGTCCGCGCATCGAGCGCCGAGAAGGGTTCATCGAGCAGCACGAAGGCGCGGTCCTCCATCAGGGTGCGCGCAAGCGCGACGCGCTGGCGCTGGCCACCCGAAAGAGCATGGGGGCGTTTATGGAGATGGTCGGACAGCCCCACGCGGTGCAGCACATCGCGGGCGCGGGCGCGATCAGGGCTTTCGCCGCGCAGGCGCGCCCCCAGCAATGTGTTGTCCATCACGTCAAGCCAGGGCATCAGAAGATCGGTTTGCGCCATCAGGGCGATGCGCCCCTCAAGCGCCAGGCCGTCGCTGGCGGCGATGGTGCCGTCAAAGGCGGTCACCTCGTCAACGCCGGTAATCAGCCGCAAAAGCGTCGTCTTGCCCACGCCCGATGGTCCCAGAAGGCAGGTCCACTGACCCGCCTCGGCCTTGAGAGACAGTGGCCCGAAGACCGGCACCGCGCCGATCCGGGCCGCGCCCGCGATATGCAGTGCCGGGGCGTTCACCCCTCGAATCCCATGCCCCAGAACCCCACCTCGAGCCGGGTCGCGGTGGCGAAGCGGTCCGCCAGTTGCGCCCAGCGGGGGCTGTCCTGTGGCGAGGGGCCAAGGCGGCGGGCGATGGCGTCGTCGATCAACCCGCCCACATCGTGGCAGACCTTTTGGTAATCGCTGCCAGCATAGGTGGTGATCCAGTCGGCATAGGTGTCGGACGTGGCCTCAAGCGACAGCCGCGCGCCGATCTCGCCGTAACCCAGCACGCAGGGCGCCAGCGCCGCGAGCAGGTCGAGAAAATCGCCCGAATGCCCGGCATCCAGAACATAGCGCGTATAGGCTATGTTCTGGGTCTTTTCCTCGGCTTGCGACAGCGCGGCCTCGCTTATCCCCGCCTCGGCGCAGATGCGGATATGGAGCGCCATCTCATCATTGATGAGCGCGTTCACCGTGCCTGCCGCAAGGCGCATTTCACTGATCGTGTCGGCCTTGGTCACCGCAAGTGCCCAGGCGCGCGAGAAATGGATCAGGAAGATGTAATCCTGCACCAGGTAATCCAGGAAGGCCGCGCGCGGCAGGCTGCCGTCGCGCAGCCCTTCGACGAAGGCGTGGTGCGTATAGGCGTGCCAGTGATCGCCCGCCGCCACGCGCCAAGCCGGGAAGGTTTCGCCATACCGGGTCATTGCGCCGCCGGGTCGATGGCCAGGGTGTCGACGGGCTGGTCTGCGTCGATCAGCCCGGCCTCCTGAAGGAAGGCGCCGAAGGCGCGATAGCGGCCATGATCCAGCGCCGAGGGGCGCAGCGCGAAGCGCGGGATCGTGTCGGCCCAGGCCATCTCATTGAGCTGGTCCTGAAGGTCCGCCGAGGTGCCCGAGAATATCTCCCAGCTTTCCTGCGGGTGGTTCACGATGAACTGAGTGGCGCGTTCGGTGGCCCGCAGGAAGCGCTGGATCAGCGCCATGTCGGCGGTTTCGGGATTGGCGACGTAGATCAGCTCGTCATAGGATGGCACGCCCATTTCCTCGAGGAACATGCAGCGGCCGTCCACGCCTTCGATCTTCATCTGGTTGAGTTCGAAATTGCGATAGGCGCCGAGCACCGCATCGACCTGCCCCGACATGAGCGAGGGCGAGAGCGACCAGTTGACGTTGACGAGGTCGATATCCTCGAGCGTCAGTCCCGCATCCGTGAGGAGCGCGCTGAGAAGCGCCTCTTCGACGCCCGCCACCGAGAAGCCCACCTTGCGGCCCTTGAGGTCGGAGACGGACTGGATCGGGCCGTCTTCAAGCACCAGGAGGCAGTTGAGAGGGCTTGCGACCAGCGTGCCGACCCGTTTGAGGGGCAGACCTTCGGCGACCTGAAGGTGCAGTTGCGGCTGATAGGAGATGGCAAGATCGGCCTTGCCCGCGGCGGCCATCTTGGGGGGCGCGGCGGGATCGGCGGGGGCGATCACTTCGACGTCGAGATTTTCCTCGGCGAAGTAGCCCTGCTCCTGCGCCACGATGATGGGGCCGTGATTGGGATTGATGAACCAGTCGAGGACAAGCGTCATCCTGTCCTGGGCCAGGGCAGGGGTGGCAAGCAGCATGGTGGCGGCAAGGGCGATAAGGCGGGTCATGGGCACACTCTCTTCCTTTCTCATTCCGGGTCCGGGGCGAGGGAAGAGCGGGGCGCGCGATGCGATATCTGTGCTCCGTTCCCTCCGCCGGTACTGACCGGATCAGGTTCGATGGGTTGGTCACGGACCTCTCAGCCTTGGTTGTCCCAAGGCACCCCAACGGATGCCTCACGTCTATCAAGCCAGCCGCGACAGGGCAAGCGGTGGCTGGGGGCTGCGGGAAAATCACGACAATTGAAATTGTTGAGGCGGAATTAACGGGTCTTTTTACATGCTGAGCGCGGTTGGAGAGTGGAGGCCGTGATGCATGGGCTTGTCAATCGCTCGGTCGAGCGGTTCGTGCGGGATACATATGGGAATGAGACATGGTCGCAGGTCGCGCGCTTGCTGGACCCCGATATCGGCGCGTTCGATTCGATGCAGGGGTGTGATGCCAGCGTCACCCACCACCTGCTGGCCGTGGTTGAGAAGGTTCTGAAGCGGCCATTGCGCGCCATCGAGGAGGACATCGGCACCTATCTTGTGACCCATTCCCACAATGCGCCGGTGCGCCGCCTGCTGCGCTTTGGGGGCGACAGTTTCGAGGATTTCCTGCATTCGCTGGACGATTTTCCCGACCGCGCGCATCTGGCGCTGCCGGGGCTGGAACTGCCGCGTCTCGAGGTGATCGCCTGCCGGGGGGGCATATTCACCCTTGCGGTGACGCCCGTCAGCCCCGACTCCGAGCGGTTCGGCGCCGCGTTCATGGGGCTGTTGCGTGCCATGGCAGATGATTACGGCACCCTGGCCACGCTGGACTACAAGGGCAAGAATGCGGGGCGCGAACTGATCGAGGTGGAGCTTCTGGTGAAGGACCACAGCGAGGGTCGCGAGTTCGCGCTTGGCGCGGAGCCGGGCCAATGAGCAGGCTTTTCGACACGCTCTGCCCGATGCATGCGCGCCTCGGTGCGCATGGTCATATCGTCCATGCCGGGCCGACATTGCAGCGTATCCACCCGGATGGCGACCTGCGGGGGCGCCGTTTTCTGGAACTCTTCGAGATGCGCCGCCCGGTCACGGGACATTCGATGGCGGCATTGCGCGCGGCCTCGGGCCTGCCGTTGCGGCTGCGCATGCGTCAGCCACCGGGGCTGGCGCTCAAGGGTGTGCTGGTGGCGCTCGGGCCGGATTCGCCGGTCGGCCCGGCGGGGGGCGCATTGGTGAACCTGTCTTTCGCCATCGCGCTGCCGGACGCGGTGCGCGCCTTCGATCTGACCCGCGCCGATTTCGCGGCGACCGATCTCGCGGTCGAGATGCTCTATCTGATCGAGGCCAAGACGATGACGATGGATGCCCTGCACAAGGCGAACATGCGCTTGCAGGGCGGCAAGACCGAGGCCGAGGAAAAGGCATTTACCGACACGCTGACCGGGCTGGGCAACCGCCGCCTGCTGGAGCGCGTCGCCAAGCGGTTGATCGCGGGTGAGCGCGATTTCGCGCTGTTGAGCCTCGATCTGGATTTCTTCAAGGCGGTCAATGACAGTCTGGGCCATGCGGCGGGCGATCATGTGCTGCGCGCGGCCGCGCAGGCGATGCTGGAGGAAATCCGCAGCGAGGACACTGTGCTGCGCTTTGGCGGAGATGAATTCGTGCTGATCCTGGCGGGGATGACACGCCGCGCCGAGGTGGATGAATTCGCCCGCCGCCTGATCGCCCGGCTGGAGGCGCCGGTCATCCATGAGGGCGAGACCTGCCGTATCTCGGCCAGTATCGGCGCAGTGCTGAGCCGGGACGGGGACGCGCCCGATATCGACAGGATGCTGGCACAGGCCGACGCGGCGCTTTACGCCGCCAAGCATCGCGGGCGCGCATGCCACGTGCTTTATGATCCGGCCAACCCGCCGGACATGCCGGCCAAGACAAAACGCTGCGGCGAAGACGGTGAAACCGGCCCTCGGCCCTGAGCGAGACCACCGTCACCGAAGCGGACGGGATGCGGGCTGACGAAGCGCGCATTTCGTCGATCATCGGCTGGGTGGCGGTGGCGCCCGAGGCGCCAACCAAACTGCGTCACGCGATGGCGCGCCTTCTTGACATCGCGCCCGCCGCGCGGGATTCAAATCCTGACCTGACCGAAACCTGCCGCAGCGAGGGCCGAAACACGTGAAAAAAGTCACCCCCGGAGATCCCGAGCCGCAGGTCGTGCCCGCGCGCCGCGGTCTGCTGCATGTCATCGACGCCACGCGGTATTCGCTGGCCGGGATGCGCCGCCTGGCGCGTGAAACCGCCGCGCGTCTGGAACTGTTGGCGGCTGGCGCGGCGGCGCTCGGGTTCCTGTGGCGCGGGGCCGAGCCCTGGCATTGGGCGGTGCTTGCTGCCCTTGTCGCGCTGGTGCTGGCGATCGAGGCGATCAACACCGCGCTGGAAATCCTGGTTGACCGGGTGTCGCCGGAATGGTCGCTGATGGCAAAAGACGCCAAGGACCTCGGGTCGCTGGCGGTCGGTTTGATGCTGTTGGTCAGCGGCGGTTTCGTCGCATTGGTGGTGACGGGTGTGATCTGAGCGCGATGCGGCCCGCCGGTCAGGTCACGAAGGGCAGATCATGCAGGCGCGCAGGGTAGGCGACCCCGTCGATCATGACCGTGAGCGCGCCGGAACTGTCGCCAAACTCCACCCCGATCAACCCGACCGCGATGGTCGCGCCCAGGCGTTTCGAATAGGCCAGTTCGCTGACGAAACCTGCATCCGCGCCATCGCATGTCAGCCTTACCGGATGGCCGGGCAGGGGCGGATTTCCATCGACGATCAACCCGGTGCGGCGCCGGGCAACGGGTTTGGCCGCAAGCCTTTCCAGGGCGGCGCGACCGACGAAATCATGATCCGCCGCAAGGTCGATCAGCCCGCCAAAGCCCATCTCGAACGGGTTGGCACGGTAGTCCTGCCAGCGCATGTCGGCGCCATAGGAAATCAGCCCGCTTTCCAGCCTCTCGACATCGTTGGGCGCGCCGGGGCCGATGCCGAAGGGCGCGCCCGCGTCCTTGACCCTGTCCCAGAGCCGCGTGCCAAAGCTGCGATCCATCAGGTAAAGTTCAAAGCCGCCCTGTTTGGACCAGCCCGAGCGCGCAAGAACCAGCGGCATGTCGTCAAGCGCGGTGGAGACAAAGGCGAAATGGCGCATGTCGCGTACCGTGTCGCCAAACAGCGCGGCGGCGACATCGACCGCCTTCGGCCCCTGAATGGCCATTGGCGAGACATCGGGTTCGCTGACCACGACATCCCAGCCCTTTTCACGGCCAATGGCCGCGGCCCAGAGGTGAATGTCGCTGTCGGCCACCGAGAGCCAGTAGCGGTCCTCGGCCAGTTTCAGAAGGACGGGGTCGTTGATCAGCCAGCCATCGTGATCGCAAAGCGGCACATAGCGGCCCTGGCCGATGCGGGTCTTGGCAAGGTTGCGCGGCGTCAGGTATTGCGCCAGCCGCCCGGCATCGGGTCCGGTCAGTTCCACCTGGCGCTGCGCGCCCACATCCCACATGGCAACGCCGTTCAGAAGCCGGTCGTATTCCGCCTCGGGGTCGCCGAAATGGGCCGGGATATACATGTGGTTATAGACCGAGAAGCACTGGACGCCATCGCGCACAGTGGCATCGAAATAGGCGGATTTGCGGATATTGGGGCCGATGCCGATCGAGAATGTCACGCGTTGTCCTCCGGGATGAATGCGCCTTTGCCGCAGCTGATCCATCTCACCTGTCTTGTGAAACTGCAACGCGAATGTCGCCTGGGCAACGCCGCTGACGGCATCTGAAAGGTTGCGAGAGGGGCGAAAGCAAGGCGCCAAAACCGGCAAGCTTGCTTGTCCGAATGGTGGGCTTTGGGGGAAGCTGGGGCAAAGTGGCAGCCCGTAGGGGAATCGAACCCCTCTTTCCAGGTTGAAAACCTGGCGTCCTAACCGATAGACGAACGGGCCATGCCTTGGCGTGAGGCGTTACCTAGAAAAAAGCAGAGGCCGACGCAAGAGGCATTTTGCAAAAAATGCACGCGGCCGAGTGCGATATGCGCCGGGGGTCGTGCAATGGTGGGCAAGGATCACGCCTTGTCCGCGGGCGCGGCGTCTTCGAGGCGCAATTGCACGGTCTGGCGGCCACCCCAATGGTTGATGTCGAGCCGCCCCGCAAGGTGGAAGCGCGCACCGCCATGCTGTTCGAGCGTTGCACCGAGCGGCCCGTCGAAGGCACCAAAGGCGATAGCGTCGAGCTGTCCCGACAAACCGTCGCCAAAGCGCAGTTTCAGGTGCGACTCGCCGACCCGTTTGGCAAAGCCGATGCTCATGTCCGGGAACACATAGCGCGGGCCGGGCGCGCCTGCACCGAAAGGACCGGCGGATTCGATCTGTTCGACCAGTTCCACGGTTGCGGCGCCGGGCATCAACAGCCCGTCAAGGCGCAGGTCGGCAGGCCCGGCCATGCCCGCGCCCTGACGCGCCAGAAGTTCGGAAAGGCGCGCCATCGCCTCGTCGATGCGGTCGCGCGCCACGGTCAGACCGGCGGCCATGCGGTGCCCGCCGCCCTTGATCAGCAGGCCCTCGGCGGCGAGGCGCTGGATCGAGGCGCCAAGGTCCACCCCCGAAATCGAGCGCCCCGAGCCCTTGCCCTCGTCGCCCTCGAGGCCGATCACGATGGCGGGTCGGTTGGTCAGTTCCTTGAGACGAGAGGCGACGATGCCGACGACGCCGGGATGCCAGCCCTCGCCTGCCGCCCAGACCAGCGGCGCATCGAAACCGCGCGCTTCGGCCTGTTCCAGCGCGGCGGCGCGCACCTGCGCTTCGACCTCGCGGCGCTCGGTATTGAGCTGATCCAGCCGTTCGGCCATGGCGCCTGCCTCGGCGGGGTCACGCGTGGCGAGAAGGCGCGCGCCCAGGTCGGCCTTGCCGATGCGCCCGCCCGCGTTGATGCGCGGCCCCAGAACAAAGCCCAGGTGATAGGCGGCAGGCGCGCTATCAAGCCGCCCCACATCGCAGAGCGCCACAAGGCCGGCGCGCGCGCGATGCGCCATCACCCGCAGCCCCTGGCGCACGAAGGCGCGGTTCACCCCCCTGAGCGGCGCGACATCGGCCACGGTGGCCAGCGCCACAAGATCCAAGAGCGCCATGAGGTCGGGGCCTTTCTGCCCGGCCTCGCGCAGTTGGCGCCCCGCTTCGACCAGCATCAGGAACACCACTGCCGCAGCACAGAGATGCGCAAGATCGCCGGATTCGTCCTGCCGGTTGGGGTTCACCACGGCCAGCGCATCAGGCAGGGTCTCGCCGCCCAGGTGGTGATCGAGGATCACCACATCGGCGCCCTTGGCGGCGGCAATGGCGTCATGGCTGAGCGTGCCGCAATCGACGCAGACGATCAGGTCGTGATGCGCGGCAAGCTCGGACATGGCGGGCACGTTGGGGCCGTAGCCCTCGTCGATACGGTCGGGCACGTAAAGCGTGGCGCCCTGGCCCATGCCATGCAGCCAATCCAGCAGCAGCGCCGCCGAGGCGCCGCCATCCACGTCGTAATCGGCGAAGATCGCGACCCGCTGCCCGTCGCGCACCGCCTGAAGGAATCGCGCGGCGGCGGGTTCCATGTCCTTGAGGCTGCGGGGGTCAGGCAGGAGGTCGCGCAGCGCCGGCACCAGATAGCCCTCGGCCTCCTCGGCGGCGACGCCAAGGCGCGCGAGCGTCTGGCACAGCGGGCGGGGCAGGGCGGTGGCCTGGGACATGGCCTCGGCAAGGCGGTCGATCTCGGTGCCGGGGCCGATCCAGCGCCGCCCGGTCAGAGAGCGTTCAATTCCGAGATAGGCATCCACCCCCGACCCGCAGCGTCAGCGGATCGGGTTGCGGTAGATCATCCGGCGCAGTGAGCCGGTCTTGGACCGCATCAGGACGGTTTCGGTCTCGACATAGCCGGGGCGGCGCTTGATCCCGGAAACGACCGAGCCATTGGTGACGCCGGTGGCGGCGAGTATGACATCGGATGTCACCATCTCGTCGCGGGCATAGACGCGGTCGAGATCGGTGATCCCTGCCTTGGCGGCGCGGCCCTTTTCGTCGTCGTTGCGAAACAGCAGGCGGCCCCACATCTGCCCGCCCATGCATTTGAGCGCACTGGCGGCCAGAACGCCCTCGGGCGCGCCGCCCGCGCCCATATACATGTCGATGCCGGTCATCTCGGCTTCGGCGCAATGCATGACACCGGCCACGTCGCCATCCGAGATCATGTAGATCGAGGCGCCGGTCGCGCGCACGCCGTCGATCATCTCCTGGTGGCGGGGCCGTTCAAGAATGCAGACGGTGATTTCGGAGGGCTTGCAACCCTTGGCCGCGGCCAGCGCCTCGACGCGTTCGCGCGGCGACATGTCGAGCGAGACCACGTCCTTGGCATAGCCCGGCCCGATGGTGAGCTTGTCCATGTAGACATCCGGCGCATGCAGCAATGTACCGCGCGGCGCCATGGCGATCACGGTCAGGGCATTGGGCATGGCCTTGGCAGTGAGGGTGGTGCCCTCCAGAGGGTCGAGCGCGATATCCACGCCGGGGCCTTCGCCGGTGCCGACTTCCTCGCCGATATAGAGCATCGGGGCCTCGTCGCGCTCGCCTTCGCCGATGACCACGACACCCTTGATGTCGAGCATGTTGAGCTGCTCGCGCATGGCGTTCACAGCCGCCTGATCGGCGGCTTTCTCGTCGCCGCGACCGATCAGGTCGGCGCAGGCCAGGGCGGCGGCCTCGGACACGCGGGCAAGGCCCAGTGAAAGCATGCGGTCGTTGAAATCGGCGGCGGTCATGGCGGTTCCTTGTTTCTTCAAAACCCCGAAAGCATTAGCGGCAGGCAGGCTATCGCACAAGTGCCGCGGGCCGGGGCAGGGTGTCTCATACGGTTTCGATGCGCAGGGCGACGGGTTCGCCCGAAATGACATCGAGTCGCGACATCGCGTCGAGCGCGGTGTCGAGCGCACTTCGGGTGGTCTTGTGGGTCACGATCAGCACCGGGGCGGTGGTGTCGTCATGGCGATACTGGCGCATCCGGTTGATCGAGATGCCCGCCTCGCCCAGCACGGCCGCAACCTTGGCCAGCGCGCCGGGTTTGTCCTCAAGGAGGATGCGCAGGTAATAGGGCGCTGGCGTGGCGGCGCGGGCCGGTTTGGGCGGTTGCAGGCCGGCGGCGGGCTGTCCGAAGGTCGAAATCCGGCAGCCGCGCGCGATATCCATCACGTCGCTCATCACGGCGCTGGCGGTGGGGCCTTCGCCCGCGCCGGGGCCGCGCAG
>CAZMZS010000087.1:0-11542 GCA_964570675.1 uncultured Roseovarius sp. | reverse complement strand
TTGAGGGCGTGCTGCAACTGACCGTCGTGGTGGCCCTGCTGATGATCTTCATTGGGGTGCTGCGGATTGTGTTTGCCTTTCGGATGCCGACCGCCGGTCTCAAGATCACGCTGATCCTCGCCGGTGTCGTCTCGCTGGGGCTAGGCGCGATGATCCTGACAAGCTTTCCGTTTTCGGCGGTGGTGGTTTTGGGTATCCTGCTTGCGATTGAGCTGATTTCGAACGGAATTTCAATGATCGCTCTGGGCCTGGTCGCACGCGAGCAGAACAGCTGAGGTGACGCTGATGAAAAACTGGGTATCGTGGCTCTTGGCTTGGCTCGTCGCGACGGCGCGAGGCGATGGCAGACTGTTCGGTTCGTTCGGGCGGTTAGCTCGGCAGCGGCCGGTCTGCTCCGCTGGCTGGGCTGGTGTTCGTCGATCCAAACCCGTTGGGCGCCATCCTTTCGCCGTAGCCTTCGTGCTGCGGGGCTGCACTTGCCCGGAGAAACCGGCGATACGGTGACAATTTGAAGCGACAATCTCGAAAGGAACCTCTTATGAATACTAAAATTCTGTTGTCTGTGGCGCTTCTTGCGCTGCCATTAATGGGGGCGGGCGAGGCGCAGTCACGCAGTCTCGGCAAGATTCTTTCTGATTCAGGTCTGTCCCCGGATGATATCGAGGTCATGGAAATCGCAGCGCGGCAACTGTTCGAGCCGTTGGGGCGCACCGGGGATGCGCGGCGCTGGAGCAACTCCAAGAGCCGCTCTAATGGGGCGGTCACGCTTGGCCGGATAGACGGGAACTGTGCGGAACTGGTGCATCGGGTCAGCACAGTCAAGCGACGCGACCCCGCCACCTATCGCACATGGCGCTGCCGCACGGCGGACGGCGAATGGCGCGTCAGCCCCGGACCGGAGTGAAACCCGCCGCAATTTTGCTGCTCAACGTATTCCCGACACCGCAAGCGTGGCCCATCCGCCAATCAGCAAAATGGGGAAAACCACGCGCGCCAAGCGGTCAATTTGGTGCGCGCGTAACTCCCGGCCGTTGACGACGTGAAGCCCGGTGACGAGCGCTTCGGCGATGGCGAGAAAGACCATGGCTATGGACCATATCAGGATCTGATCCAGAACCGTCAGATAGCCAAGGGGGGGCAGGGCCCCGGCGACTGCGAGGTTGAACGCGATCACCGTCAACATGGACGTGGCCCCGAGACCGATCTGAAACTCGAACCTGCTTGGCGGCACCCAGAAGATCACCCAGGACATCGCGACGACGAAGAAAAGCGGCAGCATGATCCGGAAGAGGTAGTAATTGACCTCGCGTTCCGCCGAGATCGTAAGTGTGAGCATGCTCAGTATTTGCCCGGCCTCGCGCAGTTTTGCGCTCTGTTCTTGGAGCGACAGATTGGTGACGTGCCACCCTGAAATATTAAGCTGGTCCGATAGCCATGTATTCGCCTGATCCGGCACGAATTTCAGCGTCTCGGCACCAGTCTCGACGGGCATGAAACTGATCGCAAAATCATGCGCGTCAAATGGAAAATCACGCAGGTTGTGATAGGTGGAGATGTCGCCAAAAAACCTCTGCCTGTAGCTCACGCGCCCCTCCGCCCCGATCACCACCTGATCGCGCGCATTGTTTCGGGCGGTGCGCAGGCTGGACGAATTCTGCAAGATAATGTCAGGAACCCAGACCTGTGAGCGCGCAAACCGGCACCCCTCAAGCGACAGGAGACGCGGATCCTGCCAAGTCAAACTCGCGCCGATATCTACGTTGATTTGTTGTGTCACATCGTCAACACCGAGGATGTCGAGCACGACAAAGGATGCGTTCACCTGAACCGGGCCACCATTTTCCGGTATTGGTGCGACGTCGGTACGCATGGTCGGCAGAGTGCAGCCCATGACAGCCCCGGCACAAAGCATGAGCGCACCAATGCACGCCGATAAACCTGCAAGCCACCGTTCCACGCCGTCCCCATCCGCCTGACCTGTCTTTTCTGGACACGATACTGTCTCAAATAATGGTTCTAGGCAAATAAATCAGCATCCGAACGCGATGAAGAGCTGTTTGGCCAACGGAAGAGCATTCCCAAATACCAAAGGCGCTTGTAGGCTATGTTCATGTGATTGGCCGGGTTCGCAAAAGCCAATGCGCAAGCGGTGGAGGAGGAGACTGAAATGACGATGCGAATTGCGACCTTTTCGAACGATGGCAAAGGTGGCACACGGTTCGGCCATGATACGGTCGAATTGAATGCAGGGCTGAGCGACTTTCTGGCCACCTCACCGATGATGTCCTCGGCTCAGCCGTGCAAGCGCTATTTCTTTACGCAGCTGCCTTCAGGATTCTCAAGCAGCAAGGATTTTTCAGCTCGCCGCCAAATTTGCGTTCTCCTTTCGGGCGAAGTGGAGTTGACCTCGAGCGCGGGTGAGGTGGAGCGGTTTAACGCTGGCGCCGTCATCCGTCTGGATGATACCGATTATGAAAATCCGGGCCGGTCAATCCGGGTCATTGGCGATCAAGCAGCGCACATCCTTTCCTTGCAGGTCGAGTAAAAACAAGGCTTCCGCGTCGATCCGAGTGAAATTTCGCGGTTTTCTGGTCACGCGGCGCCCGTGCCACAATATGTGTCCACTCAGTTTTGAGGGGGCGCGCTGCTGACCCTGTGACCAGCGCCGGCGGCGACCGCCATCAGTGATGATGTCCATCTCGGGCATAAGCACATGCTTAAGGCTAGCCTTGAGCCTCCTTGGTCCGGCCAAGGTGTCCGGTCGAAATGGGTTGAACCGCCCCAGTTTGCGAACCGAAGCCGGATATATCGGCGCACGCTTATCGGCTTTTGCCACTTGCAAGTTGCGATGAACCAGAAATCCGCCGTCAGGAAAATATCAAATCTGTCCCGTAGGCGCTGACGACAGACACGATGCGGCCTGACGCGGTGACGCGGTTCTAGTCCCGCCCGCCGACATCTTGCGGCGCGATGGCGACGGTCTTGATGATTGCGTGGCATTGCATCCCCTCGGCCAGCCCGAGCGCCTTTGCCGACCGCTGCGTGATGCGCGACAGGATGCGGCCGGCGGGCGTGGCCAGCGATACGATCGCCCCCGGCCCCTCGCCGGGGCGGATGCGTTCGATGGTGCCCGGCACGATATTGAGCGCCGACAACCCCTCGGGCCGCGCCCGCGACAGGACCACTTCCTGCGCGGCAATACGTAGGCGTATGGTTTGACCCACCGGTTGCGCCACGCGCGGCACGTAAAGCTTCACGCCCCCGGCATCAAGCTCGCTCAATCCGTCATCGTGATGCGCCACCACCCGCGCCGACAGCATCGCGCCCACGGCCCGCGCGCCAAGCGGCGTCAGCATCGGGTCGCCCAGAATATCGGCGGCAGGGCCTTGCCCGGCGACGCGGCCATTCTCAAGCGCGATGACGGTGGTGGCCAGCCGCGCGACTTCGGCCGCGGAATGGCTGACATAAAGGATCGGTACCGCCGCCTCGTCGCGCAGGCGCTCGAAATAGGGCAGGATCTCGGCCTTGCGCGCCTCGTCCAGCGCGGCCAGCGGCTCATCGGCCAGCAGGATCCCCGGATCGCCCAGCAATGCGCGCCCGATGGCGACGCGCTGGCGCTCGCCCCCCGACAGCGCGCCGGGGCGGCGATCCAGCAGATCGCCGATCCCCAGCATCTCGACCACCTGCCCGAAATCGGCGCGCCTGCCCTTGCGGAACCAGCGACTGAACTTGAGGTTCTGGCGCACGCTCATATGCGGAAAGAGCCGCGCCTCCTGAAACACATATCCCAGACCCCGGCGATGGGCCGGCAGGTCCACACCGCGCGCGCTGTCCAGCAGGGTCTGCCCATCCACCGCGATGCGCCCCTCATCGGGCCTCAGCAAACCCGCCACCGCGTTGATGAGCGTCGTCTTGCCCGACCCCGACCGCCCGAACAGCACCGTCAATCCCGGCGGCGCTTCGAAATCCACATCCAGCGTGAAATCCCCGAATGAATGTTTGATGCGCACGGCAAGCGTCATGTTCCCGAAACCCTTTTCGCGGCCCGCCGCGCCAGCCATTCCGACATGATCAGCGCCCCCATCGCCACAACGACCGAGACCACCACCAGCCGCATCGCCGAGGATTCGCCCCCCGGCACCTGCAGAAAGGCATAGATCGCCGTCGGCACCGTGCGGGTCTCGCCGGGGATGTTGGAAACGAAGGTGATCGTCGCGCCGAACTCGCCCATCGCCTTGGCGAAACCCAGGATACTGCCCGCGATGATCCCCGGCAGGATCAAGGGCAGCGTCACGGTCACGAAAACCCATGTCCTTGACGCGCCCAATACCGATGCCGCCTGTTCCAGCTTCGGATCGACCGCCTCGATCGACAGGCGGATCGCGCGCACCATCAAGGGAAAGCCCATCACCGCCGCCGCCAATGCCGCACCGGTCCAGCGAAACGCCAGCACGATGCCGAAATCCTGCAGCAATCCCCCGACCGGCCCCTTGGTGCCGAAGGTCAGCAGCAGCAGGTAGCCCGTCACCACCGGCGGCAGGATCAGCGGCAGATGCACCAGCCCGTTCAACAGCTGCTTGCCCGGAAACTGCCAGCGCGCCAGCGCGTGGGCGATGAACACGCCAAAGGGCAACGCCACCAGCGTTGCCCAGAACGAGACCCTCAGCGACAGCGCCACGGCCTCCCATTCCTGCGGTTCAAGCCATCCCATGCGGTCGCGTTACTCCGTCACCACGATGAACCCTTGTCGTTCAAAGGCCGCGCGCGCCTCGGGACCGCGCAGGAACTCCATAAATGCCGTCTCGGCTTCGGTATCGCGTCCTTCGACATCCGCCGCCGGATATACAATCGGCGGGTGGCTGTCGGCGGGAAAGGTGGCGACGACCGTCACGTTGTCGCTGGCAGCCGCATCGGTCGCATAAACGATGCCGTAGGGCGCCTCTCCAGCCGCGACCAGCGCCAGCGCGGCGCGCACATTGTCGGCCTGCGCCACTTCGCGGGCGATGCCATCCCACAGCCCCAGCGATGCAAGCGATGCCTTGCCGTAAATCCCGGCGGGCACCGCATCAACCATCGCCATCGCCAAGCGGCCACCATCCAGCAGCCCGGCCATGTCCATGTCGGGGCCGATTTCGACTGGTGCGGCATCACGGCCATGCGCGATCAGCACGATAGAGTTGTTAAGAAGATCAAACCGCGTGCCTTCTTCGATCAGCCCTTCGGACTCCAGCCTATCCATCCAGCCCGGATTGGCCGAGATGAACACATCCGCCGGGGCGCCTTGCTGGATCTGGCGCGCCAGCGCCGAGGATCCGGCCAGCGACACCACAAGCTCATGGCCGCTTGCGGCCTCGAACCGCTCCTCGATTTCCTGCATGGCATTGGTCATGCTGGCGGCGGCAAAGACCGTGACGCTCTCGGCCTGCGCCACGGTTGCGGGCAACAGCGCAGCGGCCAGCATGGCGGCAATCGCGCGGCGCGCCGACGAACGGCTCATGTGATTCTCTCCCCTTGCAAAGCGATATGTTTCATGGGGAATATCGAGAATGCCGCCCGCAAGGCAAGCGTTATTTTCCTTCGGGAATATCGCGCAGCATTCCGGTCAGCCGTGCAATATGCGCGGCTCCGGCGCTCTGGGCGGCGTCCTCAAGACCCCGGAATTCGGCCAATACGGCCTGCCCGGTCTCGGTCACGACCGCGCCGCCGCCACGCGCGCCGCCGCGCGTGCTTTCGACGACGGGCGCGCGAAACATTGCGTTCATCGTCTCGACCAGCTGCCAGGCCCGCTTGTAACTCATGCCCATCTCACGCCCCGCCGCCGCGATCGACCCGGTCTCGGCGATCCGCTCCAGCAGCTCGGCCTTGCCCGGCCCCAGCATCTCGTTGGGGGCAAAGACAAGGCGCAGGCGAAAGCGGGGGGCGTTTGTCGGGTCTGTCATGGCGCGATCCTGCGCCGAAACCGCAGGCGGGACAAGGTGGCTCAGCCGCTCGCGCGCAGCTCGCTCGGCGTCGCGCCGTAAAGGCGGCGCACCGCCCGCGTCAGTGCGGCGGGGCTGTCATAACCGCTGCGCAGCGCGATTTCGGCAATGCCGAGGCTTGTGGTCTCCAGCATCCGTCGCGCCGCCGCAAGCCGCAGGTGCCGATAGACCGCACCGGGCGGCGCGCCCAGGGTCGCGCGAAACCGCCGGTCCAGCGTGCGCGCCTGGCATGACAATCTGCGCGCCAGCCCCGACAGCGGCAAGGGCCGTTCGGTGTTCTGGCGCATCAGGCTCAGCGCCCGGTGCACCAGCGGATCGCTCACCGCTTGGCGCTCACGCGGCATCGCCACCGGCGGATCGCCATGAATGAACAGTGACTCCACATCCAGCCGCGCCGCCAGCCCCAGGTGATCCGCAATCAGCCCCAGCGTCAGATCAAGCGCCGACATCGCACCCGCACAGGTCCACCACGGCCCGTCTCGCAACACCCTTGCGCGCTCGGCCTCGACATCAAGGAACCGCTCGGTAAAGGCATCCAGCAAATCCCAATGCACCGTCGCCCGCCGCCCCGCCAGCAGCCCGGCCGCCGCCAGCAGCCACGGCCCCGCATCCAGCGCCACGACCGTGCCCGCCTTGCGCGCTGCGACCCGCAGCGCCCGCCGCGTCGCGCCCGAATCATGCACCTCGTGGTAATAGCTGGCCAGCACGAACAGGTAATCGGCGTTGCCCTGCATGTCGGGCAGGGCGGCGTGGGGCATCACCTGCATTCCGCTCGAGGACAGCACCGGCGCGCCCGATGGCGTCACGATCTGCCAGTCAAAGGCGCGCGCCCGCGTGATCGTGTTGGCCGCGCGCAAGGGTTCCAGACAGTTCGCCAGACACAGGTTCGAGAACTCGTCAAAGAGCAGAAAGGTGATGCGCACCGGCGCGTCCGTGGTTTTTGTCCATTCAGGCATGATAATTGTCTGATACTGCAAATGCGATTGCGCTGCCAGCGCGTTACCCTTCGCGCAACTCATGCCATTGCATGACCCGCAACAAATCAGGAGGACCCCCATGCCGCTTGCCATGAACCGCGAGGTTTTCATCACCTGTGCCGTGACCGGCTCGGGCGCGACCCAGGACCGCAGCCCGCATGTGCCCCGCTCGCCCCAGCAAATCGCCGACAGCGCCATCGCCGCCGCCAAGGCCGGAGCCGCCGTGGTGCATTGCCATGTGCGTGACCCCGAAACCGGCGCGCCCTCGCGCGATCGCGGGCTGTTTCGCGAAGTCACCGACCGGATTCGCGACTCCGACACCGACGTGGTGCTGAACCTCACCGCCGGTATGGGCGGCGACATCACCTTCGGCGGTATCGACGCACCCCTGCCGCTGGACGAGGCCGGCACCGACATGGCCGGCGCCGCCGAGCGCGTCGCCCATGTGGCTGACTGCCTGCCCGAAATCTGCACCCTCGATTGCGGCACCATGAACTTCGCCGAGGCCGATTACGTCATGACCAACACGCCCGGCATGTTGCAGGCGATGGGCCGCATGATGACCGAACTCGGCGTCAAACCCGAGATCGAGGCATTTGACACCGGCCATCTCTGGTATGCCAAGCAACTGGTCAAGGACGGCATTCTTGAACCCGACGCCCTGGTGCAGCTCTGCATGGGCGTACCCTGGGGCGCCCCCGATGACCTCAACACCTTCATGGCGATGGTCAACAACATCCCGTCGGACTGGACGTTTTCCGCCTTCGCCCTTGGGCGCAACCAGATGCCTTATGTGGCCGCCAGCGTTCTGGCGGGCGGCAATGTGCGCGTCGGGCTCGAGGATAACCTGATGCTCGACAAGGGCGTGCTCGCGGAAAACTGGCAGCTTGTCGAACGCGCCGCCGGGATCGTCGAGAACCTCGGCGCGCGGGTGATCGGCCCCGACGCGGTCCGCCAGAAGCTGAACCTTCGCAAACAAACGCCCGAGGGCTGAACATCATGGGCCAGCGTGTTGTCATCACCGGCGGGGCCTCGGGGATCGGCCTGACCCTTGCGCGCCGCTTTCAGGCGCGCGGCGACCGCGTGGCGCTTTGCGATGCCGATGCATCCGCCGTCGCGGCGGCCGAGGCCGACCTGCCCGGCGCCATCGCCGTTGCAGCCGATGTGACCGACCCCGCGCAGATGGCGTCATTCCTCGACCGGGTCGAGGCCGAGTGGGGCGGCGCGGATGTGGTCTGCGCCAATGCCGGTACCGGCGGCCCGGCGGGGCGGATCGAGGATCTCGATTACGACGCATGGCGCGCCTGCCTCGATGTCAACCTGAACGGCGCGTTTCTGACCTGCCGTTGGGCAGCGCGGGTGATGCGGGCGCAGGGCGCGGGGCTGATCCTGCTGACCAGCTCCACATCCGGCCTGCATGGCGTGCCCCATCGCAGCCCCTATGTCACCGCGAAATGGGGGCTGATCGGCCTCATGAAGACGCTGGCGATGGAGCTTGGCCCGGCAGGCGTGCGCGTCAACGCCATCGCCCCCGGCGCGGTCGAGGGCGCGCGCATGGACCGCGTCGTCGCGATGGAAGCCGCCGCCAGCGGCCTCCCGCCCGACGAGGTGCGCCAGATCTACGTCAAGGGCTCCAGCCTGCGCACATGGGTCAGCGCCGACGACCTTGCCGATATGGCTCTGTTTCTCGCCTCCCCCGCCGCTGGCCGCGTTAGCGGGCAGGTGCTGGCGGTGGACGGCCATACGGAAAGCATGGTGCCATGAAACTGCGCTTCAGCCGCCTGTCGCTCCTGCTTCTTGCCGCTTGCGCCACCGCGCCTTCAGGCCCGGATTATCGCGACACCGGCCAGCCTCTCTCGGTCACGACGCGCAGCGATCATGCGCGGCTTTCGGGCGACTGGGTGCTGCGTGCGACCACGCCGCCAACGCCCGACATGGCCGGGCTCATCTCGCTCGCCTATCGACCGGGCGAGACCGACGCCTTCACCTTCACGCGTCGCGCCTGCGATGCGGGCGGCGCTTGTGAAACCCGGCGCGTAACCCGGCCCGCCACTGTTCTGGGGCCGAACCGCTGGCGGCTTTCCGGCCCCTCGGAGGCGCTGGAACTCTGGGTGGTCTGGGTCGACGAGGGCTATCGCACCGCCGCCATCGGCACGCCCGATGGCAGCTTCGGCTGGGTGCTTGACCGCGCCGCCACGGGCGGCGGCGACCGCATCACCGCGGCGCGCGAGATACTGGAATTCAACGGATACGATGAGGGCGCGCTTGGGCCGCGCCAAGAAGGAGACGACATATGACAAGAACCGCAGCGATCATCGGGGGCGGTGTGATCGGCGGCGGCTGGGCCGCGCGCTTTTTGCTCAATGGCTGGGACGTGCGGGTGTTCGATCCCGACGCGCAGGCCGAACGCAAGGTCGGCGAGGTGCTCGACAATGCCCGCCGCGCCCTGCCGATGCTTTACGACTGCGCCATGCCCGACGAGGGGGCGCTGACCTTCTGCGCCTCGATCGCCGAGGCGGTCAGCGGCGTCGATTGGGTTCAGGAAAGCGTGACCGAGCGGCTGGACCTCAAGCACCGGGTCTTCGCCGAGATCCAGGCCGCCGATCCGGGCGCGCTGATCGGGTCTTCGACCTCGGGCTTCAAACCCTCCGAGTTGCAGCAGGGCGCTGCCGAGCCCGCGCGCATTATGGTGACGCACCCGTTCAACCCGGTCTATCTTCTGCCGCTCATCGAAGTCGTGCCCTCGCCCGCCACCGATCCGGGCGCCGTGGAAAGCTGCAAGGCGCTGCTCACCTCGGTCGGGCTTTATCCCCTGCATGTGCGCAAGGAGATCGACGCCCATATCGCCGACCGCCTGATGGAAGCTGTCTGGCGCGAGGGGCTGTGGCTCGTGAATGACGACATCGCCACCACCGAGGAAATCGACAACGCCATTCGCTATGCCTTTGGCCTTCGATGGGGGCAGATGGGGCTGTTCGAAACCTTCCGCATCGCCGGGGGCGAGGCCGGGATGCGCCATTTCATCGCCCAGTTCGGCCCGGCGCTGGCCTGGCCCTGGACCAAGCTCATGGATGTGCCCGAAATGAGCGACGAGCTGGTGGAAAAGATCGCCAGCCAGTCCGACGCGCAATCCGGGCATCTTTCGATCCGCGAACTCGAGCGCAAGCGCGATGGCAACCTCATCGCCATGATGCGCGCGCTCAGGCAGCAGGGCAATGCCGCCGGGCGGCTCATCAATGCGCATCAACAGAGCCTGCGCCAGCCGCTTGCAGATGGCGATCCGCTGGTCTCGCAATCGCGGGTGATCCCGGTGGACTGGACCGATGCCAACGGCCACATGAACGAAGGCCGCTACGGGCAGATATTCTCGGACGCGGCGGATGTGGTCATGGCGCATGTGGGGGCGGACGCCGACTACATCGCCTCGGGCCTCAGCTATTTCACCGTGGAGTCCACCATCCGTTTCCTTGCCGAAACCCATGCCGGTGAGCGGGTCGAGGTCCATAGCCGCGTCACCGAAGGCGCGGGCAAGAAATTGCGCTGCGCTCACCAGATGATCCGCGCGGGCGATGGCACGGTGCTCGCCAGCTCGGATCAGTTGATGATCCATGTCAGCCTTGAAACCCGCCGCTCCTGTGAACCCTCGCCCCAGGTCGCCCGCCGTGTCGCGGACCTGGCGGCGCTTCATGCCGATAAGGACTGAACCCATGCATTTCGGACTGAACGATGAACAGGAGATGATCGTCTCGACCGTGCGCAGCTTCGTCGAGAACGAGATTTATCCCCACGAGGCCGAGGTCGAACGCAGCGGCCAGGTGCCCGCCGACCTCGCGCAAGAGATCAAGCGCAAGACACTGGATCTGGGGTTCTATGCCTGCAACTTCCCCGAAGAGGTGGGTGGCGCCGGGCTGGGCCACCTGGATTTCGCCCTCGTCGAGCGCGAACTCGGGCGCGGCTCGATGGCGCTCACGCATTTCTTCGGGCGTCCCCAGAATATCCTGATGGCCTGCACCGGCGATCAGCGCGAGCGCTACCTTCTGCCCGCCGTGCGCGGCGAGCGGATGGACGCGCTGGCAATGACCGAACCCGACGCCGGATCGGATGTGCGTGGCATGAAATGCACCGCCCGACGCGATGGCGGGGATTGGGTGCTCAACGGCACCAAGCATTTCATCTCGGGGGCCGATCACGCCGATTTCGTGATCGTCTTCGTTGCCACCGGCGAGGACATGACCGACCGTGGCCCCAAGAAGCGGATCACCACCTTCCTGGTGGATCGCGGCACGCCCGGTTTCACCATCCGCGACGGCTACAACTCGGTCAGCCACCGCGGCTACAAGAACATGGTGCTGGAATTCGACGATTGCCGCCTGCCCGACGCGCAGGTGCTGGGCGAGGTCGATGGCGGCTTCGCGGTGATGAACGAATGGCTTTATGCCACCCGTATCACCGTCGCCACCATGAGCGTCGGGCGCGCCCGGCGCTGCTTTGAGTATGCGCTCTCGCACGCCGCCGAACGGCGCCAGTTCGGCCAGCCGATCGGCAAGTTCCAGGGCGTGGGCTTCCAGATCGCCGACATGATCACCG
>CAZMZS010000086.1:0-11564 GCA_964570675.1 uncultured Roseovarius sp. | reverse complement strand
ATTAAAAGAGGGCAGAATGAACCCAGGAGAATGAGATGAGTGATGTGATTTCAGTATTGGTCGTTGATGACCACTGTTTGGTATGCGACGCTGTGGTTTCGGTTCTTTCTTCGATTAACGGGTTCTCCGTCACCGGCTGCCACTCTCTCAAGAAAGCCGAGGAAATACTGACGGCATCTGGCCCGTTCAATGTGGTCATGCTGGATCTTTCCATGCCGGAGATGCAAGGCATGGCGAGCGTGGAGCGCGTTGTCAAGTTGAACAAGAACGGCAACGTCGTGATCTTTGCCGGACATTCAAGTCAGGTGCAACTGCAGGCTGCCCTCGACATCGGGTGCAAAGGGGTGATCCCAAAGGATCTGCCGCTTGTATCGCTGGAAAGTACGCTACGGCTTATCGCGTCCGGCGAGGTTTTTGTCCGCTTTAGTCCGCCAGAGGCCTCGACTAGCTATACAGCGGATGGCTCTTCGCTCAATGATGTCGAACTCACTATCATCAAAATGGTTGCTGACGGGAGAACCAACAAGGAGATCGCACGGTTCCTGAAGCGTTCGGAAGTTTGGGTGAAATCCTGCATGCGCAAGATATGTGTGGAACTGGATGCACGCAACAGAGCAAACGCGGTCACGCGGGCAAAAGAGTTGAACCTGATATAGACGGCACCAAACGCCGTGAGACCAATCATAGAAGTTGCGATCACCGACTTTCGTTCCGTGGCAGATGAGCTGGCTGATACGCCAAGCCATCCCTGCCGGTATCCGTCCTCAACGCCCAGCTTCGGCCCGCAGAAGGCCTCCAGAACGCAGGTTCTGCGCAGATCGGCCTCGAAGCCGCCCGCATCACGCGTCGCGCAAACGCTCCAACTCCTGTAACGACATAAAAAAGCGAGGCGCGCATGCGGCCCCGCTTTTTCTGATTTTCGATCCGGTGAGGAAGCTTCAGCTTTCGCCATCCGCTTCGTCTTCGCCGACGGTCGGAACCTCGGCGGCCTCTTCTGCGTCCTCTTCCTCGTCATCCGCGGATTTCAGGGCCGACGGGGCCGAGACGTTGCAGATCACGAAATCGCGGTCGATGGTCGGCTTGGCGCCGGCGGGCAGCCCCACCTGGCTGATCGTGACGGTATCGCCGATATCGAGACCCGACAGATCAATGGTGATCTGCTCGGGGATGTCACCGGCGGTGACGATCAGTTCGATCTCGTTGCGCACGACGGTCAGAACGCCGCCTCTCTTGATGCCGGGGGCCTCTTCCTCGCCGACGAATTCGACGGGAATGAAAAGATTGATCTTTGACGTCCGGCGCAGGCGCATCAGGTCCAGATGCGTCGGCAGGTCCTTGACCACGTCGCGCTGCACGTCGCGGCAGATCACGCGCACATCGTCATGACCATCGACCTTGAGATTGAACAGGGTCGATTTGAACCGCCCGTCCTTCAGGCGCTTGATCAGGACGTTATAGGGGATCTGGATCGGAAGCGGATCGACGTCGCCGCCAAAAACGATGCCCGGAACCATATGCGCGCGACGCACTGCACGAGCGGCGCCCTTGCCTGTCCCCGTGCGTTCCTGGGCGTGAAGATCAGGAATTTCTCCAGCCATGTTGTTCTCCATAGGTTAGGGCGGGGTGCCTCCAAGGCTGTCACCCCGCGTGAAGCCGCGCGTATAGACCGTATCGGGCCTGTTGAAAAGGGCGAATCGGCATGCTCGGCATGTGCCCAAGGCACCTGGCACCGACCAAGGGCAGCATCGGCAGAAATTTGGCGCCACCCCTTGACCTTCCTGTGACTGGAACCCCTATGTGAGGGGCCAAAGGGGATCACCATGACAGCGCGCTCACTCAACATCGAAATCCAAAACCTCTCTTGCGCAGGCTGCGCCGGGCGGGCCGAGCGCGCGCTTGACCAGTTGCCCGGCATCAGCGGGGTCTCTGTCAATTTCGCCAATGGCCAGGCGCAGATGAGTGTCGATGGCACCGAAGCCGCCGAAATCGCTGCAGCCCTCAAGGCCGCGAATTACCCCGCGCGCGAGGCCAGCGCGACGCTTGAGATCTCCGGCATGAGCTGTGCCTCCTGCACAGGGCGGGTCGAGGACGCGCTCTGCGCGCAGCCCGGCGTGCTGGAGGCATCGGTAAACCTGGCAAGCCAGACGGCGCTGATCCGCTATCTGAGCGGCGCGAATGATGCGGCTAACCTGGCGCGCGCGGTCACGGATATCGGCTATCCGTCGCGGCCTGCGGGGGAAACCGGCCAGGACACGCAATCGGACCGTAACACTGCCGAGACCGACCATGCCCGCCGCCTGACCCTGATCGCGGGGGCGCTGACCCTGCCGGTCTTCATCATGGAGATGGGCGGCCATGTCATTCCGGGCTTTCACGATCTGGTTCATGGCAGCATCGGGCGCGAGACGGCCTGGATGATCCAGTTTGCCCTCACCACGCTGGTACTGGTCTGGCCGGGGCGCGGCTTCTTCAGCCGTGGCTTTCCGGCGCTGCTGCGCGGCGCGCCCGACATGAACAGCCTTGTCGCGCTTGGCACGTCGGCGGCCTGGGTGTTTTCCACGGTTGCGCTCTTTGCGCCCGCCCTGCTGCCCGAGGGCACCCGCGCCGTCTATTACGAGGCGGCGGCGGTGATCGTAACGCTGATCCTGCTGGGCCGCTGGCTCGAGGAGCGCGCCAAGGGGCGCACAGGCGCGGCGATCCAAAAGCTGGTCGGCCTTCAGCCGCAAAGCGCGCGGGTCGAGCGAAACGGCAAGATCACCGAGATTTCCATCGACGCGCTTGGGGTCGGCGATGTCGTGCATGTGCGCCCCGGTGAAAAGATCGCCGTCGATGGCGAGGTGATCAGCGGTGACTCCTATGTCGATGAAAGCATGGTCTCTGGTGAACCCGTGCCGGTTTCGAAAGAACCCGGCGATGTGGTGATCGGTGCCACGATCAATGGCGAGGGCGCGCTGTCGTTCCGCGCCACCAAGGTGGGGCGCGACACGATGCTGTCGCAGATTATCACGATGGTTGAACAGGCGCAGGGCGCCAAGCTGCCGATTCAATCGCTGGCGGATCGCGTGGTGCGCATTTTTGTGCCCGCCGTGATCGCCACGGCGCTGGCGACCATCGCCGCCTGGCTTGTCTTCGGGCCGGACCCGGCGCTGAGCTTCGCACTTGTGGCCGGGGTGTCGGTGCTGATCGTCGCCTGCCCCTGCGCCATGGGCCTTGCCACGCCCACCTCGATCATGGTCGGCACCGGGCGCGGCGCCGAAATGGGCGTCCTGCTGCGCAAGGGCGATGCGCTGCAACGGCTGGACGAGGCCCGCGTCGTCGCCTTCGACAAGACCGGCACGCTGACCGAAGGCCGACCGCGCCTGACCGGCGTGACCCTTGCGGGGGATTGGGACGAGGATGACATGCTGCGCCTTGTCGCCGCCGTCGAAGGGCAGTCGGAACACCCCATCGCCCGCGCCATCGAGGCCGCCGCCCACGAGCGCGGCCTTTCCCTGCCCCGTCCCGAGGGCTTTCGGGCGATCAGCGGCTTTGGCCTGGCCGCGCGTGCGGATGGCCATGACCTTCTGGTCGGCGCCAAGCGCCTGATGGAGCGCGAAGGCATCGACAACAGCGCGCTGGCCGATCGCGCGGCGCAGATGGGCGCGCGCGGCGAGACCCCGGTTTTCGCGGCCATCGACGGGCAGCTTGCGGCGATCCTCGCCGTGGCCGACCCAGTGAAGGAGACCAGCCGCAAGGTGATCGACGCGCTTCATGCGCAGGGCATCGAGACGGCAATGATAACCGGTGACAGCCACGCCACCGCCAAGGCCATCGCCGAACGGCTGGGCATCGACCATGTCGATTCCGAAGTCCTGCCCGATGGCAAGGTCGCGTCCCTTGGCGCGCTGCGTGAACGTCATGGCACCGTCGCCTTTGTGGGTGACGGCATCAACGACGCCCCGGCACTGGCCGAGGCCGATATCGGCATCGCCGTGGGCAGCGGCACCGACGTGGCGATCGAGGCAGCCGATATCGTGCTGATCTCCGGCGATCTTGCGGGGGTTGTGAACGCGCTTGGCCTGTCACGCGCGACCATGCGCAACATCCGCCAGAACCTGTTTTGGGCCTTCGCCTATAACACCGCGCTCATCCCTGTGGCCGCCGGGGTGATTTATCCGCTGACCGGCATGTTATTGTCGCCGATGCTGGCGGCTGGGGCGATGGCGCTCAGTTCGGTCTTCGTGCTGAGCAACGCGCTGCGGCTGCGCCGGATCACGCCGGTCATGGAAAGGGGCGCGGCATGAACATTTCCGAAGTGGCGCGGCGCACCGACCTGCCGCCCAAGACGATCCGTTATTACGAAGAAATCGGGCTGATCCGCCCGGCGCGCGACGCCAATGGATATCGCGCCTTCGCGGACAGCGACGTGCACAAGCTGGCCTTTCTGGGGCGGGCCCGTGCGCTTGGCTTCTCGATCGAGGACTGCCGCACCCTTCTGGCGCTTTACGAGGATGACGCGCGCGCCAGCGCCGATGTGAAACGCGTCGCGCAGGACCACCTGGACCGGATCGAGGAGAAGCTGGCGCAACTGCGCTCGATGCGCGACACGCTGACTCATCTGGTGCATGAATGCGCAGGCGACAACCGGCCCGATTGCCCGATCCTTCAGGACCTCGCGCGGGATTAAGCGCTTGGGCGACCGGCCTGTGCGACTTGAACTCGGAACACCCAAAAAGAAACCCCGCCGGGCCAAGGGAGGGCCAGGCGGGGCGAGTCACTGGTCTTGTTTGATTTCAGACCGCTCTCAGGCGGCTTTCTTTTTCAGCTTCAGCTCTGCCACGTCCGTGGCAGGCAGGAGTGCGCCGTGCAGCGCTCCGATTGAAGCCGCCAGCGATTCGCGTGGAATCACGAACTGAACGTCTACCGAGCGGGTCGTCTGTTGCGCGGCCAGCACCTCGACATCGGCCTCGGCCAGCGCCTTGAGACCACGGCCCAGGGTGTTCAGCCCCTGCAGGTCGCGCCCGATGACCGCTGCGATGGCCAGTGGCTGAATCGTCAGCTCGGCGCTTGGGTAGACCTTGTTCAGGTCCGCCTCGACCTTGCGCAGCTCGCGCAGTGGGGCGTCGACGTAATGGGTGATCGTGTTGGCGTTCGAGGTCTTCGAAACGATCCTGATCCCGTGCCGCGTCAACAGCTCGAGGATGCGCGCGTCATAGCCTTTCACGCCGACCATGTCCTGCTCGAAAAGCTCGAGCGCATGGACAGGGAGCCCGGTCACGATCTCGGCTGCCGGTGTTTCTGCGGGCTGATCGTCGATCAGCGTGCCGGGGTCGTGCGGCTCGAAGGCGTTGGTGACGCGCAGGGCCACATCGGCCTGACGCAAGGTCTTGGCCGCCTTGGGGTGGATCGCCTCCATCCCCATGTTCGACAGCTGGTCGGCCACGTCGTAATTGGTGTGACCCAGCTTGCGCACCTCGCCCTTGACCAGTTTGGGATCGGCAGAGGACAGGTGGAATTCCTTGTGAATGATCGCTTCGCGCGCATGCGTCAGGGCGGCGATGCGGCTGAAGGTCACCTCGGAATACCCGCGGTCGAATTCAGCCATCAGCCCTTCGGCGCATTGCGCATAGCCGGTGACGATGGGCAACTCCTCGGAGAGGTCCACATCGTCCAGCCCGTCGCGGATGCGCTCTTCTAGGGTCATCTCGCGCTCGTCACGCCAGCCCGACAGATCCACGAAGCGGGCATTTATGCCCACCCGGCGCAGCGCCAGCGTGGTCACACAGGCCGAATGGGATTCACCCAGGCCCGACAGCAGTTCGCGCGTCAGCATCATGTGCTGGCTCAGGCGGAAATGCCCGTAGGAACACAGTCGCTGCAAATCGATCAGGCAGTTGCGCACACCGTCGATCCGGTCGCGCACGAAATCATCCGCGTCGCTCAGGTCGGCGGCATGATCGAGAACCCCGCGATGCGCTTCGCGCATGCCGTCGGCGACCTTGGAGAGGGCATCCATCCAGCCGTGGTCGTCCTCGTCATTGGCAAAGCAGGCATAGACGCCGGCCTCGCCCGATTTCTTGTGCTCGAGCAGCAGATTGGTAATGCCGCCGAAAGCCGAGACAACGAAGATCCGGTCATAGATCCGTGCCTCGTCGTCACGCATGAACAGGGTATCCACCAGTTCATCGAGTCGCGACATCGAGGTTCCGCCGATCTTTTCGACAGTATGGTTAGCGTGATGGGTCATCAATGTTCACTCCCGGGCTTGCGCCGAGGAGCGCCTCTGGTTTCAGGCCACGTCTTCGGGCGCCGCATAAGATCCGTCTTCCTGGTGAACTTCCCGGCCGGTGACGGGCGGGTTGAACACGCAGGCCATGACCAGTTCTTCTTCGGCGCGCAGCGTGTGGCGGTCATGTTCGTTCAGGGCATACATGGTGCCCGGCTTGATCGGGTGGGTCTCACCCGTCTTGAGGTCGGTGATCGAGCCCTTGCCCTGAATGCAGTAGACGCTTTCGAAATGGTTCTTGTATTCGAACGTGTGCTCGCTGCCTGCTTCAAGGAAGGTGATGTGGAACGAGAACCCCATCCCGTCATCGGCCAGAAGCATCCGCACGGATGTCCAGTTCGCGTCCGAGACCGAGTTGCCGTTCTTCACCACATCGTCGAAATCTCTTACAATCATCGTGTCACTCCGCTGCCACTTTGGTCTGCACCGTCACGTCGCGGGCGGCATCCAGCAGGATGTTCAGGCCCTTGCGCAACGTCTCTTCGGGGATGGTCAGGGGTGCAAGCACCTTGACCACTTCGTCATCCGCGCCCGAGGTCTCGATGATGAGGCCCTTTTCAAAGGCACGGGCACAGATCGCACTCGCGGTTTCACCGCCGCCCACATCGACACCCTGCATCATGCCGCGCCCCTTGAGGCGCGCACCCGGCACGATCTCGGCGATGGCCTGCAATCCCGTCGTGAGGATAGCAGACTTGTGCTGCACGTCGTTCTGAAAGCTGTCATCGGCCCAGAATTTCTCGAGTGCGACACGGCCCGTGACGAAGGCATGGGTATTGCCGCGGAAGGTGCCGTTATGTTCGGCGGGCTTCCAGATGTCATGCTCGGGCTTGATCAGCAGCGCCGCAAAGGGCAGGCCGAAACCCGACAGCGATTTCGCCTGTGTGACCATGTCGGGCACGATGCCCGCCGACTCGAAGGCGAAATAGGTGCCGGTACGCCCACAGCCCGACTGGATGTCGTCGACGATCAGCAGCGCGCCATGTTTCTTGGCGATGCGTGCAACGCCGCGCATCCACTCGTCCGACGCGGCATTGAGACCGCCCTCGCCCTGCACGGGTTCAAAGATGAACGCGGCCGGAGCATCGACGCCCGATGACGAATTGTCGAGCATCATCTCGAGATAGGCCAGCGTATCGGTATCGTCGCCAAAGGCGCCCTCGAACGGCATATGGGTCACGTCCGACAGCGAGCCGCCGCCGGCGCCGCCACGCTTGCCGGTATTGCCGGTCAGCGACAGCGCGCCCATGGTCATGCCATGGAAGCCATTGGTGAAGGCCACGATATTGCGGCGGCCAGTGACCTTGCGGGCCAGCTTCATCGCCGCCTCGACAGCGTTGGTGCCGGTGGGGCCGGTCATCATGACCTTGTAGTCCATCCCGCGCGGCTTGAGGATGTTGTCCTCATAGGCCTTCAGAAAGCGGGCCTTCTCTTGGGTATACATGTCAAGGCCATGCGCGATGCCGTCATCGGCGATATGCGCGATCAGCGCCTCTTTCATGTCGGGGTCGTTATGCCCGTAGTTGAGCGACGAACACCCGGCCAGGAAGTCGATATAGGTCTTGTCGTCGGCGCCGGTCATTTCCGCGCCGCTGGCTTTGGTGAACACCGTCTCGAAGCTGCGGCAATAGCTGCGCGCTTCGGATTCACGGCGATTGAAGATTTCAAGTTCGGCTGACATGTCAGTCGACATAATGTTTCCTTTGTCTGGGAGAGTTGAAGGCTGGCGCGCTTTCGCAGGCGATCAGGCGGCGCGCTTCAGCACTTCGGCGAATTCGATTGTGACCATGTGTTCGGTCGCGTGGCGCCCGTCGAAATGGTCGTCCCGCTTGAAATAGGGTTGGCTTTTCAGCTTGCCGCCGATCGCCTTCGAGAACCGGCCGAACAGCGCCCAGGATGCATCATTGTCGATGGTGATCGTGGTCTGCAGGCGGCGCACGCCCTCGCATTCCTCGCGCTTGGCAAGTTCCTTGAGCATCTTCGAACCAAGTCCGCGCCCGCGGGCCTTTTCAGATACGGCGACCTGCCAGACGAAAAGGGTCTCCTCGTCATCGGGCAGCACATAGGCCGAAATCCAGCCCACCGGCTCTCCGTCAAGCTCGGCAAGAATGCATGTATCACGGAAGTGATCGCATTGAATCAGGTTGCAATACATCGAGTTCTCGTCAAGCGGGTGGCAGGACGAAATCAGATCCCAAATCGCGGAGCCATCTTCGCGAGCGGGCTTGCGAAAGGTGATCTTCGGTTTTGATCCTTCAATAGAGTGCACGGCTTCTGATCCCTTGTTGTTTGATGAACTAAGTATATTCGTTCGCGCGTCGATTTCAACTACCTAAGCAATAATTCGCGCTATATGCGTCATTTCGCGCCTATTTTAATTTTTTTCCTTAGTATTATATAAGGATCATGAAACAGATAGTTAGTAAAGACAAGCAAACTACTTCACGGATTGCGGATTTCCACAAAACCGCTAGATTGGATCGGTCTGGAACGGAGATCGACGTGGACCGCACGGATATCAGCCTGATTGCCCTGCGCCGTATCCTGCGCGCGACGGAAATGTATTCGCGCAACCTGGCGCGCGATGCTGGGCTGACGGCGGTGCAGCTGCGGGTGCTTCAGATCGTGGCCGAGAAGGGCCATGCCACCCCGACCGAGCTTTCACAGCGCATGGGCGTCACCCAGGCGACCATCTCGGCGCTGATAAAGAAGCTGGAGGCCAAGGGTCTTCTGACGCGCCGCCAATCCCAGCAGGACCGCCGCCAGACCCGGCTTGAGATCACACCCGACGGCGTGGGAAAGGTTCACGCCGCCCCCGACGCTTTGCAACAGCGCTACGTCAAGCAGTTCGAATCCCTTGATGACTGGGAGCAGGCGATGATCGTCGCGGTGCTGGAGCGGGTCTCGACCATGCTCGACGCAGAGGAGATCGATGCCTCCCCAGTGCTGGCCGTGGGCGAGATCGACCGCTCGCATTGATCGCGTGATCCGCCCCTAGCGGATTTCGGGGTCGGCGCGGCTCCGGTCCCAGTCCGGCTCGAATCCCAGAACCACCGTGTCCGGCGGCATCTGCGGGTTGAAAAGCCCGTTATGGGCCATCGTGGCCTGGTGCAGCAGATTATGCGGCGCCAGGCGCCAGACCTTGCAGGTCAGATCGAAGCGCTGCGCATAGGCATCGAACAGCAGGCGGCATTCGCCGCTGTCGTGGATCTGCGCCGCGCCGGGCGATGCGGGCGGAAAGGTGGCGGTCAGGATGTCGGAAAATTCCTCGGCCTTCTGGTAATAGGCTGACGAAAGAAACCGGATCGCCTGATCGCGGATTTGGGCGGGATCGTTGGTCTTGGCCGCCATGTGCTGCAATTCGGGCGTCACCGAATAGCCCGGGCCCTTGTTCATCACCGTGATGACACGGCCAAGCGGCTCCGACCGCCCCGCCAGCAGAACCGCCGGCATGATCGCATCGTCGGGCCGCCCCTCGTTTTCGCGCATCGCCATCTGGCGCACGCGGCACTGCCATTTCATGAACGCCTTGCGCAGCGGATGATCCGAGAAGCTCTGCCCGAACTGGGTCGCCAATGAACTCATGCGACGTTCCTTTTCGGTTGGGTCAGGGTAAAGGGCCGGTCGGCCGTCAGGCTCGGCACGCGAGCCTCGGCGCGCGCGACGTCGTCAAGGTCGATGCGGGCCTGCACCAGCCCCGGCAGGGTGCCGCCATCGCTGATCACCTCGCCCCAGGGACTGACGACAAGCGAATGACCAAAGGTCTCACCGCCCCCCGGCACCGGCCCGATGGCACAGGCCGATACCATGAAACGCGTGCATTCGATCGCGCGGGCGCGGTTCAGCAAATGCCAATGCGCTTCGCCGGTGCGTTTGGTGAAGGCGGCAGGGCAGAGCAGAAGTTCGGCGCCGCCCTGCGCCAGGCTGCGGAAGAGGTGAGGGAACCGCAGGTCGTAACAGATCGTATGGCCGATCCGGCAAAATGGCGTGTCATGGATGACCGCACGGTTGCCGGGCGAGACATGGGCGCTTTCGCGATAGGTCTCGGTCGCGGAAAGCTGGATATCGAACAGGTGAATCTTGTCATAGCGCCCCCGGATCTGCCCGCGATCGTCCAGCATCAGGCCACGGTTGATGATGCGCCCGTCCGGGCCATCGACCGCGATCGAGCCGATATTGATCCAGACCCTGCGCCGCGCCGCGAACGCCTGCATCCGCATCAGGAAGGGATGACTCGCCTCGGGTGCCGACGGCGGCACCAGCGCGCCGTTGTCGCTGCGAAGCCCGCCGCAATATTCCGGCAGGAACAGAATATCCGCACCCGCCTTGACCGCCGCTTCGGCCAAGGGCAACGCCTCGTCGAGGGCCGATGCGAAATCGGGCATCGGCCTTGTCTGAAGGCAAGCGATATCAAGCGGGCGCGCCATGTCGTTCAGAATTTCATATAGGCCTTGCGCAATGCAACCAGCGGATGGCGGTCCGACATCTGGAACTTGATCAGAAGCTCACGCGCGATCATGTCCCTGTCCTGCTGATTGTCGGGCAGATCAATACTGTCGGGCACCCGCACCCAGCCGTTGTTGTTGCGGTCGAACACCGCCGGGGAGCCCTCTTCATAGCCCATATGCACGTCTTCCAGCCAGTTCAGATCGTCCCAACCCATGACCTCCATATATTGCTTCAGGAACGGCGTGATCCGTTCGTAATCGGGCACCAGGTTCACATCATAGCGATAGCCGATATGCTGTCCGATCTCCTTTTCGCGCTCGGATTCCAGCCCTGCGGAATCCTTCAGAAACTGGTCGACATCCTTGATCTCGGAGCCGCGATACTGTGTTCCAGCCATTGTCTTTCTCCTGTCCTCATGCCGTGCCGTGGCCCGGCCTGCGGGGTTGATTCTTGGCAGGGCGGGGAGGCCCCCGCCGCGCCATTAGAAGTGGTGGTAATCCTCGACGCCGACGGTGTGGTTGGTGCCCGCCAGCGGCACGCCCGCCATGGCCGACGCTTCCATCGTCAGCGCGGCCAGATCCTCGGGCTCGAGCGAATGGATATAGGTCTTGCCGCAGGCGCGCGCGAAGAGCTGCGCCTCGATGGTCAGCGTGTGCAGGAAATTGTAGACACGCTCGGCGGCGGCATCCGGGTCCAGGCGTTCGCGCAGCTTGGGATCCTGCGTCGCCACGCCGACCGGGCAGCGGCCGGTGTGGCAATGATAGCAATAACCCGGCTCGACACCCATCTCCTCCTGGAAGTTGGCCTCGGGGATATCCTTGTTGCAGTTGAGCGCCATCATCGCCGAGTG
>CAZMZS010000085.1:0-11624 GCA_964570675.1 uncultured Roseovarius sp. | reverse complement strand
TCTTTCGCGCCGCGCGCAGCACCGCCGCACCGCCCAGCGAATGCCCGATCAACAGTCCCGGCGCCATGCCGCGCGCCTCCAGCGCCTCTGCGGCCAGCACCAGGTCATCAATATTCGACGTGAAGGAAGTCTGCGCGAACTGGCCCTCCGATTGCCCGAGCCCGGTGAAATCGAAGCGCAGCACCGCAATGCCCGCCGCCGCCAGCCTCGCGGCAATGCGCCTTGCGGCGTGGCTGTCCTTGGAACAGGTGAAACAATGCGCCAGCACCGCCGTCGCCAGATGCGGTCCCTGCGGCATGTCGAGCCGCGCTGCCAAGGCCGCGCCGGAATGGCCGGTGAAGGTGAATCGTTCGCTCGACATGGCGCGCCCTTTCATTGCTGTGCCCCTCAAGGGTAGGGGCTTGCCGCGCCCGCGGCCAGATATGTGACCGCCCCGTCACGCCAAGGTGAAGATTTGCGCCAAATTGAGCGCGCTCGCCGGGCGCGGGCTGAGGCTTTGTTAACCCCTGCGCGCCATTCTGACCCGAACCCAAGCAATGGATGACCCGATGCGATTTCTGCTCAAGACCCGCAACGATGTCCGGCTGTTCACCGCCGTGACGGTGACCGGGGTCGTGCTGGGCACGCTGGCATTGCATGCGGTGATGACGCCGCGCGACCTGTTGATGCAGACGTTGCCGGTCTCGGCTGCGGTCGCGGGGATGCTGGCCGCGCCGCTGGTCTATCTGCTTGGCATCCGCATGGCGGAAACGCAGCGCCTTGCGCAACGCCTGTCGCAGGCGGTCAGCTTTGATTCCCTCACCGGCGCGCAGACGCGTGACAGCTTTCATGCGCGCGCCGCCGCCATGGCGCGTGGCCCGATGACGCTGATCGTGGCGGATATCGACCATTTCAAATCGGTGAATGACAGGTTCGGCCATCCCGGCGGCGACGCGGCGTTGCAACAGGTGGCGCAACGGCTGATGAACCACTGCCGCGCGGGCGATCTGGTGGCGCGTTTCGGGGGCGAGGAATTCGTCATCCTCCTGCCGCGCACGGGGCTGTCGAGCGGGCTGCGGGTGGCCGAACGGCTGCGCGCCACGATCCGCGACACGCCGCTCCGGATCGGTGCGCGCGCGGTGCGCGTCACCGCCAGTTTCGGGGTCGCCTCGCTGACCGATCCGCGCCGGATCGAAATGGCCATTCGTGCCGCTGACGCCGCCCTCTACCGCGCCAAGGAACAGGGGCGCGACCGGGTCTGCCGTGGCGGCCCCGACCCTGTGCCGCGTGACCCTGCGCCACTCGACGCGCCCAAGGCCCACGCGCCGGACTGTCACACAAGATTGGCGAAACCGTCACACCCGCGTTGAACGCCGCAGGTTTATGTCGGCGCATCACCCACATATGCACAAGAGGGACTCGATGCGTATTCCGACACACACCGCCCTGGCCGTGGCGCTTGGCCTCACCGCCACCGCCGCGACCGCCACCGACCAGCTGACCTACGGGCCGCGCCCCGCCTACCTGATCGACCGGATGCAGGATGGCGCGCTCAAGGACACGCTCAGCGCCTGTCTCGGGCAGACCCCCAAGGTATCGCAATTCTCGATCGGTCACCGTGGCGCGCCGATGATGTTTCCCGAACATACGGTCGAGTCGAACCGCGCCGCGGCGCGCATGGGCGCGGGCATTCTTGAATGCGACGTGACCTTCACCGCCGATCACGAGCTGGTCTGCCGCCACGCGCAGAACGATTTGCATACCACCACCGATATCCTGGCCTCGGACCTGGCAGACACATGCGTCATGCCCTTCGCCCCCGCCTCGGGCGATGAACCCGCCAAGGCCGAGTGCCGCACCTCCGAGATCACGCTCGACCAGTATCGCAGCCTCACCGGCAAGATGGACGCCGCCGACACATCGGCCGCCACGGTCGCGGATTACATGAACGGCACCGCGGGCTGGCGTACCGATCTTTACGCCACGCAAGGCGGCACGCTCATGACCCATGCCGAGTCGATCGAACTGTTCAAATCGCTCGGTGCCAAGTTCACACCGGAACTCAAAAGCCCCTCGGTCGACATGCCTCATGATGGCTTCAGCCAGGCCGACTACGCCCAGAAGATGATCGACGAATACAAAGCCGCCGGCATCCCCGCCTCGGATGTCTGGGCCCAAAGCTTCAACCTCGACGATGTGCTCTACTGGATCGAAAACGAACCCGATTTCGGCGCGCAGGCGGTCTATCTTGTCCAGTGGCATGACGGGTTTGACGAACAGGACCCCGAAACATGGCAACATGATTTCGCCGCGCTCAAGGATCAGGGCGTCAATTACCTGGCCCCTTCGATGAACATGCTGGTCACGCCCAAGGATGGCGATTACACCGCCTCCGCCTATGCGCTTGCCGCCCGCGAAGCCGGGCTTTCGCTCATCACTTGGACGCTGGAACGCTCCGGCCCGCTCACCTCGGGCGGTGGCTGGTATTTCCAGTCGGTCGCGGATGCGACCGACAGCGACGCGGATTACTTCAACATCCTGCGCGCGCTGCATCAGGATGCCGGGATCGTCGGCATCTTCAGCGACTGGCCCGCCACGGTGACCTATTACGCCAATTGCATGGGCCTCGACTGAGCCATCGGTGAAACCAGGCGCAAGGCGCGTGCCCCGACCGGGCGCGCGCCTTCGTGTTTCGCGCGGGACAAGGGGGCCGGGCGCGCTACAACCGGCCCGCCTTCAGCGCCCTGAATTCGCGCATGCGCTCGGCATGGCGCTCTTCCAGAAATTCCTCGCGATGGCGCTCGACCTCTTCCAGCGCGTTGAAATCCTTCATGCTGACCAGCGCGCCGATGGGCTGGCCGTGGCGCGTCAGGACCAGCCGGTCGCCGCTGGCCAGCTGATGATCCAGCCAGGGTCTCAGCTGTGCGCGAAACCGGGTGATGGGAAGCTCGGTGAACATCTTTCTTGTGCCTCCTGCATTCGTGATCCGGGCAGGATGGGACAAGAGGGTTAACAACGCCCGAGCGATGCGCGCGCCGCCCCGCGATCGGGGTTCTGTACAAATCTCGGGCGTCTGGCGCGGTTTTGGGTACAAAACCGGCGTACAAAACGGACGTTTTGTACGCGCTCAAGCGCCGCGGACGGTGTCGATCATCAGCTGCACGTTCTCGGGGTCCGCGTCGGGCGTGATGCCGTGGCCAAGGTTGAAGATATGCGGCCCGTTGCGGAACGCCTCGACGATTCGCTTCGTCTCGCGCACCAGATCGTCGCCCCCCGTAACCATATGACTTGACTTGAGATTCCCCTGAACGCAGCCGGAAACCTGGATATGCTCGGCGGCCCATTCGGGGCTGACGGAATCATCTACCGCCACGCAGTCGGCGCCGGTTTCCTCGTGGAATCCTATGTACTTGTCGCCCGCCTGGCGCGGAAAGGCGATGATCGGGATGCCCGGATGGCGCGCTTTCAGCTCCTTGATGATGCGTTTTGCGGGAGCGGTCGCGTAATTGTCGAAATCTTCACCTTTCAGCGACCCGGCCCAGCTGTCGAACAGCTTGACGCATTCCGCGCCCGCCTCGATCTGCGCCGAGAGATACTCGATCGTGGCCTCGGTCAGACGCTCCATCAGCGCGTCGAAAAGTGGTTTGTTTTCAGCCTTCAAGGCATGGGCCGGGCCTTGGTCCGGGGTGCCGCGACCGGCGATCATGTAGGTCGCCACCGTCCAGGGCGCACCGGCGAATCCGATCAGCGTCGTCTCGGCGGGCAGCGCGCCTGAAAGGTTGCGCACGGTCTGGTAAATCGGGGACAGCGTTTCGTGGATGTCGCTGGACGGCTTCAGCGCGTCGAACCCGGCTTGCTCCGTGATCGTCGACAGGCGCGGCCCTTCCCCCGTGACAAACCACAGATCGGCACCAAGTGCCTGGGGAACAAGCAGAATATCGGCAAACAGGATCGCACCGTCAAAGCCGTATCGGCGGATCGGCTGCAGCGTGACCTCGGTCGCCAACTCGCTGTTATAACACAGCGAAAGGAAATCTCCCGCCTTCTCGCGCGTCGCGCGATACTCCGGCAGATACCGCCCGGCCTGGCGCATCATCCAGATCGGCGGTGTCTCCAGCGTTTCACCGGCAAGGGCTCTCAGGATTGTCTTCTGGGCGGCCATGTCATCCTCCGTTTGTGCTGGTCGTCGCCCCCCGGCGTCATAATGTCAAGCACCCTGCGCTTGTCAGAGCCTTCGGACATGGCTAAACCACCGCCATGACACGCGATTTGCCGACACCCGACACCCCGATGAAATTGGGCACCCGCGGCTCGCCGCTGGCGCTCGCGCAGGCCCATGAAACCCGCGACCGGATGGCCGCGGCCTTCGACCTGGCGCAGGACGCCTTCGAGATCGTGGTGATCAAGACCACCGGCGACCGGATCATCGACCGCCCCCTCAAGGAGATCGGCGGCAAGGGCCTGTTCACCCGCGAGATCGAAGAGGCCCTGCTGAAGGGCGAGATCGACATGGCCATCCATTCTATGAAGGACATGCCGGTTCTTCAGCCCGAGGGGCTGTTCCTCGACACCTATCTTCCCCGCGAGGATGTGCGCGACGCTTTCGTGTCGCCCCATGTAGGCGGGCTCGCCGATCTGGAGGCGGGCGCCAAGGTCGGCACCTCGTCGCTGCGGCGTGCTGCGCAGGTGTTGGTGGCCTATCCGCATCTTGAGGTGGTGGAATTTCGCGGCAACGTCCAGACGCGTCTGCGCAAGCTCGATGAGGGCGTCGCCGCCTGTACCTTTCTGGCCATGGCCGGGCTCAACCGGCTCGGGCGCGCCGATGTGGCCACCGCCGCCATCGCACCCGAGGAAATGCTGCCCGCTGTCGCCCAAGGCGCCATCGGCATCGAGCGGCGCGCCGATGACACACGTGCCGCCGACATGCTCTCGGCGATCCATGATGCCCATACCGGCCAGCGGCTTGCGGCCGAACGGGCCTTTCTGGCGGCACTCGACGGGTCTTGCGAAACCCCGATCGCCGGTCTGGCCGAGATCGACGGCGGCACCTTGCGCCTGCGCGGGCAGGTGCTTCGCCCCGATGGCAGCGAGGCGCTGGAAGACGACCAAAGCGCCCCTGTCGAGGACGGAGCCGCCCTTGGCCGAGAGATGGGCGCAAAGTTGCTGGAGCGCGCCGGCCCCGGTTTCTTCGACTGGCGCAGCTGACTTAATCGCGGTCTTCTCCGGGCAGCACCTTGCCCGGATTCATGATGCCATTGGGGTCAAGCGCCTGCTTGATCGCCCGCATCGCCGCCAGCGCGGCGGGGTTCTTGAACCGCCGCATCGCCGGCTGCTTGGCCAGCCCGATCCCGTGTTCGGCGGAAAACGTGCCGCCAAGGCGCACGGCTTCTTGGTCCACTGCGGCCTTGATCGCCTTGTGAACCGCCGGGTCCTGGCTCGAGGGCCAGCCTGCGAAATGCAGGTTGCCATCGCCCAGATGCGCGACACAGATCGGCTTCAACCCGGGGTCCAGCTCGATCGCCCGCGCGGTGATGCGCTCATGCAGAACCTGCATCTTGTCCAGCGGCACCGCCACATCGTTGTCGATCACATCCGGGCGCAGCCGCGCCACTTCGGCCGAGGCCTCGCGCCGCGCCCACATTTCGCGGCGCTGCGTGTCGGATTGCGCCACTATCGCATCCAGCAACGCGCCCTCCTCGAAGAGACCCGTCAGCACCTCTTCCAGCTGGGCCGCCACCGGGGTCTGCCCGTCAGGGCCGGGGGTGGCGTCGCGGGGCGCCAGCGCGCCCAGTTCCACAAGGATGTTCACGTCATGGCGCGCCTCAAAGGGCGCGCGCGCTTCGGGGTGGCGTTCCAGATAGGCATCCATGAACAGGCCGGGCATGAACTCGAACGCCTCGACCGCCCCGCCACTTTCCTTTTGCAGCCGGTTCAACAGTGCCAGCCCGTCATTCAGCGACGCCACCGCCACCATGGCCGTCGCATAGGCCAGCGGCTTGGGATGAAGCTTGATCACGGCGGCGGTGATGATGCCCAAAGTGCCCTCGGCTCCGATCAGCAGATCGCGCAGGTCATAGCCGGAATTGTCCTTGTGCAGCTCGCTCATCAAATCGACGATCTCGCCATTGGGCAAGACCGCCTCGATGCCAAGGCACAGATGCCGCGTGCTGCCATAGCGCAGCACGTTGGACCCGCCCGCATTGGTCGAAAGCGCGCCGCCGATCATCGCCGAGCCGCGCGCACCGAAATAAAGCGGAAAGATCAGCCCGTGTTCCTCGACCGCATCATGGATGCGCGACAGGATTGCACCCGCCTCGACAATGGCGATGCGCGCTTCGGGGCGGACCTCGCGGATTGCCGACATCCGGTCCAGCGACAGCATGATCGCGCCCTCGCCACAGGTGCCTTCGACCAGCCCGGTATTGCCCGAAACCGGCACGATCGGCGTGCCGCTGCGATTGGCCAGCCGCACGATCTGCGCGACCTCGTCGGTGGTGGCGGGGCGCACCACCGCCAGCGGCGTCCAGCGCGCATGCCCTGTCCATTCGCGCGACCAGGGTTCGGCATCCTTGCCAGTGATCACATGCGCCGCGCCGACAATGGCGCCAAGCGCATCCATGAGGTTTCCGTCTGTGTCCTGTGTCATGGCGCCGAAGATGCGTCAGCCCCGGCGCGGATACAAGTCACCTCTGGACCCGTCTTCGCCGCGTGCTACCTTTCTTCCGACCCTTGCGGAGGATGAAAGCCATGACGTCCCTGTTTCGCCGCCTTCATGCGGCCCTCGCCCTGCTGGTCGCGCTTCTGGCCGCGCCCGCCCTTGCCGCGCCGCCCGACGTGAGCTTCGAGTCGATCGACGGCGGCACGCTCTCGCTTGCCGATTGGCGTGGTCAGCCGGTGCTGGTGGTCAATACCGCTTCGCGTTGTGGCTTCACGCCCCAGTATGACGGGCTTCAAGCGCTTTATGACCGTTACCGCGACCGCGGGCTGGTGGTGCTGGCGGTGCCCTCGCAGGATTTCAAACAGGAACTTGCCAGCGACGCCGAGGTGGCCGAGTTCTGCGAAGTGAATTTCGGGCTCGACCTGCCTATGACCACCATCACCCATGTGCGCGGGGCGGGTGCGCATCCCTTCTATCGCTGGGTATCCGAAACCGCCGGGTTCCAGCCGGCCTGGAACTTCAACAAGATCTTGATTGCGCCCGATGGCAGCGTTGCGGGAACCTGGGGATCGGTGGTCAAGCCCGGCGCGTCGCGCATCACCCGCGAGATCGAGCCGCTCCTTCCCGGCGGCTGACACGCCCGCGAGAATCCGGTTTTTTCGCCTTGACGCAACGCACGGCCTGTCATACCTACCGCCTCGTTCTGGCGGAGTAGCTCAGGTGGTTAGAGCAGCGGAATCATAATCCGCGTGTCGGGGGTTCAAGTCCCTCCTCCGCTACCATAACCTTCAAAAATTCAGATTCTTGAGAATTCGCCCCGGTAGGTTTTGTTCTTTTCATGGCGTAAGAACCGAGTGTCTGCCGCTTCTCGGCCTACCAACCTACAAACGCGTTCATGCTCAACTACATGAGACCGCGATTCTTTTGTCAATCAGCTCCGAGCTATCTCGAAGACTGCCAATGGGGCATTTCTGTTCCAAATGCGTCAAGGCCCCTTCGTGCATTTCGCGTAACACCATCAACCTCTCCGCTAATTCCGTGATCTGGGCGCGGACGTCACTGACGATCTCGAGCGCCGTCTCTTGAGCATGGCGCAGACGCCCCTCGGCCCTCTTGCGAACATCCGCCCGAGCGCATCGCGGGCGACAGCCTCGGCCTATGCGCCGGACCGGCCGATCAGGCGATCCGCGATGGCGGCAGTCCGGCGCCGCATTGCTGTTCCGTCTGGTCAGCAAGCACTATGAGAAGACCAGTGTCATTGTCACCACCGATCTGGAGTTCGGAGACTGGGTCTCGGTCTTCGGCGATGCCAAAATGACAACCCCGCTTCTGGACCGCGTAGCTCATCATTGTGTGATCATCGAAACCGGCAACACGTCATACCGGTTCGCACAAGGCAAGCGACGCAGAAAAACATAAACGTCGCGCAAGCAAAGCCCGCAGACGGACTCGCTCTGTGAGGGCGGCCCGCCTGGGGCTTTGCACCGCATAGGGTGGGTCAAATTTAAACGCTGAACATGGGTCAGTATTGAACGCCCATTGACAGCCCAAGCAGCTATTTAGCCGTTTCTGGTGCATACCAGTGGAGTGCGCCCCTCGGGCCGGGCCACGGGTCGATGATAATTTCCGGTTGCCTCGAACCCGATCCGCAGGGGCAGCTCGTGGGCGGAAAGAGTGGCGACCAGACGTCGGAAATCCTCCAGCGTGTTCGTGATCATCAATCGGTGACGGCGCTTCTTGCCCGGGATGCCAATCAGGACCTCGTGTCGGTGTTTGGAAATGTCGATAGCGACCAGCAAGGTCGAAGCGGTAGAATAGATGGCGGTCATGGCCGGTTTCCTCAGCGCTGTTCTTTATGCAAAACGACTGTTGAGACCTGAGACCCGGTTATGACCACCCGCTGCCCTATTTGCGGGCTGCGCGCGTGGCCATAACCTTAAACAAGCGCTTCTTCCCAAGCTGCTACGGCCCGGATTTAATCGCCCAGAAGGTACGCGACCGGATGGCAGTTGTCGGAGCCAGGTCAGCCTACATCGAGCCAGGGTCGCCTTGGGAGAACGGATACTGCGAGCGCTTCAATGCCCGGTTCAGAGAGGAACTGCGCAATGGCGAAATCTTCTACAGCCTGCGGAAACAGTTTCCTGTTTATCCGCTCCCCTGCAGCTTCAGGCTTGGCGGCGAAAATCCAGGTCTTCGACAAGTGTGCGCAGACTGTGGCGGTCAAGGATTTCGACTTCCCGGTAGCGCAAGCGCACTGTGCCCGAGGCTTCCAATGCATTGAGGGCGGCGTTTGTGGTGCGTCGTGAAAGTCTTGCCATGATGCCAATTTCCTCCTGCGTGACAGGAAGCCGACCCTCCCAGCCCAGGCCGGTCCGGTTGAGTCGAAGCAAGCATGCGCCGACACGGCTGGCGGGATCGGTCTGACCTAGGTTCTCCACCGTTTGGATGAGCGTCCGCATATTTGCGGCCATCATCGCCAAAAGGCATTTATACATCGCGGGAAACTTGTCGCAGATGCGCCCAATCTCGGCCCGGCTGAGACGCACCAACACCGTATTGGCCTGCGCCCAGACCTCGAGAAGGCGCTCTTCACCCGTAATGGCGGCCATGTCACCGATCCACCACCCCGGACCAAGGACATGCGCCAGTGAACGCTCGCCGCCCCAATTGGGCAAATGCACATCGAACCGTCCCGACACCACCCCGAAAATCCCACCGGCGGGGTCTGCGACGCGGTAGATCGTGCTCGCCTCGCGCATCGTGATGCTGTCGCAGCGCCGCGCCACCTCGGTCTTCAGTTCGGCGGGGGCGTGTGAAAGCCATCCCATTCCATCCAGCATGCCCGCCCATCCTTTAGAAATATTTTCCCCAATGTGCACCGCGGAACAATGCTGTGCGATTCTCTGATATTAGCTTCCTCAAATTTTTTGGGGCCAAAAAAGAGTCCCGGCAATCATTTGACTTACGGGTTTCGGATGCATCGGCAGACCGCTGATGCATCGGCGGACCGCTTATGAAAAAGACGGAATTGAAAAAATGAATAAGTTCACGGCGGAGTTTTTCGGAACATTTTGGCTGGTCTTCGGAGGGTGCGGCAGTGCCGTTCTCGCAGCCGGATTCCCGGAACTGGGGATCGGGTTCGTCGGCGTTTCGCTTGCCTTCGGCCTGACAGTGCTGACGATGGCCTATGCGGTGGGCCATATTTCCGGTGGCCATTTCAACCCGGCGGTGTCGCTGGGCCTGGCGGTGGCCGGAGAGTTCGGCTGGGGCGAGATGGTCAAATATTGGATCGCTCAGGTTCTGGGCGGCCTTGCCGGCGCCGGGGCTCTTTTCGTGATCGCCTCGGGCGCTCCGGATTGGACGGCAGGCGGTTTCGCCTCAAACGGCTATGGCGTGTTGTCGCCGGGCGGCTACGGGCTGGTGTCGGTGATCCTGATCGAGGTTGTGCTGACGGCGGCGTTTCTCGTTATCATACTTGGCGTAACGTCACGCAGCGCTCTTGCCGGCTTTGCACCGATCGCCATCGGGCTGGGGCTTGCGCTTATCCACCTGATTTCGATCCCCGTCTCGAACACTTCGGTCAATCCGGCGCGTTCCACGGCAGTGGCGATGTTCGCCGAAACCGGTGCTCTGTCGCAACTTTGGGTGTTCTGGGCGGCGCCTCTGGTCGGGGCGGCCCTGGGGGCTGTCATTCACAGGCTGCTCAATGTGCCCGAGACGCCAGGTGTTCCCGGATGAAAACGCAATCGGAGGAAACGCGAATGTCATTCCCGCAGAAACCCGCTGCTCTCGCGAAGATCGTGATGGTAGCATGCGTCGCCCTGGGCCTTGCCGGTCCGCTCGCTGCGCAGACGGATCAGAAGGCGGCACTCGAAGAGGTGCGGGCCCAAGTCGCCGAAGCGATGGAGGCGATCGCGGCCTATTCCGAAGCCCAGCGGGAAGCGGCGATCGATGACGCGCGCGCGGCGCTTGACGAACTGGATGCTGCCATCGCCGCGCGTCAGCGAGAGATGCGCGAGGAATGGGCGGAGATGACTAACGCCGCGCGGGACGACGCAAATGCGAGACTGGCCGAGCTTCAGTCCGCTTTGGTCGGTCTGGCTGAGCGGGTGGGCACGCTTCAGGCCGGCGCGGACACCGCGTGGGACGAATTGAACACCGGTCTGGTGGCGGCATGGAATGCGCTTTCATCGGCGATCGAATCCAGCCTGCAGCCCATGGACGAAACGCAGTGAGGCATGCGGCGCCGCGTCTTTAATGAATCCTGAAAAAATCGCGGGCATTCCGCCTGTTTGGATAAAGAATACAAGGGAATAAACAATGGAAGAAACAATTGGGTTTTTCGATATCTTCTGGTCGATTTTCTGGCTGTTCCTGATGCTGGCCTGGATCTGGGTGGTGATATCGGTGCTGGCCGATGTGTTCAGGAGCCGTGATATCGGCGGCATGTCCAAGGCGCTCTGGGTTCTGTTCATCATCCTGATCCCGTGGCTCGGCGTTATGGCCTACATCATCGTGCGTGGCGACCGGATGCACGAAAACCAGCGGGAGTCGGTGAAACAGTTCGAGGATGCCCAGAGGGACTACATCCGCAGCATGGCAGGCACCTCACCTGCGACCGAACTCGAAAAGCTTGCTGCGCTCAAGGCGCAAGGCGTCCTGACCGAAGAAGAATTCGGCACGCAAAAAGCGCGTATTCTGAACGCCTGATGACCGGTGATCTCTCGGATACCGAAACTGCAAGGACGCATGATGAAATTGCAATCCAGACTCCTGCTCCTCTCGACCGCCTCGGCACTCGTTCTGACTGGGTGCGAGGGAACCGGTGAACGACAGCAAAGCGGAGCCATCGCGGGCGGAGTGCTCGGAGGGTTTCTTGGCGCTACTTCCGATGACGAAGACCGCGCGCGCAATGCGGCACTGGGGACTGCCGCCGGAGCGATGGCCGGCGGCATGATCGGGTCTATTCTGGACCAGCAGGCGGAAG
>CAZMZS010000084.1:0-11990 GCA_964570675.1 uncultured Roseovarius sp. | reverse complement strand
GGTCGATGGCAAAGCGCACCGGCAGGCGCTGGATCGCCACGTCATGCACCACCTGGTCATAGCCACGTTGCAGGAAAGTGGAGTAGAGCGCGCAGAACGGACGCATCCCCGCCGCCGCAAGCCCGGCGGCGAAGGTCACCGCATGCTGTTCGGCGATGCCCACGTCAAAGCAGCGCGAAGGATAGCGTTGATCAAAGAGGTCGAGCCCGGTGCCATCGGGCATGGCGGCGGTGATCGCACAGATGCGCGGATCCTGCGCCGCCTGATCGAGCAGCGCCTCGGCGAAGACGCGGGTATAGCTCGGGGCGTTCGAGGGGGCTTTTTTCTGCTCCCCGGTCACCACGTCGAACTTGCCGGTGGCATGGCCGCCGTCACGCCGGGTTTCGGCGGGGCCATAGCCCTTGCCCTTGCGGGTGCAGATGTGAATGAGGGTCGGCCCGGTGGCGCGCGCCTGCACGGTGCGCAGCACCGGCAGAAGCTGGTCCATGTCATGCCCGTCGATCGGCCCGACATAGCTGAAGCCCAGCTCTTCGAAGAGGGTCCCGCCGACGGTCATGCCCTTCAGCATGTCGCGGGCGCGTCTGGCACCTTCCTGGAAAGGCGGCGGCAGAAGTGACACCGCCCCCTTGGCGGCGGCCTTGAACTCCTGAAAGGGCGCGCCCGCATAGAGCCGCGACAGATAGGACGAGAACGCCCCCACGGGCGGTGCGATCGACATCTCGTTGTCATTGAGCACGACGATCAGGCGCTTCTTCAGATGCCCGGCATTGTTCATCGCCTCGAAGGCCATGCCCGCTGACATCGCCCCGTCGCCGATGATGGCGATGGCATCGCCAAGACCCGTCTCGCAAACGCCGCCCAAATCGCGCGCCACCGCAAAGCCGAGCGCGGCGCTGATCGAGGTCGAACTATGGGCCGCGCCGAAGGGGTCATAGGGGCTTTCGCTGCGCTTGGTGAAACCCGAAAGCCCATCCTTCTGGCGCAGGGTGCGGATGCGGTCGCGCCGCCCGGTCAGGATCTTGTGGGGGTAGCTCTGGTGGCTGACATCCCAGATGATCTTGTCGCGCGGCGCATCAAACACCGCATGCAGCGCCACGGTCAGTTCCACCACCCCAAGCCCCGCGCCCAGATGGCCCCCGGTTTCCGATACGGCCGAAATCGTCTCGGCGCGCAGCTCATCTGCAAGCGTGACCAGCTGGCTGTCAGTAAGCTGTTTGAGATCGGCCGGCGAGGCGACCTGATCCAGAAGCGGCGTGTCGGGGCGGTCGGACATGATGGCGGGCGCCCTCCTTGGGGCAAGACTCAGCTGTGACGCGAGATAACGAAGCGGGCGAGCGCCCGCAAGCTGTCGGCGTCCTCTGCGTAGGGAGATAGAGCATCGCAGGCCGTTTCAACAAGGGCTTGAGCGCGCGCGCGGGCCGCATCAAGCCCGAGGAGTGAGACGAACGTGGCCTTTCCGGCGGCCGCGTCCTTGCCCACGGCCTTGCCCGCGGCGTTGGCATCGCCGGTCACGTCGATCACATCGTCCTGGATCTGAAACGCCAGCCCCAACGCTTGCGCATAGGCCGCCAGCGGCGCGGGATCGGCGCCCCCCATGCGCGGCCCCGCACAGGCGGCCCATTCAATGAGCGCGCCGGTCTTGCCCGCCTGAAGCCGGGTGATTTCATCCAATGTCAGCGCGGCTCGTGCGGTTTCGGCGGCGATATCGAGCGCCTGCCCCAGCACCATCCCCTGCCCGCCCGCGGCGCGCGCAAGGCTCAGCGCCAGATCGGCGCGGGCTTGGGCGGTTTGGGCGCCGTCGGGATGGGCCGCGAGCTCAAAGGCCAGCGATTGCAATGCATCTCCGGCAAGCACGGCGGTGGCTTCGTCCCATTTCACATGCAGCGTGGGCTGGCCGCGGCGCAGATCGTCGTCATCCATGCAGGGCAGATCGTCATGCACGAGGCTGTAGGCATGCATCGCCTCGATTGCGGCGGCGGGCCAGAGCGCGCGTGCCTCGGGCACGCCATGAAGCCGCGCGCCTTCAAGCACGAGGCGCGCCCGGATGCGTTTCCCGCCCGCGACCGCATAGCGCATCGCCGCGACGACCGGGGTATCCCCGAACGCCTCAAGCACAGAGTCAAGATGGGCATGGACGCGCGCGGCCTGGCCTGCGCCTTGGGTGGTCATCGGGTTCAGAGACCTTCGGCGGGCGTGGTTCCGGTGGCGGTGCCATCGGCATCAAGCGTGATCGCGGCGACTTTTTCCTCAGCTTCCTTGAGCTTGGCCTCGCAGCGGGTCTTGAGCGCGGCGCCCCGTTCATAGAGTTTGATCGATTCCTCGAGCGCCACATCGCCGCGCTCGAGCGTCGAGACGACCTGCTCGAGTTCCTTCATGGCATCTTCGAACGACATTTCGGAAACCGGCGACTCTGTCATTTTCGCATCCTGTTGGCTGAGGAATTATGCGCCCACCTTATCCGGGGCGCTGGCGGGGTTCAATTCGGTTGACGCCCCCCGACCCCTGAAGGATTGTCGGTGTCATGACGAAACCCGACATTCCCGAAATGGATGCCATGATCGCGCTGGCCGCGCGGTTCGAGGCCGCCTGCGCCGCCGATCCCGCACTTGAGGGGGCGGATCTGGGCGAAGTGCTGCGCCATGTGCCGGGCAAGCGCACGATCTGCCGTGGCAAGGTGCGGGGGCGCGACTGTATCTGGCGGCTGTTCGACAGCCCGCAGGATGGCGTGGCCGGGCGCGAATGGGTTGAATTGCAGCGTGTTCACGCAGAGATGCAGGACGAAGATTTCACGGTTAACGCGCCGCTTTATCATGCGCCCGAATTCGGGCTGATCGCGGTGGAATTCGTTCCCGGCACTCCGCTGATGATGCTGATCTGGCAAAGCCCGCCCGAGGCGCGCGAGGCGTTGGTCAGCCCGGCGGCGGGCTGGCTGCGCAGCTACACCGAAAGCAGCGAAAGCTGGTGGCCCGCCAAACCGGAAGGCTGGCTCAAGCGGGCCGAGCGCGCCGCGGCCAAGCAGCCCTTTTCCAAGCTGCGCAAGCTGGAGCGCCCGATCATCGCGGAACTTGCGCGGCTCGTGCCCCGGATCGAGGGGCTGGAATGGCGCACGGCGATCTGTCACGGCGATTTTCACCCCAACAACCTGATCGTTGAGGGTGCGCGCATGACCGGGATCGACAATGGCGGTTCGGCGCGGATACCGATCTACAAGGACATGGCGCGCTTCCTGATGCATATGGGGCGGCGCGGCGTGATCCCTTCGGGGTCGCGCCTGCTGGGTGTGGATGGCGCATTGATCGAGACCTTCAGCGAGACGTTCGCGATGACCGAGGCCGAGCGGCGGCTGATCCTGCCCTTCATGCTGGGAATCGAGGCGCTGATCCGGGTTGAGAACGCCCAGATGAAGCGCTCACGCGTGCGCCGCGCGGGCAGCATGTACGAGGCCCTGCTTGAGGATCTGTGCAAGATCTAGGCGCCCCGAAGCAGCCGAAGTGGTCAGCGGCCCTTGAACAACCCGCCAAGTATTCCGCGCACGATGCGCCGCCCGGTGGTGCCCTGAAGCTCTTTCATCACTGCGTTGCCAAGCGCCTGACCGATACTGGCGCCAAGACCGGCCGGCTCGCGCGCCTGCGTGCCCGAGCGCGAAACCCGCTTGCCCGAATAACGCCGGGCGGCGCTGAATTCGCGCTCGGCGGCGGATTGGGTTTCGGCGTCGGCTTCTGCCGCTTCGGCGGCCTCGGCTTCGCGCGCGGCGGCTTCGGCGCGCTTGGCCAGCATCTCATAGGCCGAGTCGCGGTCCATCAACGTGTCGTATTTTCCGGCCATCGGCGAGTTGGCCATCACCGCGCGCCGTCTCTCATCGTCGATGGGCCCCAGCCGCGATGACGGCGGGCGGATCAGTGTGCGCTCGACGACGCCGGGGGCGCCCTTGGCTTCGAGCATCGAGGTCACGGCCTCGCCGGTGCCCACGTCGCGGATCGCATCAACCGTGTCGAAACGCGGATTGGGGCGATAGGTTTCGGCGGCCCGTTTCAGCGCCTTGCGGTCGCGCGCGGTAAAGGCGCGCAGCGCATGCTGAAAGCGGTTTCCAAGCTGGCCAAGGATATCCTCGGGCACGTCGTCGGGGTTCTGGGTAATGAAATAGACCCCGACGCCCTTGGAGCGGATCAGCCGGGCCACCTGCTCGACCTTGTCGACCAGCGCCTTGGGCGCATCGTCGAACAGCAGGTGCGCCTCGTCGAAGAAAAAGACCAGCCGGGGCTTGTCGGGGTCCCCGACTTCGGGAAGGGTCTCGAAGAGGTCCGACAGAAGCCACAGCAGGAAGGTCGCATAAAGGCGCGGCGCGTTCATCAACCGGTCGGATGCGAGGATGTTGATCCGCCCGCGCCCGTCAAGATCGGTGCGCATGAGGTCCGCAAGATCAAGCGCCGGTTCGCCGAACAGCGAATTGCCGCCCTGGTTCTCGAGCACCAGCAATTGACGCTGGATCGCACCCACCGATTGTGGCGAAACATTGCCGTAGCGCAGCGAAAGTTCGCCCCGGTTGTCGCCGACCCAGACCAGCAGCGATTGCAGGTCCTTCAGATCAAGCAGCGGCATGCCCTCCTCGTCTGCGACGCGGAAGGCGATGTTCATGATGCCCTCCTGCGCGTCGCTCAGATCCATCAGGCGGCTGAGAAGAAGTGGCCCCATCTCGGCCAGCGTGGTGCGCACCGGGTGGCCCTGCTCGCCGAAGATGTCCCAGAAGGTGACCGGGAAGGCATCATAGCTGAAATCGTCAAAACCTATGGTTTCATTGCGTTTCGTGAAGGCACCGTGCAGCTTGCCATCGGGGCTGCCGGCCTCGGCCAGCCCGGACAGATCGCCCTTCACATCCGACAGGAACACCGGCACGCCCGCCGCCGAGAACCCCTCGGCCAGAATTTGCAGCGTCACCGTCTTGCCGGTGCCGGTGGCCCCGGCGATCAGCCCGTGACGGTTGGCGTATTTCAGCGAGAGCCCCTGTTTGGTGTCATATCCTTCGCCGCCGCCGCCGATGAAAATCCTGTTGTCCACGTCACTCGCCCCCGGTCTGAATTTTTTCACGCCCTGAACATACTAAGTTAACTTTTCTCTGCCAGCATGAATCTCGTTCCCGGGCCGCATGTCCTCTGGTCCGGGTACTTCCTCCCTGTCAGACTGGCCGCGCCTTGTGCGCGGCCTTTTTTCGCGGCGGGCTTTTTCCCTGCGGGCGGCGAAGTTCACCTGTTGACGGATCGTCAGAACTGTCCTAGCGTTCGGTCCAATAACTAAGTCGGCCAGTCCGACGGGGAGATAAAAGGAAAAGGGGCCGCTTGGCCTCTTTTTCGTTTTTCAACGCGGCGGTCTGCGGGACCGGGTGACTCCGAATGGCGATTTTTCGCCTTGAACCACTTGTGCGGCTTCGTTTTTCTCCTGACACTGGCGCCAAGCCGTGCTAGAGCGCCAGCAACCTTGAAAACCAATATCACGGGGACTCAATGCCCAAGATTTATCAGACCTTGCCTTTGATCGCGCTTCTTGCCTTTGGCACATCGCTGAGCGCGCAGGATACGGACAGTGACACGGCCACCGATACGCAGACCGAAACCGAAAGCGCGGATACGGCCGCGGATCAGGCCACCGAGCCCGCGACGGATGTCGCACCGCAGCTTGATACGGGCCGCCCGGTCCAGGAGGACCCCACCTATATCAAGGAAGAATACGGCGACTGGCAGCTCAAGTGCTTCCGCAGCGAGGCAGAGGAAGACCCCTGCCAGATGTATCAGCTTCTGATCGAGGAGACTGGCAACCCGGTCGCAGAGTTCAGCCTGTTCCGCCTGCCCGAAGGCGCGCAGGCCGTCGCCGGGGCGACCATCGTGGTGCCGCTTGGCACGCTGTTGCCCGAGGAGCTCAAGATCTCGGTCGATGGTGGACGACCCAAGACCTACTCCTATTCCTTCTGCACAATGGTCGGCTGTTTTGCCCGGATCGGGCTGACCCAGGCCGATGTCGATGCCTTGAGGGCCGGCGCCGAGGGCCAGTTGCAGATCGTGCCGGCACAGGCGCCCGACCAGACGGTGGATATCAAGGTGTCGCTTGACGGGTTCACCGCCGCCTACAGCAACGTGTCAGTGATGCAGAACTGAAGTTCTGCCGCGACGGCACGGCGAGACGGTTTCAAGACGGCGCTGCGTGGATCACGCGGCGCCGTTTTTCGTGGCGCAGGTCAGACGAAACGCTTGAGCGCCAGCACCGCATTCAGCCCGCCAAAGGCAAAGGCATTCGACAGCGCGACATTGACATCGGCTTCGCGCGCCTCGTTGGGCACGACGTCAAGCGCGCATTCCGGGTCGGGCTCTTCATAGCCGATGGTAGGGGCGACGATACCGTCGCGCACCGCCATGATGCAGGCCAATAATTCCACCGCGCCGGTGCCGCCGATCAGGTGGCCATGCATCGACTTGGTCGAGGAAATCATCAGCCGGTCGGCATGGGCGCCGAACACATCCGCCACGGCGGCGCTTTCGGTCTTGTCATTGGCGGCGGTCCCGGTGCCGTGGGCGTTGATATAGCCCACATCCGACAAGTTCAGCCGCGCATCCGCCAGCGCACCCTTGATCGCGCGCGATGCGCCCTGTTTGGAGGGCATGACGATGTCGGCCGCATCCGATGACATGGCATAGCCCGCCACTTCGGCCAGGATTTCCGCGCCGCGTGCGCGGGCGTGCTCGTATTCCTCAAAGACGAAGATGCCGGCGCCCTCGCCCTGCACCATGCCGTTGCGGTTGGCCGAAAAGGGCCGGCAGCCATCCTTTGACATGACGCGCAGCCCTTCCCAGGCCTTGACCCCGCCAAAGCACAGCATGGATTCCGAGCCGCCGGTAATCATCACCGGGGTCATGCCGCCATGCACCATCTGAAAGGCCTGCGCCATCGCGTGGTTGGACGAAGCACAGGCGGTCGAGACGGTAAAGCTTGGCCCCTTGAGGTTGAACTCCATCGACACATGGCTGGCGGCGGCGTTGTTCATGAGCTTGGGCACCACGAAAGGATGCACCCGGTTCTTGCCGTCCTCATAGACCGAGCGGTAATTCTCATCGAGGGTGGTCATTCCGCCCCCGGAATTGCCCAGAACCACCCCTGCCCGTGCCGCCAGCTCGCCCGAAAAGACAAGCCCGGCCTGGCCGATAGCCTCGCGCGCGGCGATCAGGGTGAACTGGGTGAAACGGTCGTAAAGCGCCATTTGCTGGCGATTGAAACGCGCCTCGGGATCATAGTCGCGCACCTGCCCGCCGATCCGGATCGACAGGCGCTCGACGTCGCGAAACTCCAGATCACGGATGCCGCAGCGCCCCTCGCGCATGGCCTCCAGCGTGTCGGGCACATTATGGCCAAGCGCGTTGATCGTGCCCGCGCCCGTGATGACGACCCGTTTCACGACTGCTCTTTGATCAGCTTCTCGATCCCCGCGACGATCGAGGCGACCGAGGAGATGTCGAAATCGCTGGCCTCGGGTTCATTGGCGTTGAAGGGGACCGAGATGTCGAATTCCTCCTCGATGGCGAAGATGCTTTCGACCAGTCCCAGGCTGTCGATCCCCAGATCCTCGAGCGTGCTGTCCATGGTCACATCCGACGGGTCGAGCACGGCCTGTTCGGCGATAATTCCTGTCACGCGGTCCTTGATGCTGCTCATGAGTGTCGCCTTCCCGCTTTGGTCGCGTTGGATTTAATTGGTCTCAGCGCCGTTTGAAACAGTTTTCTTGAGCTCGGCGACATCCGCGAACAGCCGCTTGAGGCGGCGCAGGCCCTTGTAGACCTCCATCTGGCTTTCCATCTTCATCGCCGGGTAGCCCAGCATGACTCGACCGGCGGGAATATTTGCCAGCACCTTGGTGCCGCCGCCGGTGATCGCGTTGTCGCCGATGAACAGATTGTCGCCCACGCCGGTCTGACCGGCCAGCACCACGTTGTTGCCGATCACGGTCGAGCCGCCAATGCCGACCTGCCCGCACAAAAGCGTGTCGCGCCCCACAACGACGTTGTGGCCGACCTGTACAAGGTTGTCGAGCTTGGTGCCGTTGCCGATCTGCGTGTCGCGCACGGTGCCACGATCGACGCAGGCATTGGCGCCGATCTCGACATCGTCGCCGATGGTGACGCTGCCAAGACTGTGAATGCGGGCATAGGATTGCTTTTGCACATCGCCCTGATCGCCAAGGGTTTCACGCGCCCGCTCGACGCCCGAAACCTCGGGCGTGACGAACGAGAACCCGTCGCCCCCGATCACCGCGCCGGGCTGGGCGTGGAAACGCGCGCCGATCCGCACGCGCGCACCGATGCGCACGCCCTCGCGCAGGAAACCGCCCTCGCCGATCGAACTATCGGTTCCGACGAAACAATGCGGGCCGATCACCGTGCCCGCGCCGATCCGCGCGCCCGATGAGATGACCGCCAGCGGCCCGATGCTCACGTCGGGGGCCAATTCGGCGTCCGGATCGACCACAGCCGAGGGGTGAATGCCCGCGCCCCAGCCCTGCCCCGGATCCATCATCGCCGACAATCCGGCCAGCGCAAAACGCGGGCGCGGCGCCACGATGGCGGCCTCGAGGCCCAGCGATTCCCAGTCGGCCCCGTCCCAGAGCATCGCCGCGCGCGCCTGTCCGGTGGCAATCTGCCCGGCATATTCAGGCTTCATCGCCAGCGCCAGCTGGTTGGCGGCGGCATCAGCGGGCTCGGCCACGCTGTCGATTTCCAGGTCGGTGGCGCCAAGGGCCGTCGCCCCAAGCGCCTGCGCGATTTCCTTGATGGTATAGGACATGGGACTCCCCTTCGTTCGGGGATTGGTTTAGCCCTGTACCGCGTGCAGCGAAACCCCCGCCTTGCCAAGCGCATCCCATATCTTTGCGTCACGCCCGTAAACGTCGCGGCGATACTGCATATGGCCCTTGGCCGCGGTGAAAGCGGTCCGGTAGATGATATGCACCTGCACCTCGCGTTCAAGGTCCACCCGCTTCTCGCGTCCCGTGTTCAGTATTGAATGGAATTTGCCCTGCGGGTCGGCTTCCTGAGGCGCCAGAAGTTCATAGGCCAGCTCAAAGGGTTTTTGCACGCGGATGCAGCCATGGCTGTAATCGCGTTTCTCGCGCTCGAACAGGTTCTTTGCCGGCGTATCATGCAGGTAGATGTTGTATTTGTTGGGGAACATGAATTTCACCAGCCCGAGCGCGTTGCGCTGTGATGGTGGCTGCTTGATGGCAAAGGGAAATGTGCGCGCGTTATAGGCGTTGAAGTTGATCGCCCCGCGGCTGACCTGCTGTCCGCGGCTGTTGTAAAGGCGCAGGTGGCTGACGGCGTTGCGGTTGCGCTGCATCTGCGGCAGGTATTCATTGACCGCGATCGAGCGCGGCACATGCCAGGTCGGATTGATCACCATGTGGTCCATCACATCCGAAAATTCCGGGCTGCGCCGGTCGCCGGTATTCTTGCCGACCACGACGCGGGTCTCGAAGGTCACGTTGCCGTGGTCGATGATACGGGCATGGAAATCCGTAAGGTTCACGAGGATATGGCGCTCGCCAAGCGGCTGGTTCAGCCAACGTTCGCGCTCCATCGCCACCAGCACCGATTTCAGGCGGTCGGTCACGGTCGCATTGATCTCCTTGATGGTGCTCGCACCGGCCACGCCATCGGGCGTCAGCCCGTGCGCCGTCTGGAATCGCTGCACCGCCAGCAACATCGCCTCGTCATAGGTCCGAGTCGCCGAACGACCAAGAAAGCCCATGGCGATCAACCGGTCGCGCAGCGCCACCACGGCGGCGCCCGACTGGCCGGGCTTGAGCGCATCACCCGGCACCTTCGGCCCCCAGCCGCCGGTTTGCGCCAGCGACTCCAGCCGCATCTTTTCCTTCATAAGCCGCGCATATTCGTTGCTGCGCGGCGGCAGCGCACGGAAATAGGCGCGCGGGTTGCTCTGGATCAGGCTCGTCAGATAGGAGGTGCGGTCGCGATATTGAACCTGGCGCTTGATATCGCCGTCAACCTGGCCGGGGATCAGCGCGCCGGTCTGCATTTCGCGTGCAAGGCGCAGGAAGGTGCGGCTCATCTCGACCTCTGCCAGGCCCGCGTCGCGCGGGGAGCGCGCCGATTTCAGCCGCGCCATCAGCCCTTCGGCATCGTAGCGCGCCACCGGCAGCCCGTGGCTGCCGGCGATCTCGATCGCCCCGAACAGCGCGGCGCGCCGTTCGCGGTCCGCCGCCGAAGACCCGGTCCAGACCGGCTGATAGCCGTTATCGCGATAGAACGCCGCCAGATCGCGGTCGCGCGCGGCCGCTTCGGCGACGGCCTGCTTGAACGCCGTCACCTGCGCCTGCGCCGGCGCGTTCCAATATCCGATCAGACCAAGACACAGACCGACACTCAGCAAGACCGCCCGGATGCGGGTGGCAAAGATCGAAAACATCGCGGTTCCCCGTAAAAGTTTATTCACAGTTCGAGGTTTAAATACTCGCATGTGCTCCACGGTTCTTGTCCATTCAAATTTTGAAGAGGTCGCCAAACGGCCCGCCTTATGCGGCGAAAACGCATCGCCACTGGCGCAAAGCGGGCACAGTTTCGTGATTTGCGCAAAAAACTGCCGAAAAAACTTGAAAATGGGAAGCTGGGTCAAAACGCACTTGGCCCCTGATTCCGGATATGCAATACAAAGGCAGCACTTGGGGATCGAATTGGCACAGTCCGCTGGCAGGCGGGCGCTAAAAAAGCAAGCGACGGGACAGGCGCGACTTACAATGACGAACCACAGCTCGATGAGCATGACGCGGCGCGCGGTAATGGGTGCTTTCGCAGCCTCCGCGGTTATGGCCGCCCCGACCTTCAGCAATGCAGCAGGGTTTCTTCGCGGTGCCGGGGATATCCGGCGTATCAAGATGACCTCGCCGCGCACCGGCGAAAGCATCGACACGATCTACTGGATCGAAGGTGATTATATCCGCGACGCCGTGCGCGAGATCGCATTGTTCATGCGCGACTGGCGCACGAATGACGTTCACAATATCGACCTGCGCACGATCGACATCATGGCGGCGGCGCATGGGCTTCTTGATGTGAACGAACCCTACATGCTTTTGTCGGGCTATCGCAGCCCGCAGACCAACGCCATGCTGCGCCGCCGCTCGGGTGGCGTCGCCAAGAATTCACGCCACCTTCAGGGTCAGGCCGCCGATCTGCGGCTCGGCTCGCGTTCGGTCAGGCAAATGTACAATGCCGCCAAGGCGTGCCGCGGTGGCGGTGTCGGGCGGTATTCGGGCTCGAATTTCGTGCATATGGATTGCGGGCCGGTGCGCACCTGGGGCAGCTGACCCCGCGCAGCTCGCAATGCTGAAAAACAACGCCCCGTCAGTCTTCTGGCGGGGCGTTCTTCTTTCGTGGCCTGTATGTGCCGGGGCTCAGCCCAGCTTGGCCAGACGCGCGGCGCGCAGGCGCGCGAAATCATCGCCCGCGTGATAGCTTGAACGCGTCAGCGGCGTCGCCGAGACCATCAGGAACCCCTTGCCATAGGCCGCCTTTTCATAGGCTGCGAATTCGTCGGGATGAACGAAACGTTCAACCGCGTGGTGCTTGGGCGTGGGTTGCAGATACTGGCCGATGGTCAGGAAATCGATGTCGGCGGCGCGCATGTCGTCCATCACCTGATGCACGGATTGGCGGTCTTCGCCCAGTCCCACCATGATCCCTGACTTGGTGAACATGGCCGGGTCGATCTCCTTGACGCGCTGCAACAGGCGCAGCGAGTGGAAATAGCGCGCGCCGGGGCGCACCGAAGGATAGATCGAGGGCACCGTTTCCAGATTGTGATTGAACACGTCGGGCTTGGCCGCGACGACGGTTTCCAGAACCGAAGGATCGCAATGCAGGAAATCGGGGGTCAGGATCTCGATCGTGGTGCCGGGGCTGCGATGGCGCACGGCGCGGATCGTCTGGGCGAAATGC
>CAZMZS010000083.1:0-12148 GCA_964570675.1 uncultured Roseovarius sp. | reverse complement strand
TGGGGCGGCGTCGCAGGCCCGCCGCTCCGGCGACTGATCCGGGCACCTAGAAAAAGCCACGCAGCGCGAAACCTGCGAGCGCCAGGCAAAGCAGCGCCAGGATCAGGCCAAGGGCCAGTCGGATGCGCCGTGCGGCGGTGGATCTTTCAAGGTCAATCATAAACGAATTGCTCCGACAGGATGCGGTGCGCGGGCACGCCGGTTTCGATCAGTGCGGCCTCGAGCATGCGCAGCATCGGCGGCGGCCCGCACAGCACGAAGAGCCAGTCCCGCCGTCCGGCTTCGGCCACGTGGCGGCGCAGGACATCCGCGTCGATCAGGCCGCGTGGCCCCTGCCAGCCTTCGGGCGGCTCGGAGAGCACATGCAGGATTTCGGTGCCATGATCGCGCGCCAGCGATTGAAGTTCATCGGCGCAGACGATCTGCGACTCCTCGCGGTTGCCATAGATCAGCAGCGTGGGGCGCGGATCATTGGTTGCGGCCAGTTCGCGCAGGATGCCCAGCAAAGGCGCGATGCCCACGCCCCCGGCGATCAGCGCGATACCGGGCGCATCGGCATGGCCTTCCACCGTCAGATGGCCGTGCGGGCCTTCGACATAGGCGCGCGTGCCCGGCGCGATCTGCCCGATGTGGTCGGTGAAATCGCCCAGCTCCTTGATGATGAACTCCAGTTCCGGCCCCTCTGACGGGGCCGAGGCGATCGAGAACGGGTTTTCGTTCAGCGAAAAGGGCGCATGCCCGATATTGAGCCATGCGAACTGCCCGGCGCGATAGCTGAGCCGGTGCCCGCCCTCGGGTCTGAGCCGCAGCCGCCAGGTTTTCAGCGCCGCCGGCGTGACCGAAACCACCCGCCAGCGCCGCTGCGCCCGCAGCAAGGGTGCGACAAGGTAGATCTGCGCCAGCGCCGCCAGTGCCAGCACCAGCCCCGCCACCCAGACCCAACCAAGCGTGGGATCGGCGCTGTAGCGCCCTGCGCGCAGCGCATGCAGCACGCCTGCGCCCGCCACCAGCACCGCGCCCAGCCCATGCAGGAAACGCCATATCTCATAGCGGTATCCCGCCACGTCGCGCGCCAGCGCCATGGCCACCACCGCCCCCAGCCCCAGCCACGCCAGGATGCCGGGCCAGATCGCGGGCCATGAATATTCCACGGCCATGCGGCGCGTCGTATCCCAGTCGGGCGCGGGCGCCAGCGGCGAGACATAGAAGAACGGATGCGCCAGCGCGAAGATCAGCGCGGCGCGCGCCAGCAACTGGTGGGTGCGCATCACCACATCGCTGCCCACGCGCGACGTGACCGCCCGGAAGCGGCCCAATTGCACGAACTCGACCAGGATCATCGCAAGCGCCAGCAACCCCAGCCCGCTGGCCAGTTCGTCCCATGGCGTGCGTGGCGCAAGCCCTTGCACCCAGGCCAGCGCCAGCGGCGTCAGCACAAGGGCGAGATAGATCACGATCAGCGCGGCTGCGGGCATTACCGGTTGCTCCTTCCGGATGGCGAATCGTCCCGGTTCACGGTCATGCTAACGCGCCTTTTGCACAGGGTCGCCGGTCTTGACCCTGACCCCGATAAAACGCAGTGTTCGCGCAAAATGAAAACCGAGGTTTCCCCGTGGCAGGCTCCGAGCGTCGCACACCCGTCCCCGCGCCATTCGCGCCCTTTGAATGGATGATCGCATGGCGCTATCTGCGCGCCAAGCGGGCCGAGGGCGGCGTCAGCGTGATGACCTGGATCAGCCTTGTCGGCATCACGCTCGCGGTCTTTGCACTGGTCGCCACGCTGGCCGTGCGCTCGGGGTTCCGCGCCGAACTGGTCGATACGATCCTTGGCGCCAATGCCCATGTCACTGTCTACAATATCGGCGCGGTCAACGAACGGACCGGTCGCATCGACCGCACCATCGCCGATTACGAGGGCATGGCCGCGCGCCTGCGCGAGGTCGATGGCGTGACCCGTGTCGCGCCGCTGGTCAAGGGGCAGGTCATGGCCAATGCCCGCGAGCGCAACGCCGGTGTGCAGGTGTTCGGCATCGCCCCCGGCGATCTTGCGACCATCCCGCGCATCGCAAACCCCGAAACCGCGCGCGGCGATATCGGCCAGTTTCCCGATGGCATCGCCATCGGGTCCGGGGTGGCGCGCGAACTCAATGTCGATCTGGGGGACCGCATCAAGCTGATCTCGCCCAACGGGATCAAGACGGCCTTCGGCACCACCCCGCGCATCAACGCCTACGAGGTTGTCTACATCTTCTCGGCGGGGCGCTATGACATCGACCAGGTGCGCGTTTACCTGCCCTTCGAGGAGGCGCAGAGCTTTTTCAACCGCGAAGGGCGCGCCGATGAGCTTGAGGTCATGGTCGCCGACCCCGAACGGGTCGAGGAAATGGGCGACAGGCTGCTTGGCGCGGCGGGCGAGCGGGCGCAGGTCTGGACATGGCGCGACGCCTCGGGCGGCTATCTGCGCGCGCTCGAGGTCGAGGATAACGTGATGTTCATCATCCTCTCGATCCTCGTGCTGATCGCCGCGATGAACATCACCTCGGGGCTGATCATGCTGGTCAAGAACAAGGGCCGCGATATCGGCATCCTGCGGACCATGGGCCTGACCGAAGGCGCGGTGCTGCGGGTATTCTTCATCTGCGGCGCCTTCACCGGGCTGATCGGCACCGCCGCCGGGGTGGCCTTGGGCTGCCTTTTCGCGATCTATATCGACCCGATCTTCAGCTTCGTGAACATGATGATGGGCGGACAGGTCTGGGACCCGTCGATCCGGGGCATCTATTACCTGCCCGCGCAGCTCCAACTGGGCGACGTGATGTCGGCGGTGATGCTCTCGCTGGGCCTCAGCTTCGTGGTCACGATCTTCCCTGCGCGCCGCGCTGCGCGGATGAACCCGGTGGAGGCGCTGCGCTATGAGTAGTGGTGAGGCAATGCTGCGCCTGTCCGGGGTCTCCAAGACCTATAATCAGGGCCGCGAGAACGAAGTGCAGGTGCTGGACGGCGCCGATCTCACGCTTCAGGCGGGCGAGATGGTGGCGCTGGTCGCGCCCTCGGGGGCGGGCAAATCGACGCTTCTGCATATCGCGGGCCTTCTGGATACGCCCGATACCGGCACGGTCGAGATCGGCGGCGTCGATTACACCGGGCTTGGCGATCGCCGCCGCACCGTGGCGCGGCGGCGCGAGGTGGGCTTTGTTTACCAGTTCCACCACCTGCTGCCGGAATTCACCGCGCTTGAAAACGTCGTACTGCCGCAGTTGGCCAATGGCATTCAAAGAACCGAGGCCGAGATCCGCGCCGCCGATCTTTTGGCGCGGGTGGGGGTCGGCGGGCGCGCGGGGCATCGCCCTTCGGCCATGTCGGGGGGCGAGCAGCAGCGCGTCGCCTTTTGCCGTGCGCTGGCCAATGCGCCGCGCCTGTTGCTGGCCGATGAACCCACCGGCAACCTTGACCCGGCGACATCGGATCAGGTGTTCGACACGCTGGTGGCGCTGGTGCGCGGCACCGGGCTGGCGGCCTTGATCGCAACGCATAACCTTGAACTGGCGGCGCGGATGGACCGCGTGGTCAGGCTCGATCAGGGCCGCGTGGTGGCGCAGTAGCGGGCCGCGTTGCGGCGCGGTTGAACCGCGCTTCAGAAGGTTTGAATTGACCTTGACGGCTCCGGCACCCAATCTGCCGCGACCTTTCAGAAAAGCCGGAGATCGACATGGTTGCCGTCACCCTCGACGAAATCGAAAGCACCACCAAGGCGGCGCTGATGCGCCACGGCGCGGCCGAATGGATCGCCGCCCATGTGGCCGACGCGGTGCGCAAGGCCGAAAGCGTGGGCAACCGGATTTGCGGGCTTTACTATCTTGAAAGCTACTGCAAGCAGCTGGAAACGGGTCGTGTGCGGGGCGATGTGACACCCGAGGTCAGCCAGCCCCGCCCCGGCGTGGTCTCGGTCGATGCGCGCATGGGCTTTGCCCAGCCCGCCTTTGCCCGCGCCCTGCCGCAGGCGGTGGCGGCGGCGCGTGAATGCGGTGTTGCAAGCCTTGCCGTGGGCCATGCGCATACCTGCACCTCGCTTGGCTATTTCACCGAACAGATCGCGCGCGCCGGGCTGATCGGGCTCGGAGTGACCAATGCCTCGCCCATCGTGGCGCCGCCGGGTGGCAAGACGCGGGTGATCGGCACCAACCCGATCGCCTTTTCGGTGCCTGACGACGCGGGCGGGATCGCGATGCAGTTCGACCAGTCCACCACCACCGTCGCATTGGGCAAGATCACCATGGCCAAGGCGGCGGGCGAGCCCATCCCCGAAGGCTGGGCCGTCGATGCCGAGGGCCGCTCCACCACCGACCCCGAAGCCGCGCTGGCCGGCTCGCTGGTCAGCATGGGGGGGTACAAGGGCTGGGGGTTCGGGCTGATGGCCGAACTGCTGGCCGCGGGCATGACCGGCGGCGTCGTCAGCCGCGACGTGGCGCCCCTGAAGGCGCCCGAGGGGAAGCCGCATGATCTGGGGCAATATTACCTGTTGCTCGATCCCGATGTGTCGGGTGTGTTCTTCGAGCGGCTCGCCGCGGTCGGCGCGGGTGTCGCGCAGGATGCGGGCGCGCGGATGCCGGGGCAGGGCAAACAGGCGCAGGATCCCGTCACGCTCGAGGATGCGATCTGGCAGCAGACCCGCACGCTGGCCGGGATCGCCTGATACGCGGCTGATGCAGGTCAATGTGCGCGCCGCCCGCATTGTGCAGGATCGGGGCGAAAGCCGAAGGAAATCGCATGCGCCCTGTCTTTCCGTTGATCCTCATCCTGACCTTGCCCGTCCTTGCGGGCTGTGCGCCTGATGGCGGCACTGTCACGCGCCCGGGCGATGAGACGGCGATGACGGGGCAGGGGCTGTTTGAAGTCTATTGCGCCCGCTGCCATGGTGACGCGGGGCGCGGCGACGGGGTGATGGCGCCGATGCTCGACACCCCGCCCGCGGACCTGACGCAGCTTGCGGCGCGCAATGGCGGCACATACCCTGCGGGGGATGTCATCGCGCGGGTGCATGGCTATCCCGGCCAGTTCGACGTGATGCCCGAATATGGCCCGCTTTTCGCGGACAGAACCGTGATCTGGCGCAACCCCGAAACCGGCGCGGCCATAAAAACGCCGCGTGCGTTGGTTGATCTTTCGGCTTATCTTTCCACCATCCAGGCGCCCGCGCCCGGATAATTTTCAGGGAGACCGATCATGAACAGCAAAGCCATTCTGACAGCCTTTCTTGTCGCCGTCCTGCCGGGCGGTGCGGCCATCGCGGCGGGCGATGCCGAAACCGGCGAGGCGATCTATGATCGCTACTGCGCCGCCTGCCACGGCACCGAGGCCACCGGCCACGGGCCGATGCGCGCCGTGCTGACGGTGCAGCCCAGCGACCTCACCGCGCTCAGCGCCGACAATGGCGGAACATTCCCGATGACCCGCGTGGTCAAGCGCATCGACGGGCGTGACCCGCTGGTGGCGCATGGCAGCGAAATGCCGGTCTATGGCGATTTCTTCGAGGGCTCCGATGCTTCGCTCAAGACGGAAAGCGGCCAGCCGATCCTGACCAGCACCCCGGTCACCGACCTGATCGCCTATATCGAATCGGTTCAGCGGCCCTGAGCATGACGATTTGAAACCGGCGGCTGGGGCGCTACCCTTGGATCAGTCCAAGGGAGATGCACCATGGTCCGTTTACGTCTTGCCACCGCCGCACTGTTTCTTCTGGTGTCGGGCGTCGCGTTTGGCCTGGCGCCGGCGGCGCGCGCCGACAGTCAGGCGATCCGCGATGTGATCTCGTCTCAGATCGATGCGTTCCTCGCCGATGATGTCGAGGCCGCCTTTGACCATGCCAGCCCGACGATCAGGCAGATTTTCGGCACGCCCGAACGCTTTGGGGAGATGGTGCAGCGGGGTTACCCGATGGTCTGGCGACCGGCCGAGGTGACGTTCCTGTCAACTCAGGAGCGCGGCGGGCGGCTTTTCCAGAACGTCATGGTTCGCGACGGGGCAGGGGTGCTGCATATCCTGGAATACGAGATGATCGAGGGCGCATCGGGATGGAAGATCGACGGGGTGCGTCTGCGCGCACCCGCCGCCGGCGCGGCCTGAGCCGTCGCGTTCAGGGGGCAGTTGGCGGCGTGGCCGACCTGCCGGTCGCGGCGGCGCGTCCAGACCAGGCGATGAACCGTGCCAGCATCAGCACCGCCGCACAGGCCAGCCCGACCGCCAGCCCCAGCCAGATGCCCGCGCCGCCCATCCCGAAGGTGAACCCCATGAGGTAACTTGCCGGGACTCCGATCGCCCAATAGCTCAGCGCCGCCATCAGCATCGGCACCCGCGTGTCCTGCACCCCGCGCAACAGGCCAAGCGCCATCACCTGTCCCGCATCCACCAGCTGAAACAGCGCCGCCGCCGCCAGCAGCCCGGTGCCGATCGCGATGACATCGGCGCGGCTCGGCTCGTCATGGCTCATGAACAGACCCATCATCCATTCCGGGACGCTCAGGAACAGCGCCACCGTTGCCAAAGCCACCACACCCGACATCGCCAGAACCACCGCCGCCCCATCGCGCAACGCCACGCCATCGGCGCGCCCATAGGCCTGCCCGGCGCGCACCGTGGCCACGTTCGAGAGGCCCAGATGCACCATGAACACCACAGATGTCACCTGAAGCGCGATCCCATGCGCCGCCAGCGGCAGCGGCCCCAGCCATCCCATCATGATCGACGAGGCGGCGAAAAGACCGACCTCGGCCAGGTTGGTGATGCCGATGGGCCATCCCAGGCGGAACACCTGCGCCAGCGCTTCGGGATCGGGGCGCCAGACCCGCTGGAACAGCGCATGATCGGGCTGCACCAGCGCGGCATAGATCGCCAGCGCGATCAGCGAGGCGGTGTTGACCGTCAACGAGGCGATCGCCGCACCGCGCACGCCCAGTTCCGGAAAGCCCCAGTTGCCGAAGATCAGCGCATGGTTGACCACCACGTTCAGCCCCACGGCGGCCACCGTGATCCACAGCACGACCTGCGTGCGCTCCAGCGCGGCAAGATAGGATTTCAGAACCATCACCAGCAGCGCGGGCAGGATGCCCCAGCCCATGATCGCCAGGTACTGCCCAGCCAGCGCAGAAATCCGCGCGTCCTGACCGAGCGCGTGAAAGATCGGCCCCGACAGCACCATCAGCGGCAATGTCGCCAGCCCGAACAGGATCGACGCCCAGGCTCCCATTCTCGTGACCCGGCGGATCTGCGTCTCGTCGCCCGCGGCGCGGGCCGAGGCGACCATCGGCATCACCGCCCAGGCGAATCCCGATCCCATGATGAACAGCACGAAAAACAGCGTGCCGCCCAGCACTTCGGCGGCCAGCGCCTCGACCGAATACCAGCCCAGCATCAGCGCATCGCTCAGCGTGATGGCGAATTGCGCCACATGGCTGCCGATCAGCGGCAGGCCCAGCCCAAGCGTCGCGCGGGCGTGCTGGCGATATGAAAGGCGCGTCGTCATGCCACGCCCTTAGGCTGGCGCGCGCGGGCACGCAAGAGGAAGCCGGGACGACAGGCGGCAGCGTGCTTCAGAACGGGGCGGCCTGAAGCGCGCCGCGCATCAGCTCGACCGCCAGCAGCGCCACCATCAGCCCGGCGGCGATCTCGATCAGGGGCAGGATCATGCGCGCCGCGCCGCCCTCGCGTCCTGCAAGGCGCGTCAAAAGCCCCTTGCGCAGGGTCACGGCGGCGACGGCCACGGCCACGGTCACGCTGGCGGTGCCCAGCCCCATGACGAAGGCGCCGACGATCCCGGCCATGTCCAGCCCCATGCGCCATGTCAGGATCAGCAAAAGGATCGCGCCGGTGCAGGGCCGGATCGCCACCGCCGCCACCAGCGCCAGCGCCTCGCCAAAGCTGTGGACCCTTGCCGCCTCGTCAGCGGTGGGGCCGTGGCGGTGGCCGCAGGTATCGCAGACCTCTCCGGTGTGGTGGTCATGCGTATGATCGTGGTCTTGCCCGTGCCCGTGCCCGTGGTCGTGCCCATGCCCGCTGTGATCATGGTAACGGTCCGCGCGCCGCATCGCGCGCCAGCGCCGCAGCCCGCGCCAGACCAGCCACAGCCCCACCAGCGCGATCGCGCCGTAGCTCGCGGGTGCAAGAATGCGGTCGGTGGCGCCCACCATCGCCTGGCGCGTCAGCCCCAGCGCGAACACGCCCGCATAGACCAGCACCACCGCCGTCGCCGCCTGCGCAAGGCTCGACGCCAGCGCCAGCCCGGAGAGCCGCAGCACCGGCACCCCCGCGCCCAGCCCGTAACCGCCGATCAACAGCTTGCCATGCCCCGGCCCGGCGGCATGAAAGAACCCATAGGCGAAACACAAGGCCCAAAGCCCGGCCAGCGCCGCGCCTTCGCCGCTGCGCAACGCGCGCAGGTAGCCCGCCATCGCCTGTTGTACCTCGCGCTGGCTTTCGGCGGCCCATCGCGTGACGATCTCGGCGCCGCCCAGCCCCCACAGCCAGACCGCCAGCGCGATCAGCCCCAGCGACGCGATCAGGACAAGGGTGCGCATGTGATCTCAAGCGTATCGGCGTAATGGATGCCCACCTCGACCTCTTCGAAAAGGTTTTCATTGGCGGCCCCGCCCAGCCCGGCGACGATCTCGTCGGCGGCATCCTTGTCGGCCTCTTCGATCCGCCTTTTACAGCCATCTGGCAGCCCGCCCACGCGCGACAGCGTCAGCGCCGCGTAATATGAGGGATCATAGGGGCGCACCACCAGCGATGCCGGGCGAAGTGGCGTGAACCGGCGCAGGTGGCGGGTCACGATGCGCCCCTCGTCGAGATGCGCGGCAATGGGCTCGGGCGGGTCAAGTGTGATCGTCTCGCCGCCTGCTTCAAGAAACAGCGCGCCCTCGAACCCCTCGGGCCAATCGGCCAGGTCAAACCCCTTGAGCACCGCGCGTTCCTCGCCGGTCAGCTCCATGTCGCCGTCAGGATCGAGCCCCATATCCTCGAGCACGAGCAGCGAAAAGAAATCGTCATAGCGCCAGATCACCTCGACCCCGCTCAGCCGTCCGTGCTCGTCGGGCAGGAAACGCAGGGTGACATCGACAAAGACATGCGGATGCGCGTGCGCCGCGGGCGCGCGCGCGATCAGCCCCAGTGACAGGGCAACGGCAAAGGAAAGGGTCAGACACAGCCAGCGGGTCATGGCGCAGGTGTAAGGCCATGCGGGCGGGCGGGCAAGACGGCGCGCATCTGATGCGCGCGCGCCCGCCGTCACGCCCGCCGCCACATCAGTCGTTGCGCCCGCCGCCGTGCCGGTCAGCTCTTGCGCGTTTCGGGATGCATCGACTTGCCAAGGATATGATCCGACCCGTGCAGCACATGCTGCGCCGTCGACACGATCAGCGGATCGGGGGCGCGGGCGATCCTGGGGTTCTTGCCGGGATAATCCAGCGAGCTCAGGAAATGTTGCATGCAATTGAGGCGCGCGCGTTTCTTGTCGTTCGACTTGATCACCGTCCAGGGCGCATCGGCGGTGTCGGTGTAAAAGAACATCGCCTCCTTGGCCTCGGTGTAATCGTCCCATCTGCCAAGGCTCTGCTTGTCGATCGGGCTCAGCTTCCATTGCTTGAGCGGATCAGTGGCGCGCGCATCGAAACGGCGTTTCTGTTCGTCCTGCGTGACCGAGAACCAATATTTGTAGAGCCGGATGCCGGAGCGCACCAGCATCCGCTCAAGATCGGGGGTCTGGCGCATGAATTCCAGGTATTCCCAAGGCTCGCAAAAGCCCATCACCCGTTCCACCCCGGCGCGGTTATACCAGGATCGGTCGTAGAACACCATTTCGCCCACGGTCGGCAGGTGCTCGATGTAGCGCTGGAAAAACCATTGCCCCTTTTCCTCCCAGGTGGGCTTGTTGAGCGCCACCACGCGGGCCTGACGCGGATTCAGGTGTTCTGTGAACCGCTTGATGGTGCCGCCCTTGCCGGCCGCGTCGCGGCCTTCGAAGATCAGGACGAACCTCTCGCCCGTCTCCTGTGCCCAAAGCTGCACCTTCAGCAGCTCGGCCTGAAGCTGGGCCTTGCGGTTTTCATAGCTGCGCCGACTCATCTTGTCCTGGTAAGGGTAGTCTCCTGCCTCGAAGGCCTGCCGGAATTCGGCAAGCTTGTCGGCGGGCTTCATGTCGTTGGCGTCCTGCGGTGGTGCTGCGGCGTCGGCCTTGGGGCTGGCGGTCATCTGCGTCTCCTTCACTCTGCTGTCCGGTGAAGAAGTCTATCGGATAAGGCCGGAACGCGCGTTGATCCCGCTCAAGTGCGGGGCCGGGGCAGGGCGCTGTTGCGCGCTTGCCTCAGTGGGTCCAGGTGGCGCGCCGGTTGGTGGCGAAATTCTCGCCATAGCCGCCGGGGCGGATATTGGGCTTGCGGCTGTGGGGTTCCAGCACGATGGCGTCGATGCCATGTTCCTCGGCGTATTCCATGGCGGCGGCGCGGGTTGGAAAGGTCAGCCTGACCTGTGCCTGTGTGTCGGCGGAACTGGTCCAGCCCATCAGCGGATCGACCTCGCGCGCGGTCTGGGCGACATATTCCAGAACCCAATGTTGCGAGCGGGCATTGCCCGATTGGGTGGTGCTGCGCGCGGGTTTGTAGATACGGGCGGACATGGACGTGCCTCCTTGCTGTGGGATGGTTATTCCAAAATTGCGGGGATGGGGCAAGGGAACAAATTGCCACCTGCGCGCGCTTTGCTGCGCAGATAGCGGCGCCGGCAAGGCTCGCGCCCCCTTGAACCCGGCGCGAAAGGGAACAAGTGTGGAACGACAGCAAGGACCGGATTCACATGCCCTACGCCCATTCCGACAAAACCGAACCGTTGATGCATGCCAGCGCGCCCGATGTGGCGACGCGCGAAAAGCTGGAAGGCGGCATCCGTTTCGAGATGGTGACCGAATTCCAGCCCGCCGGCGACCAGCCCGCCGCGATCCGCGAGCTTTCGGGCGGGGTCGATGCGGGCGAGCGCAACCAGGTTCTTCTGGGCGCCACCGGCACCGGCAAGACCTACACCATGGCCAAGGTGATCGAGGAAACCCAACGCCCCGCCATCATCCTCGCGCCCAACAAGACGCTCGCGGCGCAGCTATATGGCGAATTCAAGCACTTCTTTCCCAATAACGCCGTGGAGTATTTCGTCAGCTTCTACGACTACTATCAGCCCGAAGCCTATGTGCCGCGCTCGGATACCTATATCGAGAAGGAATCCCAGATCAACGAACAGATCGACCGGATGCGCCACTCGGCCACGCGCGCGCTTCTGGAACGCGACGACGTGATCATCGTCGCCTCGGTCAGCTGCATCTACGGGATCGGCTCGGTCGAGACCTATGGCGCGATGACCCAGGACCTCAAGGTCGGGCTCGATTATGACCAGCGCAAGATCATGGCCGATCTCGTTGCCCAGCAATACAAGCGCAACGATCAGGCGTTCCAGCGTGGCAGTTTCCGGGTGCGCGGCGACACTCTCGAAATCTGGCCCGCCCACCTCGAGGATCGCGCCTGGAAGCTCAGCTTCTTTGGCGAGGAACTTGAGGGGATTACCGAATTCGACCCCCTGACCGGCGCCAAGACCGGCGGTTTCGACCAGATCCGCGTCTATGCCAATTCGCATTACGTGACGCCCAAGCCGACGCTGCAACAGGCCATCGTCAGTATCCGCAAGGAGCTGCGCCAGCGGCTCGACCAGCTTGTCGGCGACGGCAAACTGCTGGAGGCGCAGCGGCTGGAGCAACGCACGAATTTCGACCTCGAGATGCTGGATGCGACCGGCGTGTGCAACGGGATCGAGAACTATTCGCGCTACCTGACCGGGCGCGCGCCTGGCGAGCCACCCCCGACGCTGTTCGAATTCATCCCCGACCACGCCATCGTCTTCGCGGATGAATCGCATGTCTCGGTTCCCCAGATCGGGGGCATGTACAAGGGCGACTACCGGCGCAAGTTCACCCTGGCAGAACACGGCTTCCGCCTGCCCAGCTGCATGGATAACCGCCCCCTCAAATTCGAGGAATGGGACGCCATGCGCCCGCAATCGGTCTTCGTCTCCGCCACGCCCGCGTCCTGGGAGATGGAGCAGACCGGCGGGGTCTTCA
>CAZMZS010000082.1:0-12270 GCA_964570675.1 uncultured Roseovarius sp. | reverse complement strand
TGGGGCGAGGTTCTGAACCCCACCGCGAAAGACCCCAACAATATCGTGCCCGGCCTGATGGCCGTGGGCGAGGCGGGCTGCGCCAGTGTCCACGGGGCGAACCGGCTTGGCTCGAACTCGCTGATCGATCTTGTGGTCTTCGGGCGTGCCGCCGCCATTCGTGCGGGCAATGTCGTGGACGCCGAAAGCGCCGTGCCCGCGACCAACACGGGCGAGGTGGACAAGGCGCTTGATCGCCTTGACGGCTTGCGCCATGCCGACGGTGCCGTGGCGACGGCCGATCTGCGGCTCGAGATGCAAAAGACCATGCAGGAAGACGCTGCCGTGTTCCGCACGTCCAAGACCATGGCCGACGGCGTCAAGAAAATGGGCGAGATCGCCGGCAAGCTGGATGATCTGAAGGTCAGTGACCGCTCGCTGGTCTGGAACTCGGATCTGATGGAGACGCTGGAGCTGACCAACCTCATGCCGAACGCGCTGGCCACCATCGCCGGGGCCGAGGCTCGTCACGAAAGCCGCGGCGCCCATGCCCACGAGGATTTCCCGGATCGCGACGACAAGACCTGGCGGGTGCATACGATCGCACGGGTGGAGGGCAACAAGACCAGCCTGGAATACCGCCCGGTGATCGAGGCGCCGCTTTCGACCGAGAAAGAGGGTGGGATCAGCCTCAAGAAGATCGCGCCGAAGGAACGGACATTCTGATGGCTTGCCACATGCGCATCAAGGCGCAGGGAACGAAAGACGCCGCGAGGCAGTGGCCCCAAGGCAGGGCGCGCGCCGCCTGAACAGGAGAGAAGAATGGTTCAACTCAGACTCCCCAAGAATTCGCGCATGATCCGGGGCAAGACCTGGCCCAAGCCGGAGGGTGCGAGCAACCTGCGCAAGTTCCAGATCTATCGCTGGAACCCGGATGAGGGCGACAACCCCAGCGTCGACACCTATTTCGTCGATATGGACGATTGCGGGCCGATGGTTCTGGATGCGCTGATCTACATCAAGAACAAGATCGACCCGACGCTGACCTTTCGCCGGTCCTGCCGCGAGGGGATCTGCGGCTCTTGCGCGATGAATATCGACGGGATCAACACGCTGGCCTGTATCTATGGCATGGATGAGATCAAGGGCGACGTGAAGGTCTATCCGCTGCCGCATATGCCGGTGGTCAAGGACCTTATCCCGGACCTGACGCATTTCTACGCGCAGCATGCCAGCATCATGCCATGGCTGGAAACCAAGACGAACCGCCCCGCCAAGGAATGGCGGCAGTCGATCGAGGACCGCGAGAAACTCGACGGGCTTTACGAATGCGTGATGTGCGCCAGCTGCTCGACCGCCTGCCCCAGCTATTGGTGGAACGGCGACAAGTATCTTGGACCGGCGGCCCTGTTGCATGCCTATCGCTGGATCATCGACAGCCGCGACGAGGCCACGGGCGAGCGGTTGGACGATCTGGAAGATCCGTTCAAGCTTTATCGCTGCCACACGATCATGAACTGCACCAAGACCTGCCCCAAGGGGCTCAATCCGGCCAAGGCCATCGCCGAGATCAAGAAGCTGATGGTCGAACGCGCGGTCTGATCGCGCGCTTTCCCGGCGCGGGGTATGGTCGGCACCGCCTTGGGCGATCATCTGTCTTGCGCCGGGGAACTTCAGGGGTGGCTGTCCTCGGCTTTTGCTGCATTGCAGCAAAAGCATTGCTCGCATGCAACATTGTGGGATGTCACGGGCGCGGTTCGCCCTTATTCTTCTTGGCAGGGAGGCACTTTGGAATCTGGAGTGACCTATGACATCGCAAGCCCAAACCCCGAACACCCCCGCCGAGGACGCCCTGAAGCTGCTTGAGCAGGCATGGGCCTATTACGATGATGACCCGTTGCCGGTGACGGCAGGTCCTGCCGATGACGACGGGCTGTTTCAGTATCACCGGGCGGCCTGAGGCTAGGTTTCACGCCGCGCCGCTTTGCGTTAGGACGGGTTCCGGAAATCGCCGGGGCCTTTGAATGTTCGTTTTTCTGCTGATTCTGCTGGTCGGTGTCGTCATCTATTTCCTTTGGCGTCACCAGACCACGACCCTGACCCGGAATTGCCGCTGGCGGCAGGACCGCCGCCGGGGCCTGTGGCGCTGCGCTTATTGTGGGGCCGAGACGGTTGGCGACAAGGCGCCGCGCGACTGCCTGCGCTTCAAGTGAGGTGCGAGTGGCACTTGAAAATATTTGTCTGATCGGAGCATGTAGCCGGATATGCACGAAAAGGACATTCCCATGACCGCAGCCCCAGACGATGCAGACGCGCGGCGCGCCGTAGCGCCGGTGATCTGCTATCCCAACGACACCCTGCCAAGGCCCGACATGGCGCTTTACGCGGCGGCGCGCGAAGGCGCGCGCAAGGTTGGCGAGGTTCTGGTTAAACCGCGCGATGCGGCGGCTTTCCGGTTGAATGCGGGGCAGTTCTTCAGGATCACGTCTGTCGGGGGGCCGCAGGTGGGCGACCTGAACCTCTGGAATGCGCATGATCTGTCCGAGCGGTTCTATTCGGGCAAGACGCGCGCGCTGCATGGCACGCACCTGACCACCGGCGAGCGGATGTGGTCCTCTTTTCCCTATTTGCGCGCGATGGCGACGATCACCGCCGATACGCTGGACTGGTACGGTATCGACGGATTCGGCGGCTCGGTGCATGATGTGATCGGCACGCGCTGTGATCCTTACACGGGCAACCTGCTGAGCGGCGTTCAGTATCACCACTGCTGCCATTCCAACCTGACTCGCGCGCTGGCCGATGCGACCGGGCTGAGCCTGAGCGAGGCAGAGCCGCATGTGCATGACGTTCTCAATGTTTTCATGTGCACCGGGTTCACCCGCGATACCGGGCAGTATTTCATGAAGGCCAGCCCTGTGCGCCCCGGAGATCATCTTGAATTCATGGCGGAAATCGATCTTTTGGGCGCGCTCAGCGCCTGTCCGGGTGGCGATTGTTCCGCTGAGCACACAAGCGACGCGGCGGCCTGTCATCCGCTGCTGATCGAGATTTTCGCGCCCGAAGATGATGCGCTCGAGGGGTGGTCGCCGCCGCCTGTGAATGGTTATGATCGCAGCCACGGGCGCTGATGCGTTATCTTGCGTAAGATCAAAGACGGGACCACAAGCTTGACCCAAGTTGGCGCGGGTCATGCGAACAGGAGACGGACCATGCTGGATATAAGCACATACAAGATTGCGCAGGTGGTGCTGATGGCGCGCGAACTGGATCGCGCAGAGGCCGAGTTGCGCGGTTTCATCGACCGGCTGAGCGAGGAGGAACAGGCCAGCCTCGTGGCGCTGATGTGGATCGGACGCGAGAGTTTTACCGCTGAAGATCTGGAAGAAGCCAAGCAGACAGCGATGTCTTCGGCCTCGACGCCGACGGCGGATTACCTGTTGGGCACGCCGCATCTGTCAGACCATCTGGAGAACGGGTTGGACGAGCTGGGGATTTCCATCGTCGACGACGAAGATGACCTGATGCGCCGGGGTTGACCGGGCGAGTGATCCCAAAGGACTGATTTTGTGGCGAAAACCGGTGTCTGCAAGGTGCCGGTATCACGTCGGTATCACGTCGGTGCATGTGTCGGCGCGCACGCGCCCTCAAGCCAATGTGATTGTGGCGACGAACGGCGCGCTCTCGACTCGGGGTGGGTGGTCTGCCAGAGTGGTGCCTGCGATCTTGACCGACAGGCGGGAGGGCATGGCCATGAGCGAAAGCGACAGGTTTCATCCCAACGTGCCGGGTGTGGCGCAGTCCGACAGGCTGGTGCCGCTCAATCTCAGGCAATCCGGCCCGACGCCGGTGCAGATGCTGATCTCGACCCGTGTGCGCAAATCGCCATTCTGGCATATGTCGATCGAGGCGGGCTGCTGGCGCGCCGAGGTCTACAACCGCATGTATCATCCGCGCGGCTATGTGCGCCCCGAGGATGGCGGCGCGATGGCCGAATATGACGCGCTGGTCAATCGCGTCACGCTGTGGAATGTCGCCGTCGAGCGCCAGATTCGGGTGCGCGGCCCCGATGCCGAGGCCTTCGTGAACCGGGTCATCACACGCGACGCCAGCAAGATCGCACCGATGCATGGCAAATACACCATCCTTTGCAACGAGCGGGGCGGAATCCTGAACGATCCGGTGCTGCTGAGGCTGGCGGAGGACGAGTTCTGGTTCTCGATCTCGGACAGCGATCTGGGGATGTGGTTGCAGGGCGTGAATGTGGGCCTTGGCCATGATGTCGACATCGAGGAGATCGATGTTGCGCCGGTACAGGTACAGGGGCCGCTATCCGAGGGTCTGATGGTCGACATGTTCGGCGAAGCGATCCGCGAGCTGCGGTATTACGAGCTGATGGAAAGCGAGCTGGCGGGTTGTTCGGTGGTGATCAGCCAGACCGGGTTTTCCGGCGAAAAGGGTTACGAAATCTACCTGCGCGATGCCACACTGAATGCCGAGGCGATGTGGTATGCGGTGCTGGGGCATGGGGCGCGGTTCGGCCTGAGGGTCATCGCGCCTGCGCATCACCGCCGGATCGCCGCGGGAATCCTGTCATGGGGGCAGGACATGGACGCCGAAACCTCGCCCTTTCAGGTCAATCTGGCCTATCAGGTCCCGCGCGAGAAAGAGGCGGATTACATCGGGCGCGCCGCGCTCGAGGCGCAGCGCGACAAGATCGAGGCGGGTGAATATCCGTTCGACCTAAAGCTGGTGGGGCTGAAAATGGGTGGTGCGCCGATCACCGATTACGCGCCCGATTTCTGGCTGATCGCGCGCCCGGATGGCACGCGGGTGGGTTATGTGACCTCGCCCTGGTGGTCACCTGAGCTGGAATGCAACATTGCGCTTGGATATGTGCCCTGGGACATGACGGCGATCGGCACGACATGCCTTGTGGAGCTGCCCGCGCGCTATACGGCGCAATCCGGGCAGCCGGTGGAGGCAGAGGTCGTGAAGGTGCCGTTCCGCCCTTCGGCCCATCCGAGCGCGCGCGAACAGGCGCGCACCGCAGGGCGCAACGTGGCAGAGTGATCGCCAGATGCCGTGTCAGGCGGTGTGATCGACCACCTGAAGATGCTGCGCCAGCTTGTCGACTTCGCCGAGGAACCTTTCGATCAGGCGCGGGTCATGCGGAGCGGGGTGGACACCGGCGGGGATTTCGCGGTTCAGCACCGCCTCGACCGCCAGCGACACCGGGATCGACACCAGCCGCGCCATCGCCGTGCCGCGCGCATCGCCCCATGCATCCATCACGTAGGTCTTGTGCCAGACCGGCTTGCCGTTGCGCTCGGCCTTGAGCGAGACGCACATGACGACGCGGTCGGGTTCGTCCTCGTCATAGGCGTGCTCTTGCCAGAACTGGTCGGACATTTCCTTGAGCCGCGCATCGCCTGCGGGGCCTTCGAGGGTCTCGATCTCGCGGAAGATGTCGGACCAGGCGTCCGACCAGCCATTGAGGCGCAGCGTGCCGCGCACGAATTCCTTGATCTGCCAGGCCGGGTCAAAGCGGTAATCCTCGATGAAGGGCACCGAGTCGCGGTTGGGGTAGACCTCGAAGGTTTCGGGCGTCGGCAGGGGAGCGGTATAGCTGGACAGCGCATCCCAGGGCCGGGCGACATTGAGTTCCGAGTAGTCGCGGATCGAGCGCGAGGGTGAGCGCAGCGCCTTGAGCACGCCAAGCGGTGACCAGCTGAACTTGTAGCGGAAGGGGTTGGGGTGCTTGGGCACACCGCCGCAATAGGATGTGAAGCTCAGGTCATTGGCCGGGTGATAGGCGTCCGAGTCGCGGTATTCGGCGACAAGGTGATGCGCCATCAGGTGGTCGATCCCCGGATCAAGACCGACTTCGTTGACACAGGTCACGCCAGCGGCGCGGGCCTTGTCGTCAAGTGCGCGCATCTCGGGGGCGATATAGGAGGAGGAGACGAAATTCGCGCCCTTGGCGATGCACAGTTCCGCCAGCGGCACATGCCAGTCGCCGGGCAGCATCGACACCACAAGATCGCCCTTGGCCAGCGTCGCGCCAAGCGCGTCGATGTCGAAGGCATGGATATTGTCGGTCAGGTCGCCGACCGCCTGTTTCGCCTTGTCGGTCGTCCGGTTCCAGACGGTCACGTCATGGCCTGCCTCGATCAGGCGGCGCAGGCCGGGAATGGCCGAAAGGCCGGTTCCGCACCAGTGAATGGTCATGGTCATACCTCCTTCATGTGGTCGTTGAATGTGGCCAGCGCGCGCCCCCAGACCCCTTGGTCGGGCTGTCCCAATGTCCGCAGCGAGGGCAGAAGCTGCGCGGCGTAATCCTGAGAGGATTCCAGCGGCAGAAGCGAGGGCAGATTGTCGATCGCCATCACGTCGAGCGGCGGGTCGTCATGGACGCGCGTCACAGGGCGATCCCATGTGGTCGCGGCGTCATAGACCGGCACCGGGTTGTAATCGCTGTCGGGGTCGCAGGCCACGTCACCGATGACAGTCAGGCGGCGATCACTGCCAAGCGCCGAGGGTGGCACGAAAACCGGCGTGCCGGGGCGCGCGAAGATGCAGTTGAGAAAGATGTCATGCGCCAGAAGCTCGGGGAAGGGGCCGCCGCCCGCGGTCTCGGCCATGTCCCATTTGGTTGTCGTCACCTCCATCGCCTCGCACAGATCCGCAGCACCCGTGCCGACCCGGCCAAGCGCGCCGATCACGATGGCGCGGGGGCGCGGTTGGCCGGTGGCGTCAAGGCGCCCGGCAAGATCCTCGAGCAGCGCGTGTTTGTGGGGGTATGAGGCCACGGGGGCGCAAGTTTCGCCCGCCTGTTGCGCGGCCCAGGCCATCAGGCTGACAGCCGCCCCCGCATAGCCCGCCCAATAGCCGAAGGCGGCAACCCGGCGTCCCTGTTCATCGACAAGGTATTCCAGGTCGTAAAGCGTGCCGCCACCGGCCTTGAAACGTTCCAGCAGGCGGCGCCCCGCATGCTGGCCCTTGAAGGCATGGCCGAACATGATGTGGCGATGGGGCAGCGGCGTGCCGTCATCGGGCAGTTCCTTGAGCCCGAAGATGATGGCGTCGCGCGGGGCGTCGGGCCATGAATTCTCGGGCGCGATCCCGCATCCCGCCTCGCGGTAGCCGTCAATCGGGATGATGCGATTGCGGCTTTCCTCGACGGTGACGCGGATGCCGCTGGCGATCAGCTTGGCCGCGCCTTCGGGTGTCAGGCCGGTGCGGTCCTCGTTGGGGCGTTGTTCGGCGCGAAGCCACAGATGGGTCATTCGTTATCGTCCTTTAGGCGGATCAGAGCGCGATGCCTTTTTCGCGGATCGCGGCGGCGGCGGGGCGGTTGCTCATCATGGTGAAGAAGGCGGCCAGCTTGGGGAATGCGGTGATGTCGACGCCATCACCCGCAAGCCAGGTGCAGACCGAGTAGAGATAGGGGTCGGCCATGCTCATCCGCTCGCCCATCACATAGGGCGAAAGGGCCCAGTTATCCTCGATGAAGCGGCAGGAGGCGGCCATGGTCTCGGGGACCTTGGCGGTCATGTCGTCGAACAGGTCCTGCCTTGTGGCCCAACGGCTGCCGCGATGCTTGTGGGCGTGGTTCACATGAACCGTGCTGGCAAGGTAGAACATCGCGCTGCGCATCTGCGCGGCCTGCCAGGGATCGTCGGGAACCAGCGCCCGGTCGGGCACCAGACTGGCCAGGTATTCGAGGATCGCGCCGGTTTCGGTCAGGATGCCCGCATCGCTCACAAGCGCGGGCACGCGGGCCTTGGGATTGATCGCCAGGTATTCGGCGCTGGTCTGCTGACCCGCCTTGAAATCGAGCGCGACCGGGGCGTAGTCCACGCCGGTATCTTCAAGTGCATAGGCAACGGCCACTGAAATGGTGCCGGGGGCGTAATAGAATTTCATCATGGTATTGTTTCCTTTCAAACGAAGGTGCGGGCATGCACCCGGTCGGGCGTATCCAGATGGGGCGTGGCGTTGAACGCGCCGACCATCAGCATGTCGTGGACATATTCCAGCCGATGCACCGAGCTGTTCATGATCTGCAGCATCATCCGCGCCATGCCGCCATTTTCAAGGCCGAGCGCGTGGCGCATGACCATGCCGATCACCCCGCCCGACGTCACCAGAAGGGTGCGCCCCGGTGTCTCGCAGACCTCGTCGATCAGCCCGGTGATCCGTGCGGCGAAGTCCGAGAACGGTTCGGGGACGCCTTCGAGCGTGTCGCGGGTCCAATGGTCGATCACCTGCGGCAGGTGGATGGCGAATTCGGTGGGGTCGCGCGGCGCCGGGATGCCGTGCTGATCCTCCAGCGCCTGGGCCAGGGCGAAGTAGCTCAGCTCGTTGAGGCGGGCATCCTGGGTGGTGATCTCATAGCCCATGGCGTGCGCGGTGTCGGCCTGCCGGCGCAGGGTGCCGGTCAGCACGCGGTCGAAATGCGGATTGGTCGCGCGCATATGCGTCCCCAGCCAGGCTGCCTGTTCGCGGCCCAGATCCGAAAGATTGTCATAACTCGTTTCATCGGTGGCATGGCTGTTGGCTTGCCCGTGCCGCACAAGGATGATTTCGGCCACGTCGGTCCGCCCTGCTGTTCGCTTACCGGCGGCACGTTAGCGCCCCGCGCGGCAGGGTGAAAGGTGGGCTACGCGAAATATTTGTGCGCGCGCCTCAGTGCGGCGGGGCGTGGCCGATAGGGCCATCGCGTTGCCGATCGGAAACGATGCGCGATCAGACGCCGCAAAACCGCAGGGAGGTGTCGGGATTGCAGGACTCCAAAAGCGCCACACATGATTTACCATGGCCCAGCAAGGAGACGCGCCATGTCCGACAAGATCAGTTTCACCCTGAATGGCAAAGAGGTCGAGGCCGAGACGGGCCAGACCATCTGGGAGGCCGCGCATGGCCGGGGCCTGAAGATTCCGCATCTGTGCCACAAGCCCGCGCCCGGCTACCGCCCCGACGGCAATTGCCGCGCCTGCATGGTCGAGGTCGAGGGTGAGCGCGTCCTGGTGGCCTCGTGCATCCGTGAAGTCGCAGAAGGCATGGTCGTCAATACCGAGAGCGCGCGCGCCGAAGCCTCGCGCAAGATGGTGATGGAGCTTCTGCTGGCCGATCAGCCCGCGCAGCCCGAGGCGCATGACCGCTCCAGCCACCTCTGGGACATGGCGGAACTGACCGGTGTCTCCTCCAGCCGCTTTGCGCCGATGGAAAAGGACCGGGTGCCGTTGCTGGATGACAGCCATGTGGCGATGCGGGTCAATCTTGATGCATGCATCCAGTGCAACCTTTGTGTGCGGGCCTGCCGTGATGTGCAGGTGAATGACGTGATCGGCATGGCCGGGCGCGGGCATGACAGCTTTCCGGTGTTCGATTTCGACGATCCCATGGGCGAGAGCACCTGCGTCGCCTGCGGCGAATGCGTGCAGGCCTGCCCGACCGGGGCGCTGATGCCGGCCACGGTTCTGGACGGTGCGCAGCAGGGCGACAGCGCCGATCATGACAGCGAAGTGGACAGCATCTGCCCGTTCTGCGGCGTGGGCTGCCAGGTCAGCCTCAAGGTCAAGGACGGGCGCGTGAAATATGTCGAGGGCATCAACGGCCCCGCAAACGAGGGGCGGCTTTGCGTCAAGGGGCGCTTCGGTTTTGATTATATCCACCACGATCACCGCCTGACCAGGCCGCTGATCCGGCGCGAGGATGCGCCCCCCAAGGGGCTGAACGTGGATCCCGGCAACTGGCAGCAATTCTTCCGCGAGGCCGATTGGGACGAGGCGCTGGATATCGCGGCAGGCGGGCTCAAGCGCCTCAAGGACGATCACGGTGGCGCATCGGTCGCCGGTTTCGGCAGTGCCAAATGCACCAACGAAGAAGCCTATCTGTTCCAGAAATTCATCCGCCAGGGCTTTGGTCACAACAATGTCGACCATTGCACCCGGCTCTGTCACGCCTCGTCGGTTGCGGCGCTGATCGAGAATGTCGGCTCGGGCGCGGTGACCGCCACCTTCAACGAGATCGAGAATGCCGACGTGGCGATCGTGATCGGGGCCAACCCGATCGAGAACCACCCGGTCGCGGCGACCTATTTCAAGCAGTTCACCAAGCGCGGCGGCAAGCTGATCGTGATGGATCCGCGCGGTGTGGGCCTGCGCCGCTTCGCCACCCACATGTTGCAGTTCAAGCCGGGGGCGGATGTCTCGATGCTGAACGCGATCATGCATGTGATCGTCGAGGAAGGGCTTTACGATCAGCAATATATCGAGGCCTTCACCCAGAACTGGGAGGCAGAGAAGGCGCATCTGGCGCAGTTCCCGCCCGAACGCATGCAGGAGCTGTGCGGCATCCCGGCCGAGACGCTGCGCGCCGTGGCCCGCGATTTCGCACGCGCCAAGGCGGGGATGATCTTCTGGGGGATGGGCATCAGCCAGCATATCCACGGCACCGACAATTCGCGCTGCCTGATCTCGCTGGCGCTGATGTGCGGCCATGTGGGGCGCCCGGGCACCGGGCTGCACCCGCTGCGCGGGCAGAACAACGTGCAGGGCGCGTCGGATGCCGGGCTGGTGCCGATGTTCCTGCCCGATTATCAGAACGTGACCGATGACGGCGTGCGCGCCGCCTTTACCGAGGTCTGGGGTTCGGATGATTTTTCCGATCAGAAGGGCCTGACCGTCACCGAAATCATGGATGCGGTCCACGAGGACAGGATCCGCGGCATGTATATCCTGGGCGAGAACCCGGCGATGTCGGACCCGGATGTGGAACATGCCCGCGACGCGCTGGCCAAACTGGAGCATCTGGTGGTGCAGGATATCTTCATCACCGAGACTGCGAATTATGCCGATGTGATCCTGCCGGCCTCGGCGTTTTACGAAAAGAACGGCACCGTCACCAATACAAACCGGCAGGTCCAGATGGGCCGCCGCGCCGTGTCACCGCCGGGTGAGGCGCGAGAGGATTGGGCGATCACCGTGGCGCTCGCCAACCGGCTGGGGCTGCAATGGAATTACGACAGCCCCGCCGATGTCTTTGCCGAGATGAAGGTCAACATGCGCTCGCTCGACAACATCACCTGGGAGCGCCTGATGCGCGAGAACGCGGTGACATATCCTTGCCACGATCCCGAAGGCCCCGGCGAGGCAGTGGTGTTCGGCGACGGTTTCCCGCGCGCGGATGGGCGCGCGCGCTTCACCCCTGCGAGCGTCATCCCGCCCGATGATCTGCCCGATGCCGCCTATCCGATGATCCTGACCACGGGGCGGCAGCTCGAACATTGGCATACCGGCTCGATGACCCGGCGCGCCAGCGTGCTCGATGCGGTCGAGCCCGAGGCGAACTGCTCGCTCCACCCCTCGACCCTGCGCCGTCTGGGGGTCGAACCCGGCGGCATGGTGCGCCTGACCACCAAGCGCGGCGCGATCGAGGTGATGGCCCGCGCCGATCGCGCGATCGCGCCCGATATGGTGTTCCTGCCCTTCGCCTATGTGGAGGCGGCGGCGAATATCCTGACCAACCCGGCGCTTGATCCCTATGGCAAGATCCCCGAGTTCAAGTTCTCGGCCGTGCGGGTCGAAGCGGTGGATGCGCAGGTCGCCGCCGAATAGCCCCTGCCGCGCCGCCAGCGCCCGGTGGCGCATGTCGGATGCCTCCGGCGGGGATATTGGAAGAACAGAAGAAGGGCAGGGCGCGCCCGGTCTTCTTCTGTTTCGAAATATCCCGGGGGAGTCGCAGCTTGCTGCGGCGGGGGCAGCGCCCCCGGACCCGGTCAGCCCCAGGTGACATCGCCGAGGAATATGTAACCGGCGCCATAGATCGTCTTGATCAGGCGCGGGTTCCTTGGGTCTTCGCGCAGCTTGGTGCGCAGCCGCGAGATGCGCACATCCATCGCGCGGTCGAAGCTGTCGCCCGCGGCACCGCCGAGGGCCTCCTGCATCGCCTGACGCGAGATCAGCCGCTTGGGGCGTTCGAGGAACAACCGCAGCACCTCGCCCTCGGCATGGGAAAAGGGGGTTTCAGCGCCGCTGTCGTCTTCCAGAATGTAGCGGTCGAAATGCGCCACCCAACCGTTGAAGCGCGCGGTTTCGCTGCTTTGGGGGGCGGCGCTGTCGCGGCGCAGGCGGGCGCGCACGCGGGCCACCACCTCGGCGGGGTCGAAGGGTTTGATGATGTAGTCATCCGCACCCAGTTCCAGCCCGGTGACCTTGTCCTGCACCTGGGCGCGGCCCGAGATGATGATCACCGTCGCCCCCTGTTCCAGCGCCAGCCGGTGCA
>CAZMZS010000081.1:0-12315 GCA_964570675.1 uncultured Roseovarius sp. | reverse complement strand
GTCAGGCTGCCCGAGGCCGTGGCCGTCGTGGTGGTCGAACTGGCGGTATAGGAGGCCGTCGCGCTGGCCGTTTCAGGCACCAGCGTCTGCAGCGTCTGCACCGGATCGCCACCGGCCGCCGCCATCCGCGACTGGCCGCCATTCAGAACCACCAGTTCTTGGGGCAGGCGCTTGCGCAGATAGCCGGTCGAGCTGATCTGCTTGAGCACCTCCAGCGAACGCGATGCCGCGGCGTCACTCATTTCGCTGACATTCGACACGCCCTCTTCCTCGCCACGGCCCAGATCGTCAAATGACGCGCCTTCGGGCTTAACATGGGCAAGATCGGTGCGATCCAGGTAGCTGACCGCCAGTTCGCGGAAGATATAGTCCAGGATCGAGGTCGCGTTCTTGATGCTGTCATTGCCCTGCACCATGCCCGCGGGCTCGAATTTGGTGAAGGTGAAGGCATCGACGAATTCCTCCAGCGGCACACCGTATTGTAGGCCGACCGACACGGCGATGGCGAAATTGTTCATCATCGCCCGGAAACCGGCGCCTTCCTTGTGCATGTCGATGAAGATCTCGCCAAGATTGCCATCTTCGTATTCGCCGGTGCGCAGATAGACCTTGTGGCCCCCCACGATCGCCTTCTGGGTGTAACCCTTGCGGCGTTCGGGCATCTTCTCGCGGTGCGATTTGACGATTTCCTTGACGATCACCTTCTCGATGACCTTCTCGGCCAGAACGGCGGCCTTTTCCTGCACCGAGCCGCTTTCCAGGATCTCGGCGGCCTCGTCATCATCCTCGACCAGCGCCGATGCCAGCGGCTGGCTCAGCTTGGAGCCGTCACGGTAAAGCGCATTTGCCTTCACCCCCAGCGACCAGCTCAGCTCATAGGCTTTCTGGCAATCCTCGATGGTGGCGTCGTTGGGCATGTTGATCGTCTTCGAGATCGCCCCCGAGATGAAGCTCTGCGCCGCTGCCATCATGTAGATATGGCTGTCAACGCTCAGGTAACGCTTGCCCTTCTTGCCACAGGCATTGGCGCAATCGAAGATATGGTAGTGATCTTCGCTCAGATGCGGCGCACCCTCCAGCGTCATGGTCCCGCAGACATGGTCGTTGGCGGCTTCGATATCGGCCTTGGAGTAACCAAGATGCGCCAGCATGTCGAAGGTCGGATCGTTCAGCTTCTGGGCCGGGATACCCAGCACATTGGTGCAGAACTCTTCGCCAAGGGTCCACTGGTTGAAGACAAAGCGGATATCAAAGGCCGAGCCAAGCGCTCCATCGATCTTTTCCAGCTCGTTGGGGCCGAAACCGTGGCCGACCAGCGAGGTGTGATTGATCCCCGGCGCGTTGCCGATGGTGCCATGACCGACCGCGTAGCTGACGATCTCCTCGATCTGTGCCGAGCCATAGCCCAGCTTTTCAAGGGCGGCGGGCACCGACTGGTTGATGATCTTGAAGTAACCGCCACCGGCCAGCTTCTTGAACTTGACCAGCGCGAAATCGGGCTCGATCCCGGTGGTGTCGCAATCCATCACCAAGCCGATCGTGCCGGTCGGCGCGATCACGGTGGACTGGGCGTTGCGATAGCCGTGTGTTTCACCCAGCTTCAGCGCCTCGTCCCAGCTCGCCATCGCCAGATCGACAAGCCGCCCGTCAGGACAGTTGGACAGGTCCAGCGGTACCGGCTTCACGTCCAGCCCCTCGTAACCCTCGGTCGCGCCATAGGCGGCGTTGCGGTGGTTGCGAATGACGCGCAGCATGTGCTCGCGGTTGCGCTTGTAGCCCGCGAAGGGGCCAAGCTCCCCGGCCATCTCGGCGCTGGTCGCATAAGCCACGCCGGTCATGATCGCCGTCAGCGCACCACACAGCGCGCGCCCCTCGGCACTGTCATATCCAAGGCCCATGTTCATCAGCAGCCCGCCGATATTGGCATAGCCCAGGCCAAGCGTGCGGAAATCAAAGCTGCGCTGCGCGATTTCCTTTGAGGGGAACTGCGCCATCATCACCGAGATTTCCAGCGTCACGGTCCAGAGCCGCGTGGCATGCATATAGCTGTCGGCGTCGAACTTCCCTTCGTGGAAGAACTGCAACAGGTTCATCGAGGCCAGGTTGCACGCCGTATCATCGAGGAACATGTATTCCGAACACGGGTTCGAGCCGCGGATCTCGCCATCTTCCGGGCAGGTATGCCAGGCATTGACGGTGTCGTGATACTGGATGCCCGGATCGGCGCAGGCCCAGGCCGCGTGACCCACATCTTCCCACAGGTCGCGCGCCTTGATCGTCTTGGCGACGCTGCCATCGGTGCGGTTCAGCAAGGCCCAGTCGTCATCGTTCTCGACCGCCTTGAGGAACGCATCCGTCACCCGGATCGAGTTGTTCGAATTCTGCCCCGACACGCTGGCATAGGCTTCGGAATCCCAGTCCGTGTCGTAGGTCGGGAACTCGATGCTGCCATAACCCTGGCGCGCATAATCCAGCACGCGCTTGATATAGGTTTCGGGGATCTTCATCTGCTTGGCACCGCGGATCGCGGCCTTCAGCGACTCGTTCTTCTTGGGATCGACGGAATCCTCGCTGCTGCCATCCCATTCGCGGATCGCGGCGAAAATCTCGTTCAGGCGCTGCTCGTGGATCTTGGAACCGGCCACGATCGAGGCGACCTTCTGCTCTTCCTTGACCTTCCAGTTGATGAACTCCTGGATATCGGGGTGGTCTGCATCGCAGATCACCATCTTGGCCGCGCGCCGCGTGGTGCCGCCCGACTTGATTGCGCCCGCCGCGCGGTCGCCGATCTTGAGGAAACCCATCAACCCCGACGACTTGCCGCCACCCGAAAGGGACTCGCCCTCGGCGCGCAGGCTCGAAAAGTTGGTGCCGGTGCCCGAGCCATATTTGAACAGGCGGGCCTCGCGCACCCACAGATCCATGATGCCGCCATCGCCCACCAGGTCATCGGCGACCGACTGGATGAAACATGCATGAGGCTGCGGGTGCTCATAGGCGCTGCTCGATTTGGTCAGTTCGCCCGTCTGGTAATCCACGTAGTAATGGCCCTGGCTGGGGCCGTCGATGCCATAGGCCCAGTGCAGGCCGGTGTTGAACCATTGCGGCGAGTTGGGCGCCGCCATCTGGCGCGCCAGCATGTAGCGCATCTCGTCGTAATAAGCGCCGGCATCCTCTTCGGTGGTGAAGTATCCGCCCTTCCAGCCCCAATAGGCCCAGGCCCCGGCCAGGCGATCAAAGACCTGCTTGGCGCTGGTTTCGCCACCGAAACCGTCATTGTTCTTCGCGGGCGCCGAGCGCCACAGGAATTCCGGCACGTCCTTTTCCTTGACGCGTGTGCTCTTGTTGGGCACGCCCGCCTTGCGGAAGTATTTCTGCGCGATCACGTCGCTGGCCACCTGGCTCCAGCCTGCGGGCACTTCGACCTCGTCCAGCCTGAAGACGGTGGTTCCGTCAGGATTGCGGATCTCGGAACTCGTGGTCACGAATTCCAGCTCCGCGTATGCGTCTTGCCCTGCCTTGGTGAATTTTCTTTCGATCTTCATTGTCTTGCTGCCCCATGTTCAGCGTTTCACTTCGAGCCTACCGCCCCCGTGGCTTCGTCAAGCCGCGGCCATTCGCAGGAACTCCCCCCGCTCCCGCGCCAAGCAAAACGGCGCAAGAATGACATCCCGGTACGTCCGGGTTGTGTTTTGGAGTTCTGTCCCGTCCCGGCGCCCGCACACTATATGTTGTGGCTTTGCGACCGGCCCCCACAATCTGGCGTATGTAGCCATAGAGGGTCAACGTAATTTTTCGCGTTTTTTTGCAAAAATCATGTTGACCTTGCGCGCCCCTTGCCCCGGCGTCAGACCCCCTGTGATTCATCCTGCCGGGCGCTGGCTTGGCGTGCGTGGCAAAGGAAAACTGACGCCACCCGGCGAAAGCATCCTTATTCAAGGCGCTTAGCGCGGTTTCCTCATCCCTGCCCGTGATGCCGAGGGCCGGATCAAGGCCACAGTCCGGGCACTGAATGCCGCCGACTCGGGCCAATGGGCAGTTCCCGCGCAACAAGGCACAGCGGCCGCCGCCTCGCACAGCGAGTCCACAAAAATGCAACGTTCCTGTGACGCCCGGTGCGAAATCTGTCTCGGTGGGTGAGTTTCTGGGCGGTTTCTCTCTGGGCGGATTGTCTGGCGCCGCGCGTCGCGGCGCGCCCGACCAGAATCGCTGGGGCCAGCCCCTCGCGCCGTTATCACCGACGAACAGAAAGAGTGGTCGGGGCGGCGAGATTCGAACTCACGACCCCCTGTACCCAAAACAGGTGCGCTACCAGACTGCGCTACGCCCCGGACCGGCCCTGTCTCTACTCCGGCGACAAGGAATTGAAAACCCCTAACAGGGCCATGCCGCGCGATCCGTCTCGACCGATGGGTGACGCATCTGGCTGCCTTCAATGATACCCATCTGGCGGGCCAGGCCACCATTGATCTCGAGCACATATTGAATCGCGTCGCCGCCCATCTTTGGGCGCAGGTCATGGGGTTGCGCATTGTGGTGAATGCGCCGGACCGTGCCGGTCTCGTCCATGAAGATCATGTCGAGGGGAATCAGCGTGTCCTTCATCCAGAATCCAACCCGCTTTGGCGCCGGGTAGACGAACAGCATCCCGGCGCTGCGCGCCAGGCTGTCGCGATTCATCAGGCCCTTGGCGCGCGACGGCGCGTCATCAGCCAGTTCCACGGTGAATCGCGCCTGCCCCCAATCGCCCCTCAGCATCACTTGGTCACCCCGACAGTCCTCCCCGGCCAAGGCCGGGACGGCGAGGCAAACCAGAAAGACGCAGGCGATCAGAGCTTGGATTGCTTTACGGCCATTTCCCATCCACACACCTCCGTGGCCATGCGGCCACGCTTACCTTCTATGACACGCATGGCCAGCGCCTCTCCGGGTTGCAGGTCAGCAAGCCCCGAGCGGCGCAATACCTCGACATGGACGAACACATCCTCGTCCCGTCCAAAGGTATTGGCAAAGCCGAATCCTTTTCCTTTGTCGAACCATTTGACTCGCGCCGGCTCCAGCGGAGCGGCGCGGATCACCTCCGGATCGATCTCGTCGAGATCGGAAAGGCCAGTGCCTTCACTGTCATCCGGTGGCTCGATGGCATACACCTCGACGGCCTGGATACCACGATCGGTATCCTGAACGTCGATCTCGACACCGGCCCGGTCAGCGACCGAACTTTGCCCGAAATTGCGCAATACATTGGCGTGTAACAAGATATCAGGACCGCCCTCATCGGCGATGACAAAACCGAAACCCTTTACGGGGTCAAACCACTTAACACGTCCTTTAATCCTACGCGTCGTTTCATTATCTTTGGTCACTTCATTCCTACCCAAAACAGTCTTTATCCCCCAAGACTACTCAAAGTTTTGCGATACATCCGCCCGCACTTGCAAGCAGAAAATCCATTTGTATTCAGGGCCTTGCATTTTACGAAACGTGAACGTCAAGGGTTCAGACGTTGAATTTCCCATTGGTTTTCAGGAGCTTCACGGCGCCAGAGGAACCTGTCATGCAGGCGAAACGCCCCGTCAGCCCAGAACTCCATTTCCACCGGTTCGACGCGAAATCCACCCCAGAAATCGGGCCTCGGCGGATTCGTGCCCTTCTGCGCGGTGATTTTCGCAACGCGCGCCATCAGCGCTCCGCGCGATTCCAGCGGCTCGGACTGGTGCGAGGCCCAGGCCCCCAACCGGCTTTTCAGTGAACGCGAGGCGAAATACTCATCCGCGGCGGCGCCATCCTCGCGGGTGACGTTGCCCCGAATGCGCAACTGGCGGCGCAGCGACTTCCAGTGCAGCACCATCGCCGCACGCCCCGACTGTTCAAGCTCACGCCCCTTCGCGCTCTGGTAATTGGTATAGAACCAGAACGCATCGGCGCTGATCTCCTTCAGAAGCACCATGCGCACATTGGGCAGGCCATCGGCATCCACCGTGGCCAGCGCCATCGCGTTGGGGTCGTTGACCTCGGCCTCGGTGGCCTCGTCGAGCCACCGCCTCGCGATCACGAACGGGTCATCCCCCGCGAATATTCCAGTTCTGTCCATCAGCTTCACCGCCTGTTTTCTTCCCGGCGCGTGGGCCTAGCCCCGCACGGGCAAAGACACAACCACCGGCAACGCGCAACCTTGCGTCATTCGCTTGTCCCTTGATGCGATACCGGCGATCGCCTAAAGGGAACCACACATGCATGTTGGGCCGAGGTCAAGAAATGTCAAATACACTGATGGCGGGAAAGCGCGGCCTGATCATGGGCCTCGCGAATGACAAGTCGATCGCCTGGGGCATCGCCAGGGCATGCGCCGATGCGGGCGCCGAGCTTGCGTTCTCCTATCAGGGCGAGGCGCTGAAAAAACGCGTCGGCCCGCTGGCCGAGCAGCTGGGCTCCAATATCGTGCTGCCCTGCGATGTCGGCGACATGGATTCGGTCGAGGCCCTGTTTGCCGATCTGGAAAAGGAATGGGGCACGCTCGACTTCGTGGTTCATGCCATCGGTTTCTCGGACAAGAGCGAACTGCGTGGCCGCTATGTCGATACCAGCCGCGACAATTTCCTCAACACGATGGACATCTCGGTTTATTCCTTCACTGCCATCGCGCAGCGCGCCGAAAAGATCATGCCCGAGGGCGGCGCGATGCTGACCCTGACCTATTACGGCGCCGAGCAGGTCATGCCGCATTACAACGTCATGGGCGTGGCCAAGGCCGCGCTTGAGGCCAGCGTGATGTATCTGGCCGAGGATCTGGGCAAGGACGGCATCCGCGTCAACGCCATCAGCGCCGGGCCGATCAAGACCCTCGCCGCCAGCGGCATCGGTGATTTCCGCTATATCCTGAAATGGAACGAGCTCAATTCGCCGCTGCGCCGCAATGTCACCATCGAGGATGTCGGCAAATCCGCGCTCTACCTGCTCAGCGATCTGGGCAGCGGCACCACGGGCGAGGTCCTGCATGTGGATGCCGGGTATCACGTCGTCGGCATGAAGGCCGTGGACGCGCCCGACATCGACAAGACCTGACCGCCACGGCGATGCCGCAGATGATCGACATCACCGCCCTGCTGGCCTTCAACATGGCCATCATGGGCGCGCTCGTCTCGCCTGGCCCCGCGCTTCTGGCGATGTTGCGCACGGCGCTTGGCACCGGGCGGCGCGCGGGGTTTCTCTGCGGGCTCGGGCTGGCCTGCGGCGCGACCCTCTGGAGCCTTCTGGCTGTGCTCGGGCTCAGCGCGATCTTCGCCATCGCACCCTGGGCATTCATCGCGCTCAAGATCGCGGGCGGGCTTTACCTTGCGTGGTTCGCCTTCATGCTCTGGCGCAACGCCGACCGCCCCGCTCAGGCCGATCTGCCCGGCGGTCTTGGCGGCTTTCGCCTTGGGCTGGTCACCAACCTCGCCAATCCCAAGGCCGTGGTCTTCATCGCGGCGATCTTCACCACCGTCTTTCCGGCCATGCCGACCGGCACCGAGGCGGCGCTGGTGCTGCTCAATCACCTGGTGCTCGAGATCCTGTTCTACAGCCTTCTGACCCTCGGCCTCGGGATCGCAGCCGTCCGCGTGGTCTATCTCAAGTGCAAAGCCGTTTTCGACCGCGCCGCCGCCGCCCTTCTGGGCGTGATGGCGCTGCGCATCGCCACCTGACGCCAGCTTCAAAGGATATCTCTCATGACCGACCGCCTGCCGCACGAAAAGGGCTTTCACGTCAGCTGGGACCAGATTCACCGGGATGCCCGCGCGCTGGCATGGCGGCTTCAGGACGTGGCCCCCGAAAACGGCGAATGGCGCGCCGTGGTGGCGATCACCCGCGGCGGCATGGCCCCCGCCATGATCGTCGCGCGCGAACTCGACATCCGCGCCGTCGACACGATCAGCGTCAAATCCTACAATCATCAGACCCAGTCCGCCGCCGAGGTGATCAAATCGCCCGACAGCGCTCTGGTGGGCGATGGCGAAGGTGTGCTGATCGTCGATGATCTCGTGGATACCGGGCGCACGCTTGAAGTGGTGCGTCAGCTGATGCCCAAGGCGCATGTGGCCACGGTCTATGCCAAGCCGATGGGGCGGGACATGGTCGATACCTTCGTGACCGAGGTCAGCCAGGACACCTGGATTTTCTTTCCTTGGGACATGGCGCTGCAATATGTCGAACCCTATCGCGGCACCTGAACGAATCAGACGCCCCAAACCGGAGACCCGCATGACCTCCCTGCCCCGCACCGCGACCACCTTTGCCCCCCCGGTGATGGAAGCGCGCCGCTGGCTCGAAGGGGTCACCTTTCCGCCCGACCGCCCGCTGATCAATGTCAGTCAGGCGGCCCCCCTCGATCCGCCGCCCGAGGCCCTGCGCCAGGTGATCGCCGACGCGGCGATATCGGACCCGCAGGCGCATCTTTACGGCCCCGTCCTGGGGCGGCCCGATCTGCGCGCCGAACTCGCCGCACAATGGAGCGGCGCCTATGGCGGCGACATATCGGGCTCGCAGGTCGCCATTACTTCGGGCTGCAATCAGGCCTTCTGCGCGGCCATGGTCACGCTCTGCGCCGAAGGCGACGAGGTGATCCTGCCCACACCCTGGTATTTCAATCACAAGATGTGGCTCGACATGATCGGCGTTCACACCGCGCCGCTGCCCGCCGGGGCCGATCTTCTGCCCGATCCCGACGAGGCCGCGCGCCGTATCACGCCCCGCACCCGCGCCATCGTGCTGGTCACGCCCAACAATCCGGGCGGCGTCGAATATCCCGCCGATCTGGTCCGTGCCTTCTACATGCTGGCCAAGGAACGCGGCCTTGCGCTTGTGATCGACGAGACCTACCGCGATTTCGACGCCCGCCCCGGCGCGCCGCATGATCTTTTCACCGATCCCGACTGGGGCAACACGCTGATCCAGCTTTATTCATTTTCCAAGGCCTACCGGCTGACCGGCCACCGCGTCGGCGCCATGGTCGCCGCGCCCGACCGTCTGGCCGAGGCCGAAAAGTTCCTCGACAGCGTCACCATCTGCCCCAACCAGCTGGGCCAGATCGCGGCGCTCTGGGGGATGCGCAACCTTGGCCAATGGCTGGCGGGTGAGCGCGCCGAGATCCTCGACCGGCGCGCCGCGATCCATGACAACATGCCCGCCATCGCCCGGCAGGGCTGGGAGCTGATGGGCTGCGGCGCCTATTTCGCCTATCTGCGCCACCCCTTCGCCATGGCCTCGGATGAACTGGCGCGGAAACTGGTGCAAGAGGCCGGTATCCTCCTGCTGCCCGGCACCATGTTCCAGCCCGCTGGCGCCCCTGCGGGCGCGCAGGAGCTGCGCATCGCCTTCGCCAATGTGGACCGCGCCGAGATCGGCACCCTGTTCGCGCGACTGGCGGGGCTTGGCTGGCCTCTTGCTCCTGCGACGGCCAGCGCGTAGACAGTCCCGAACCTTAATCTTTCAAGCCGTCTGACAGGGGGCCGCATGGCAGCCAAAAGCATCTCGAGAACGCTTGTGTGGATCCTGATGGGTCTGTTGATCCTCGGTCTCGGGGGCTTTGGCGCGACCAATTTCTCGGGCACTGTCTCCAATGTGGGTCAGGTCGGCGACGCCGAGATCCCGGTCGATGATTACGCCCGCACCCTGCAAAACGAGATTCGCGCGCGCGAGGCCGAACGCGGCGCGGCGATGACCTTTCAGCAGGCGCGCGAACAGGGCATCCCCGACCGGGTGCTCTCGCAACTGGTCGCTGCCGCCGCTTTCGATCACGAGGCGTCCCGCCTTGGCATTTCGATCGGCGACGCAAACCTGCGCGATCAGATCGTCGAGATTCAGGCCTTTCAGGGCATCAACGGCAATTTCGACCGCGAGGCCTACCAATTCGCTCTTGATCGCGCCGGGCTCAGCGAATCCGAGTTCGAGGACGACATGCGCAGCGAAACCGCCCGCGCGCTCGTTCAAAGTGCTGCGATGTCCGGCCTCTCCATGCCCGAAAGCTACAAGGACGCGCTGCTCACCTATCTGGCCGAGGAACGCGACGTGACCTTCGCGGCGCTCGGGCGCGCCGATCTGGCGACCGGCCTGCCCGAACCCACCGAGCAAGAGCTTCGCGACTATCATCAAGGCCACCTGCCGCAGTTCACCACCCCCGAAACCAAGCGCATCGCCTATGCGCTGCTGACGCCCGAAATGATCATCGACAGCGTCGAGGTGGATGAACAGACCCTGCGCGAATCCTATGACGAACGGATCGACGAATTCCGCCAGCCCGAACGCCGGCTTGTCGAACGTCTCGCCTTTTCCGACATCAATGCCGCAGAGGCGGCGATGGAGCGGATCGAAAGCGGCGACGCCGGTTTCGAGAGCCTGGTCGAAGATCGCGGGCTGGATCTTGCGGATGTCGATCTGGGCGACGTGTCGCGCGACGACCTGGGCGCGGCGGCCGATGCCGTCTTTGCCGCCGATGCAGGCGACGTGGTCGGCCCGCTCGACACCGATCTCGGCCCGGCCCTGTTTCGCATCAATGCGGTCCTTGCGGCGCAGGAAACCACCTTCGAAGAGGCAGAACCGGCCCTGCGTGACGCGCTGGCCGGGGATCGCGCGCGACGGGTGATCGACAACAGCGTCGGGCGCATCGACGACCTTCTCGCAGGTGGCGCCACGATCGAGGACCTCGCCGCCGAAACCGAAATGCAGGCCGGCACGATCAACTGGCATCCCGGCGTGACCGAAGGCATCGGCGCTTATGACGCCTTCCGCGCCGCCGCGGGCGACGTGACCACCGATGATTACCCCGAGATCATACACCTGGGCGATGGCGGCATCTTCGCCATGCGCCTCGAAGAGGTGGTCGAGCCCGAAATCCAGCCGCTCGACACTGTGCGCGACGCGGTCCGCGCCGGATGGCGCGATCAGGCCACTGTGGCGGCGCTCAAAGAGCAGGCCCAGGGGCAGCTCGATGACCTTCGCGGCGGCGCCGATTTCGCCGAACTGGGCCTTTCGCCCCGCACCGCCGAAGGGCTGACGCGCCAGGGGTTCCAGCCCGACACGCCCCCCGATTTCATCGAAACGGTGTTCGACATGGATAACGGTGATGTCGCCCTGCTCGAAGGCAATGCGCAGGTCTTCATCATCCGCGTTGACGCGGTCCGCCCGCCCGCCTCCGACAGCGACGAACTTGAACGGCTGCGCAGCGCGCTTGACGAACAGGCCGCCTCGGGGCTGGCGCAGGACATCTACCAGATGCTTGCCGCCGACATCCGCCAGCGCGCCGGGATCGAGATCGACCAGCAGGCGATCAACGCCGTTCATTCGAACTTCCAGTAAGGGGCGCCGCGGTGGAACTGACACCAGGGTTCGACACATTCGCCAAGGGCTACGAATCCGGGCAGAACCAGGTGGTCTATGCCCGCCTCGCCGCCGATCTCGACACGCCGGTGTCGCTCATGCTCAAGCTGACGGGCGCGGCGCGCGATGCCTTCATGCTCGAATCCGTCACCGGCGGCGAAATCCGCGGGCGCTATTCGATCATCGGCATGAAACCCGACCTCATCTGGCACTGCCAGGGCAACATCAGCCGCATCAACCGGCAGGCGCGCTATGACAGCGGCAGTTTCGAACCCCAGGAGGGCCACCCGCTCGACAATCTGCGCGCGCTGATCGCCGAAAGCCGCATCGACCTGCCCGACGACCTGCCCGCCGCCAGCGCCGGTCTGTTCGGCTATCTGGGCTATGACATGATCCGGCTGGTCGAGAACCTGCCCGACGTCAACCCCGATCCCCTGGACGTGCCCGACGCGCTCATGATGCGGCCCTCGGTGGTCGCGGTGCTGGATGGCGTCAAAGGCGACGTGATCGTGGTCGCGCCCGCCTGGGCGGGCTCGGGGCAATCGGCCCGCGCCGCCTATGCGCAGGCGGCCGAGCGGGTGATGGACGCGGTGCGCGACCTTGACCGCGCCCTGCCCCGGCAGGCCCGCGACCTTGGCGACCCCAGCGAAGACGCGCCGCCGGTGTCGAACTTCACCCATGAGGGCTACAAGGCGGCGGTCGAGAAGGCCAAGGAATATATCCGCGCAGGTGACATCTTTCAGGTCGTGCCCAGCCAGCGCTGGACCCAGCCCTTCCGCCAGCCGCCTTTCGCGCTCTATCGCTCGCTGCGGCGCACCAACCCGTCGCCCTTCATGTTCTACTTCAATTTCGGCGGCTTCCAGGTGATTGGCGCCAGCCCCGAAATCCTCGTGCGCGTCATGGGAGGCGAGGTTACGATCCGCCCCATCGCCGGCACTCGCCCGCGCGGCGCAACTCCCG
>CAZMZS010000080.1:0-12325 GCA_964570675.1 uncultured Roseovarius sp. | reverse complement strand
ACAGCATATTGCCGAACCGCACCGCCATCAGGTTCTGCACCGTCTCCTTGCCCAGGTAATGGTCGATCCGGTAAATCTGATGCTCGTGGAAATGCTGCGCCAACACCCGGTTCAATTCGCGCGCGCTGGCCAGATCCCGGCCAAAGGGCTTTTCGACAACGATCCGGCTGTCGCTATCGGCCATGCCGTATTCATGCAGCCGCTCCGCCAGAGCCCCGAAAAGGCGCGGCCCGACCGAGAAATAGAACGCCCTGATGCGCCCGCTGCCGACCTCGCCCGCCAGCCTGTCCCAGCCCATGTCGCCGGTCGCGTCCAGCGCGACATAGTTCAGCCGCTCAAGGAAACCCGCCAACGCCTCTGCATCGCGCGCCGAGACGGGATCGAACTCCTCGATCGCCGCGCGTACGAAATCGCGATACCCCGCCACGTCCATGGTGCTGCGGGCCGCGCCGATCACGCGCGACGTCTCGCCCATCTGCCCGGCCAGAAACCGGCGAAACAGCGCCGGCAGTATCTTGCGCCGGGCCAGATCGCCGGTGCCGCCGAACACGACCAGATCGAACGGCTCGACCGGGATGACGCGCGAAACCATGTGAACCCTCCTGCCGCAACGCGGCATCGCCTTCCTGACGCTCACGGCCCCCGGCAATCACCGGCAGCCATCCTGCTTGCCCAACTCTACCATGCGGGGTCAACTTCACAATGGCGTCAAGCCGCCCCGCAGCGGTTTCTTTCGCGTCCTCACCGGGTTAGCCCTGTCACCGTCACATAACGAGAATGGTCACTTCATGGATGCCAGCACCCCACCGGCCAATGCCGGCAAATTCCGCGACCCCGCCATCACCGCCGATGGCCAGCCCCGTGCAACGGTGCCCTTGTCGCGCCCGGAAACGCTCTGGTTCAACACCGGCACGCTGTGCAACATCACCTGCGCCAATTGCTATATCGAAAGCTCGCCGCTCAATGACCGTCTGGTCTATATCACCGAAGCGGAAACGCGTGATTTCCTCGACCAGATCGAGACCCGCCGCTGGCCGGTGCGCGAAATCGGCTTCACCGGCGGCGAACCCTTCATGAACCCCGAGATGATCGCCATGGCCCGCACCGCGCTCGAACGCGGCTTCGAGGTGCTGATCCTCACCAACGCCATGCGCCCGATGATGCGCCCCCAGGTTCAGCGCGGGCTTGCCAAACTCGCGGCCAAATGGCGCGATCGCCTCACCCTGCGCATCTCGCTCGACCACTGGTCGCCGGGATATCACGACGCCGAACGCGGCCAGGGCGCCTTCGCGCGCACGCTTGAAGGCATGGAATGGCTGCGCGACACCGGCATCCGCATGAGCGTCGCCGGGCGCAGCACCTGGGGCGAAACCGACGCCGAGGCGCGGGCGGGCTATCGCCGCCTTTACGGCGAACATGGCTTCGCCATCGACGCCGCCGACCCCGCCGCGACGGTGATCTTCCCCGAAATGGACGAATCCGTCGAAGTGCCCGAAATCACCACCGCCTGCTGGGACATCTTGGGCAAATCCCCCGACGATGTGATGTGCGCCTCCTCGCGCATGGTGGTAAAGCGGCGCGGCGCTGCGCGCCCGGCAGTGCTCTCCTGCACGCTGCTGCCCTACGCGCCCGAATTCGAGATGGGCGAGACCTTGGCCGAGGCCGAATCCGACGTCGCCCTCAACCACCCCCATTGTGCCAAGTTCTGCGTTCTGGGCGGGGCCAGTTGCTCGGGCTGATGCGCTTGCCCCCGCGCCCACCCTGCCCCATATATCACTCATGATCCGTTTCACGCCCATCCTTCTGGCGGTGCTCTACGCCTTCGTCATGTATCGCTTCTCGGTCTGGCGCACCCGGCGCGAGCTTGATTCGCATTCCAGCGAACTGGCCGATCCGCGCCTCAAGGCGATGACCGACCGTCTGGCGACGGCGCTCGACCTGCCCCGCATCCGCGTGAACATCTATGAGATCGACCCGGTGAACGGCCTCGCCGCGCCCGACGGGCGCATCTTCATCACCCGCGGCTTTTACCGCAAATTCCAGCAGGGCGAAGTCTCCGACGGCGAACTCGCCAGCGTCATCGCCCATGAACTCGGCCACGTTGCGCTCGGCCACAGCCGCCGCCGGATGATCGACTTCTCGGGGCAAAACGCCCTGCGCACGGCACTCGCGATGATCCTGTCGCGCTTCCTGCCCGGCATCGGCATCTGGATCGCCAATGCGCTCACTTCGCTCCTGGCCGCGCGCCTCTCTCGCGGCGACGAATACGAGGCCGACGCATATGCCGCGGCCCTGCTCACCAAGGCCGGGATCGGCACCGAGGCGCAGAAATCCCTCTTTCGCAAACTCGAGGCCCTCACCCAGGCCCGCTCCGGCGCCGCGCCCGCCTGGCTCATGAGCCACCCCAAGACCGATGAGCGCATCGCCGCGATCGAGAAACTCGAAGCCCGCTGGGCGCTCAAGGGCTGACCACAGCCCGCCTTCTTCTGTTCTCAAATATCCCGGGGGAGTCGCGCTTGCGCGACGGGGGCAGCGCCCCCATACCACCCTTGCCGCTCTCAGCCGCCGCTCACCGCCTTGGCGATGCGCGGCAGCCGCGCCTTTTTCAACAGCGGCCGCATCTCCCATTCGCGCCCCGACAAGCGGTTCGCCTCGTCCAGAACCTCATCCGCCACCGCCTGCACCAGTTCGGGCTGTGCCTGCCATATCCCGTGCAGGAAACCGTCGGGATCGGCGCGGCTCACACCTTCCTCGGCCAGGATGTTGCGCGGAAAATCCCTGACATTCAGCGTCACGATCAAATCCGCCGACCCCGCAATCGCCGCCGCCAGCACGTGGATATCCGCCGCGTCCGGCAACCAGAGCCGCGCCTCCAGTGACGCCGGATAGGTCACCTCCGCCTCCGGCCATGCCGCCTCCAGCAGCGCCGCCTCGGCATGCGCCTGCGCCACGCCCTCGCGCCCCAGCTTTTCAGCCGCGCGCAGCCATTCGCCGATGATGCGCGCCGACCAGAGCGGCGTGAACACCCCGCGCGCCGCCACGCCCAGCAGCATCTGGCGCATCACCGTGGGATAAATCACGCAGGTATCCAGAACCACCTTCATCACAGCCGAAAGAACAGCGCCTTGAGATAACCGCTCTCGGCCAGATGCGGATGCAGCGGATGATCCGGCCCCGCAAAGCCCGTATGGATCAGCGCGCCCTCGCGCCCCGCCCGCCCGATCCCGCGCAGACTGGCGGTTCTGAACTTCTGAAGATCGACCGCATGCGAGCAGGAACAAAGCCCGAGGAAGCCGCCCTCGTCGACCAGCGGCGCGGCCATCCGCGCCACCCGCTCATAGGCCCTGAGCCCCGCCTCCATCGCCTTTTTCGAGGGCGCGAATGCCGGCGGGTCGCAAATCACCAGATCAAAGCGCGCGCCCTCCCCGGCCAGTTCGCCCAGCACGTCGAACGCATCGCCCCGCCTTGTGGCAAAGCGCGCCTCCAGGCCGCTTGCGCGCGCGCCCGCCTCGGCCAGCGCCAACGCCGGGGCCGATCCATCGACCGCCAGCGCGCTTTGCGCGCCCCCCGCCAGCGCCGCCAGCGAAAAGCCCCCCACATGGGAAAACACATCCAGCACCCTTGCGCCCTGGGCCAGACGCGCGCCAAAGGCGTGGTTGGGGCGTTGGTCATAGAACAGCCCGGTCTTCTGCCCGCCCTCCAGATCGGCCTTGTAGATCGCGCCGTTCATCGGCACATCAACCGGCGCGCCGGGCATCTCGCCGCGCAAGACTGCGCTTGCGTCATCAAGCCCCTCAAGCGCTCTTGCGCGCCCGCCCGCATTCTTGAGCACATTGCGCACACCCGTCACCGCCACCAGCGCATCGGCCAGCTCCTCCAGCAACAGCTCGGCCCAGGCCGCATTGGGCTGGATCACCGCCGTATCGCCGAACCGGTCGATCACCACGCCCGGCAGGCCGTCGGCCTCGGCATGGACCAGCCGGTAATAGGGCGCATCGTAAAGCCGCCCGCGCAGCGCCTGCGCGCGCTCAAGGCGGGCGCGCAGCCAACCGGCGCCGATCACCGCGCCGCAATCGCGCTCCAGCACCCGCGCCATGATGCGCGACTCAGGGTTCACCGCCACCAGCGCCAAGGGCTGGCGCTCGCCATCCTCCAGCAGCGCGATACTGCCGGGCGCAAGCTTGCGGGTGCGCCGGTCCGTGACCAGCTCATTATCATAAACCCAAGGAAATCCATGGCGCAGATTGCGCGCCTGAACCTTGGGTCTGAGGCGTATAACGGGATAAGGGGACAGCGTCATGCCATCCCCTTAAGCCCTTTGTCGCGCCGCGAAAAGATCAGAGTCGCGTCTTGATCCCGAACAGACCGCGCCCGGCCGTTTGCTGGCTGGCCTGTCCGTTCAGCTCCTCGCCGATCGTCTCGGCCAGATGCTCGGTGATCCGCACCTTCTGGGTGATGCCCTGACGCTCGGCTTCCAGCGCCGTCTGACCGCCCAGCGCCTTGAAATTCGCCTTGACCGCACGCGGCGACCCATATGGCGCACCGGTCTCGGGATCGCTCAGCTGCATCACGAAATGCAGCGTGTGACGGCCCCCGACGGTATAGCGCGCCTTTTCGGACAGGGCATGAAACCGCGTCACCTCGATATTCAGATCGACCGGCACCCGCCCTTGCGGCATCGCATCGACGCCGCGCTGCATGGCGGTCTCGAAGATCGCCTTGACCTGCGCATGACGATCGCCGATCGGATCCCCGCGCCAGACGATGTCCCCGCCCGGCAGATACATGTTGGCTTCCGAAACCTTCAGCTCCTGGGGCACAGACACCCGGATATCGCGGACCTCGACCGAGGTCGGCACCGGCTGGACATTGGCAGGTTCGAACGCGGCATCGCGCGTCGCGATATCGCGGGTTCCGCAACCCGAAACGACCAGTCCCAGCAGAAGCACTGCAAACAAGCGAATAGTGACCATCTTTTCCTCCTGGGCCTTTGGCCCGCTTTGGTTTGGATGCACTATCCCCCTGAATTGGGGCGCATTTTGGACAAATCCGGCGCTTTACCGTGATCTATCGACGGCGCTTGAGTGGCAATCACGAGCGACCCCGCACGCCCTCAGCCGCGCGTTCAGCGGTGGTCTCAGTCGCGCTGACGCGCGCGCCAGCCGCCGCGCCGCCTCGGGCGCTCGCCCGCCTCCAGCCCCTCGCGCAGAACCTGCGTCATCGGATGTCCCGGATGGTCAGCGCCATATCGCTCCAGAAGCCGGGTGATCGCCTCGGGCTGGGCCTGATCGTCGGGCAACGACAGCGCCCAATCCAGAAAGATCGAGCGGCATTCGGGGCTTTCGATCCCCTCGATACGATAGGCCTCGCGAATGAGGCCCTTTGAATCCAGCGGGTCGCGTTCCATCTCACGTCTCTCCTTGCGGGCTGTCGAGCCCCGCATCAATCGCCCGTGCCGCCGCCTCTGTCGCCGCGTCCAGATCGGCGCGCAGATCGGCCAGCGTCTCGTGGCCGGTCTCCCGCAGCACAAAGCCCAGACCACCCTCGCCGATCCGCTCCGGATCAAGCGGCCTGTCGCTCAGCAGCTTGGCGGCCTGCAACAGATGCCAGCAAAGCCCGCCCGCGCGCTCCAGCGCCTCTCCCGCAGCGTCATCCAGCCAGCCGATTGCGACACAGGCCGCCAACCCGGCATTGACCGAGCGCCCGGTCTCGCCCGCCATCAGGCTGCCCGCCTGCGCCATCAGCTCGATCTCCTGCAACCGCCCGCGCCCCAGCTTGGTATCCCAGGGGCCCTCGGGTGGCTTTGCGTCGGCAATGCGTGCGCGCATTGCCGCCACTTCGGGGATCACCTTTTCGCGCGCGCCCTTCTCGGCCAGCAATTCGGCGCGAAACGCCTCGACATCCTCTGCCAGAGCCTCAGGCCCCGCGATCACCCTGGCCCGCGTCAGCGCCAGATGCTCCCAGACCCAGGCATCGTCGCGCTGATAGGCCTGGAACGACTGCAGACTGGCTGCCACCGGCCCCTGATTGCCCGAGGGGCGCAGCCGCATATCGACCTCGTATAGCTTGCCTTCGGCCATCGGCGCGCTCAGCGCGGTGATCATCGCCTGCGTCAGGCGTGCATAATAGGGCCGCGTCGCCAAGGGCCGCTTGCCCTCGGACCCCTCGACCCCGTCCGCGTCATAGATCACGATCAAATCAAGGTCGGATTCCGCGTTCAGCCGTTCGGCCCCCAGCGACCCCATGCCCAGAACCACCGCGCCGCGCCCCGGTGCCGCGCCGTGCTTTTGCGCGAATTGCGCCATCACCACCGGCCACAAGACCCCGATCACAGCACCCGCCAGATCGGCATATTGCGCCCCCGCCGCGTCCGCGCACACAAGACCGCGCAGATGATGCACACCGATGCGGAAATGCCATTCCTTCATCCAGCGCCGCGCCGCATCAAGCTTGCGCTCGTAATCCTCTTCGCGCGCCACGCGCTCGCCCAAGGCCTCTTCCAGCGCCGCGCGCCCCGGCCAATCCGCAAAGAAATCCCCCGCGATCACGGCATCGAACACCCCCGCATTGCGCGACAGATGCGCCGCCAGCTTGGGCGAGGTGCCCGCGATATCGACCAGCAGATCGACCAGCTGCGGATTGGCCTCGAACAGCGAAAACACCTGCACCCCGGCGGGCAGCCCGGCAAGAAAGCCGTCAAAGGCCAACAAGGCCTCATCGGGCTGCGCCGTGCGCGCAAGGCGCGACAGGATATCGGGCTTCAACCGCTTGAAGATTTCCACCGCCCGCCCGGACCGCAACGCCGGATAGCCCGGCCAGCGCGCGATGATCTCCTCGTCAAAGGGTAGCTCCTCAATGTCGGGCGCCTCGCCCTCGCCCTCTTGATCCTCGGGCGCAAAGAACCCCTCGATCAGCCTGTGGACCTCGTTCAACCGTTCCAGCAGCTCGGCCTTGAGCGCCCCTGTCTCAAGCCCCATGAACGCTGCCAGCCGCTCGAATTCGTCCTCCGAGCCGGGCAGATCATGGGTCTGCGCATCGCGCAGCATCTGCAAACGGTGCTCGACCTCGCGATGGAACCGGTAATGCGCCGTCAGCACCTCGGCCACATCCGTTGGCACCCAGCCCTTTTGGGCCAGCCTTGCCAGCCCCTCGACCGTGCCGCGCACGCGCAAATCGGGGTCTCGCCCCCCGGCGATGATCTGCTGGGTCTGGGTAAAGAACTCGATCTCGCGGATACCACCGCGCCCCAGCTTCATGTTGTGCCCCGGCAAGGTCAGCGCCCCGCCCAGCCCCTTGTGCTCGCGGATGCGCAACCGCATGTTGTGCGCGTCCTCGATCGCGGCGAAATCCAGATGCTTGCGCCACACGAAGGGGCGCAGCACCTCCAGAAACCTCTGCCCGGCCTCCAGATCGCCCGCACAAGCGCGCGCTTTCACATAGGCCGCGCGCTCCCACGTGCGCCCAAGGCTTTCGTAATAGGTTTCCGCCGCCGCCATCGCCAGACAGACCGGCGTGACGCTGGGATCGGGGCGCAGCCGCAGATCGGTGCGAAACACATAGCCCTCGGCGGTGCGATCATTCAGCATCGCCGCCATCTTTCGCGTCGCGCGCACGAAAGAGGCCCGCGCCTCGTGATACTCGCTTTCGTCGAACTGGGTCTCGTCAAACAGGCAGATCAGGTCGATATCCGAGCTGTAATTCAGCTCTCCCGCCCCCATCTTGCCCATTGCCAGCGCCACCATGCCGCCCGCCTTGTCCAGATCATCGGCAGACTTGCCCGGCAGCTTGCCGCGCCGGATCTCGGCACCCACGCAAGCCTTCATCGCCAGATCGCAGGCCAGATCGGCAAAGCCCGTCAGCCGCCCGGTCACCTCCTCCAGCGGCCAAACCCCCGCCAGATCCGCCAGCGCGATCAGCAACGCCACCCGCCGCTTGCCCTGACGCAGCGCATCCGCCAGCGCCTCGGGCGCCACCTCGCGCAACTCGCTTTCCAGCGCCTCCATCGCCGCTTCCGGCGCCTCCAGCGCGCCGGGCAGCCAGTCGCGCTCCTTTTCGGCCAGCATCTTGAGGTACGGGCTGCACCCCGCCGCCCCTTCCACCAGATCGGCCAGATCATCGCTCAGCTCAGGGAGCAGCGCGCGCGCCTCCTGTCCCTGTTGGGGGTCATGGGCGCGTGGCAGGCGGGTGATGCGTGACGAGAAATCCATGCTCCCACTGATAGCGAGGCCGTGGGTCTGGTCAATGCCCGACGCGGTTGAAATAGTGCCCCGGCAAGGAACAGGAGTCGCCATGAGTAAAAGTCTCGCCCGTGTCTGCCGCGCCCTCACCGACGCCGGCTGCGACAGCACACCCGCCGAAGTGGGTCAGGCCACCACCGCGCAGATGGCCGCCGATCTTGTGGGCTGCACCGTCGATCAGATCGCCAAATCCATCATCTTTCGCGGCGAGATGTCAGGCGAAGCGATCCTCTTCATCACCGCGGGCGGCAATCAGGTCGATGCCGACAGCGCCTCGACACTGGCGGGCGAACGTCTGGGCAAGGCCGATGCCGCGCTGATCCGCGCCCAGACCGGCTTTGCCATCGGCGGGGTTGCGCCCGTGGGCCACCTCACGCCGCCGCGCGCCTTTTTCGATCCCGCATTGCTGGCCTTCGAAACCGTCTGGGCCGCCGCTGGCACCCCACGCCACGTCTTCCCCATCGCCCCCTCTCTCCTCCTTCGCATCTCCGGCGCGCAAGAGGCCGCTTTTACCGGCTGAAGGCGCGTGGCATTGCCCCAGCCGCCAACCCCACCGACGCGATACCGATGTGATACCGACGCAGTGCAGATCGCGTTTTTCCATGCTTTCCAAATGGTTGCGTGCCGGGCTGCGGGATTTCTGCCGACATAATGTAAAAACTTTTCACATACCCCCTTGCGGAACCGCGCCGCAATCCCGATCTTGGTGATGTGAAAGGCATTCACATCGACGCAACCGAAACCGAAAGGGACATCCTCAATGAGCACCGCCACCTCTTCCACACATACCGCCGGGCGTGGCCCGCTCGGATGGCTCGCCAGCGCCGAGGCCTGGCTTGACGACAAGGGGAAAGCCGCCTGGATCACCGTCATGGTGCTGGGCTTCATCTTCGTCTGGCCGGTTGGCCTGGCGCTTCTGGCATTCATGATCTGGAGTGGAAAATTGGCCTGCAAAGACAAGCACCTGAAACGCGGTCGCAGCGCGATGCGCGCCGGGCGCGGCACCGGCAATTCCGCCTTTGACGCCTACCGCGCCGACATGATCGCGCGGCTCGAACAGGAACAGGCGGATTTCGAATCCTTCCTTCAGCGCCTGCGCGATGCCCGCGACAAGGCCGAATTCGACGAGTTCATGCAGGACCGCGCCCGCGCCGCCGCGCAGACCGTCGACAGCGGTGAAACCGATACGGACACCGACAACGCCACCCGATCCGGCGCCTGATCGTCACGGCTCGCCCGGACCGGGGGTTTCCCGGACCGGGCATTGCCCTTATATGCAAAGCTCATGAGCGAATATAACTGGCATATCCCCGACCCGGTCACGCAGCCCGAATTCTACCGTGACATCCCCTCCAAGCGGCTTCTGGCGTGGCTGGTCGATACGGTGCTGATCCTGCTGATCTGCCTGCTGATTCTGCCCTTCACGGCCTTTACCGGGCTGTTCTTCTTTCCGTTTCTCATGCTGGTGGTGGGCTTTGCCTACCGCGTCGTCACCATCGCGCGCGGCTCGGCCACCTGGGGGATGCGGCTGGTGGCGATCGAGTTCCGCAGGCTCGACGGCCAGCGCTTCGACCTCTCGCTGGCCTTTCTGCACACGCTCGCCTTCACCATATCCGTCGCGCTGCCGGTGTTTCAGGTGATCTCGATCGTGCTCATGCTCACCACCGAACGCGCCCAGGGACTTGGCGATCACATCCTCGGCACCGTCGCCATGAATCGTCGCGCGGTGACCTGAGGGCACAGGCACGCGAAAGGCATTGAACACTTGGCGCGCCCGCTCAAGGTTGCTACGTTATGTGTAACAAGTTCAAGACGGTCCTTCCCTCATGCGCCACACCCTGCCCATCGCGCCCCAATTCTATGTGACGGCTCCGCAGACCTGCCCCTATCTTGACGGCAGAAAGGAGCGCAAGCTGTTCACCGCCCTTCAGGGCGAAGGCGCGCAGCGGCTCAATGACAGCCTCTCCAAACAGGGCTTTCGCCGCTCGCAGAACGTGCTTTACCGCCCCGCATGCGCCGAATGCTCGGCCTGCCTGTCGGCGCGCATCAATATCGACGATTTCACGATGACCCGCAGCCAGCGCAAGACGCTCAAGCGCAATGCCGGGCTTGAGCGCCGCGCCACCTCGCCCTGGGCGACCGAGGAACAATACGCGCTGTTCCGCCGCTACCTCGAACACCGCCACGCCGATGGCGGCATGGCCGACATGGACACGTTCGAATTCGCCGCCATGATCGAAGAAACCCCGATCCGCACCCGCGTCGTCGAATACACCGATTGCGAGACCGGCGATCTGGTGGCGGTGTGTCTGACGGACGTGCTCGATGACGGAGTCAGCATGGTCTACTCCTTTTACGATCCCGACCGCCCGCGCGATTCCCTTGGCACCTATATCATTCTCGACCATATCGAGATCGCCCGCGAAAACCGCCTGCCCCATGTCTATCTGGGTTACTGGGTGCCCGGCAGCGCCAAGATGGGCTACAAGGCCACCTTTTCCGGACTCGAGGTCTACGTGAACGGGGGCTGGGAAAAGAAGCGCGACAGCAGCGAATACAGCGCGCAGCTTCATCCCCTTTCGAACGATCCCATTTCCGAGCAGGTCGCCAATATCGCCCTGCCCGATGGCCGCCCGCTCAGCGGGCAAAAACCCTGACGGCGCCGCTCGTCGCGCCTATTGGGCGCGCCGTGCCCTGCCCGCCAGAACCGCGGCAAACCCCACAACCAGAACCACGACGCAGATGACAAGAAGCTGCTCGTATTTGTGCCCCTCCGGCAGGATCGCCCGCATCAGAGCGCTTTCGCGCGCGAAATAGCCAAGCGCGCCCAGCATCGCCGCGGCGAAACTCGCGCCATAGGCCCAGCGCGCCACCGGCCGCCCCATGAACAGTCCGACCACCAGAACCGGTGTGAGGAACATGCTGGCGGTGCCGCTCACCGCCACCGCATCGAACAGCGTCTGGTTGCCCCACAGCGTCAACACCGCCCCCAGCGCCATGAAGACCACCATCGCCATCCGCCCCCCGGCCAGGCTGCGCGGCGCCAGGCGCAGCTCGTCCACCACCAGCCGCGCCGCCGATGCCAGCGCCGAATCAAGCGTGCTCAGCGCGCTGATCAACAGCGACACCATCAGCGCCCCGAACAGCCAGGGCGGAAACATGCCCGCCCAAGTGCCCAGCAACTCGCCCTCATACGCCGCCCCCAGCAGCCCCGCCTGCACACCGAACAGGCCAAAGGCGATGATGCACAGGGTCGAAATCCAGAACGCATGGCGAAACGCCGCCCGCGTCACCGCCCGGTCCGCGATGAACCCGCGATCCATCATCACCGGGTCATGCACCGGGTATGAGAACACCTGCAGGAACGCCACCAGCAGCAAGACCTGCCCGTTCCAGGCGCCACTGGTGCCCGGCGCGCTCAGCACCGCGCCAAGATCGAAACCGGGGCTGGCCAGCAAGGCGACAAAGGCGGCGGCAAAGACCCCGAGGAAGACCAGCATCTGCAACACATCCGTGCGCAGCGATGCGCTCAGCCCGCCCCAGGCGCTATAGGCAAGGCCCAGAAGCGCGACCACCAGGATCGCCGCCGCACCCGCCCACGGCATCCCCGGCAGCACCGCGCCGAATATCAGCCCCACCACCAGCAGGTTGGCGAACACCTCGGATAGCAGCCGCAGCGCCACGACAAGGTTGTAACACCCCACCCCCACCGCGCCGAACCGCGCCACCAGCCAATCCTGCACCGATCCCGCGCCGCTTGCGCGCAGCCGGTCCACGATCAGCCCGCCGGTCAGAAACGAGCCGTAATACCCCGCATAGGCCAGCACCCCCCAGATCCCGTAGAAATACCCAAGGATCGCGGCATTCATCAGCGAGCGCGCAAAGATCCATGTGGTCACCTGGCTCAGCACCAGCACCCAAAGCCCTGGTGCGCGCCCATTCGCATCGGCCCCGCCAAAGAACCCCGCCACACTGGCGCGGCGCGGCGCCACCGCAAGACTGGCAAGGATCACAAGGCCGAACAGGGCCATCAGGGTCACGGGATGCATCGGAACTTCCTTCGCTATGCGGGATCACAGGCGCCCAGC
>CAZMZS010000079.1:0-12396 GCA_964570675.1 uncultured Roseovarius sp. | reverse complement strand
CGCTGCTGCTGTTCCTGAACTTTCTTCAGATCAACAAGAGCTTTACCCTGCTGCTTCTGGGCCATGTCATCTTTACCCTGCCTTTCGTGATCCTGGTGGTGCAGGCGCGGCTGGTTTCGATCAAGCGCGATGTCGAAGAGGCCGCGATGAGCCTTGGCGCCAGCCCGCGCCAGACGTTTTTCCAGGTGACATTGCCCTTGATGCTGCCGGCGGTTCTGGCGGGGGCGCTGTTCGCTTTCACCATCAGTTTCGACGACATCACCGGCACGTTGTTCTGGAAGCCGGGGGGCGTCGAGACCGTGCCGACGCAGATTTTCGCGATGCTGCGCAATTCGATCAGCCCGGAGATCAACGCGCTGGGCACGGTGATGATACTGATGACGGTCGGCCTGCCCCTGTTGGGGCTGGCGCTGGCGCGTAAACTTTCAACCAAGAGCGGCGGCTAGAGCTGACCGCGACATAATAAAAACCCATCTCAACAAGGAGTGACCAATGACCAAGAAGATGGACAACACGACACGCTACGAGCGGTTGCGCGAGCGTTACATGAACGGCGATCTTGACCGCCGCTCCTTCCTTGGCCTGATCGGCGCGGCCGGTCTGGCTTATGGTGTCACCACGCCTTTTGCACGCTATGCCAATGCCCAGACCGTAAGCCAGGTGCGCTTTGACGGCTGGGGCGGCGTCGTGTCCGAGGCGTTCCGCGAACATGCGTTCGATCCTTATACCGCCAAGACCGGTATCGAGGTGGTGGACGGCACTTTCGGGGGCGGCGATGAATATCTGAGCCGCGTCAAGGCCAGCCAGGAGGGCGAATACAACATCGCCCACCTGTCGGGCGTGTTCGATTATGCGCGCTATCACAATCTGGGCCTGAGCACGGTTCTCAATGAGGACAACATCCCCAACCTGGAATATGTCATCCCTAAGCTGGTCGACGTTTTCCGCAGTGTGACCGATGGAAAGCTGTCCTGTGTGCCTTATGATTACGGCACCACCGGCATCGCCTATAACCGCAAGCATATCTCGGATGAGGAGGCCAAGGAAAAGGGCGCGATGCTGCTGATCGACGAGGCCTACAAGGGCAAGATCGCAGGCTGGAGCGACTGGCGCACGCGGCTTTGGTATGCGGCGCTGCAGACCGGGCAGGACCCCAACAACATCGAGGATATCGAGGCCGCATGGGATGCCGTGCGCACGCATCGCGACCTCAGCCTCAAATACTGGGGGTCGGGCGCCGAGCTGATGAGCCTGCTGGCCGAGGAAGAAATCTATGTGACCGAGGGCTGGTCGGGCCGCATCTATGCGCTTCAGGAGCAGGGCCACGACATGGGCTATATCGACCCGCCCAACGGCATGGGCTGGCAGGAATGCCTGTTCGTGATCAAGGGCAGCCCGATGGAGGCCTGCGAGGAGTTGCTGAACTTCATGCTGGCGCCCGAGACCTCGATCGCGGTGGCCGAGGGGCAGAACTATCCCCCCGCGCTTGACCCGCAGAAGGTGGATCTGGGCGACAAGATCCCGACCCTGCCCGCCTTCGATCCGACCGGCAAGCTGGACGGGCTGACCTTTGCCGATCCGGCCTATTGGAACGGCAACGAGCAGGAATGGTCCAAGACCTTCGGGCGCGTCCAGAAGGGCTACTGAGCCGAGCGAAATGGCGGCGGTTCCGGCCCATCTGTGGTGCCGGGACCGCCCAACGACACCTGATTTTCCCGCCGCAGGAGGCCTTGGATGAGCGCCGTCACCCTGAACAACATCGTCAAGCGTTTCGGCAATTTCACCGCCGTGCACCAGTCTTCGCTGGAGATCGCCGAGGGCGCGTTCGTCACGCTGCTGGGGCCGTCGGGTTGTGGCAAGACCACCAACCTGCGGATGATCGCGGGGCTGCTGGACCCGACCGAGGGCGAGATCCTGATCGGCGGCAAGCGCGTCAACGACGTGCCCATCCACAAGCGCAACCTGGGGCTGGTGTTCCAGAACTACGCGCTCTTTCCGCACAAGACCGTGGCCGAGAACGTGGCCTTCGGGCTGAAATACCGCGACGTGCCCGCGAGCGACATTCCGCGCCGGGTGCAGGATGCGCTGGAACTGGTGCAACTGCCCAATGTCGGTGAACGCTATCCCAAGGAATTGTCGGGCGGGCAGCAACAGCGCATCGCGCTGGCGCGCGCCATCGTCATCGAACCCGACGTGCTGCTGCTGGACGAACCGCTGTCGGCGCTTGATGCCAACCTGCGCGAGGACATGCGCGTTGAACTCAAGCGCATCCAGGAGCGGATCGGCGTGACCACTGTTTTCGTGACCCATGACCAGTCCGAGGCGCTGGCCATGTCGGATCAGATCGTGGTGATGTCGGCGGGCCGCGTCGAACAGGTCGGCGCGCCCCAGGAGGTCTACAACACCCCGGCCAGCGAGTTCGTCGCCAATTTCCTTGGCGCTTCCAACATCCTTGAAGGCAAATGCACCGATATCGGCGCCAATACCGTCACCGTCGAGGCGCCGATCTTCGGCAAGCTGGCGATCCCGGCCGAAAAAGCGCCGCTCATCAAGGGGCCTGGCCCGGCCAAGCTGGTGGTGCGGGCCGAAAAGCTGCACCTGTCGCAATCGCCAGCCCCCGAGGGCGTTGTCAGCGTCCCGGCCCATGTGGAAACGGTGGATTACCAGGGGCAGGCGGTGCGCTATTTCGTGCGCGTGGGCGATACGCCGTTGCAGGCCATCAACATGATCGACGGTCAGCCCTTTGCCGAGGGTGCCGAGGTCAATCTGCTTTTGCGGCCGCAGGATTGCGCCGCCTTGCCGGGGTAGGAACATGAACGAAAGACCAAGCCATCTGTTCTATCAGGGGCGTCAGCGCCGTCCGGTGCTGGACCAGGCACGCGGCGTCTACATGTGGGATGTGGACGGCAAGCGCTACCTCGACGGCTCGAGCGGGGCGATGGTGTGCAATATCGGCCATTCCAACGAAAACGTGCTGGAGGCGATGCGCCGACAGATGGAGAAATCCACATTCGGCTACAGGCTGCATTTCGAGACCGAAGCCTCCGAGGAACTGGCCGCCAAGACCGCCGCGCTCTGCCCCGAGGGGCTGAACCGGGTGTTCTTTGTCTCGGGCGGGTCCGAAGCGGTGGAAAGCGCGATGAAGATGGCGCGCCAATATGCGCTGGCAAATGGAGAGGGCAGCCGCTGGAAGATCATCAGCCGCGCGCCCAGCTATCACGGCTGCACGCTGGGGGCGCTGGCGATCACATCCTATGAGCCGCTCACGCAGCCCTTCGCGCCGATGATGCAGGCCATGCCCAAGGTGCCCGCGCCGCGCGCCTATCTTGACGGGCTCGACCCTGACGACGAGGCGACCGGGCATCATTACGCCGACATGCTGGAAGCCAAGATCATCGAGGAAGGCCCCGAAACCGTGCTCGGTTTCATTGTCGAGCCGGTGGGCGGGGCCTCGACCGGGGCGCTGCCGCCGCCGCGCGGCTACATGGAGCGGGTGCAGGAGATATGCCGCAAATATGGCATCCTGTTCATCCTTGACGAGGTCATGACCGGCGCGGGGCGCACCGGCGCGTTCCTTGCGGCGGATCACTGGAACCTCAGCCCCGATATCATCGTCATGTCCAAGGGCTTTGCCGCCGGTTACGTGCCGCTGGGCGCGATGGTGGTGCATGAACGGCTGGTGGAAACCGTGCTGGATCATGGCGGCTTTCTGCATGGCTATACCTATGCCGGAAACCCGCTGGCCTGCGCCGCCGGTGTCGCGGTGATCGACGAGATCGAACGACAGGGCCTGACCCGCAACGCCGCGATCATGGGCGACAAGCTGATCGGGCGCCTGCAAGGGCTGATGCAGCGCTACGGCATCATCGGCGACGTGCGCGGCAAGGGGCTGTTGACGGCGTTCGAATTCATGGCCGATCGCGGCAGCAAAGCGCCTTTGCCCAAGCACCTGAAGGCCTTTGACCGTTTCGTGAACATCGCCTACGAGAACGGGCTGATCGTCTATTCGCGGCGCACCCGCGACGGCATCGAGGGCGACCATATCATCGTCGCCCCGCCGATGATCGTCACCGAAACGCATCTCGACGAGATCACCGGAATGCTGGATGTGTCGCTGGCGCAATTCACCGACGAGATCCGCCCCGAACTGGACCGGATCGCCTAAGGCAGGACAGGACATATCATGTCGGATATCATCATCACCTGTGCGGTCACGGGGTCGATTCACACGCCCTCGATGTCGCCGCACCTGCCGGTCAGCGCCGAGGAGATCACCGAACAGGCGGTCGGTGCCGCCGAGGCGGGCGCGTCGATCCTGCATCTGCATGCGCGCGATCCCGAGACCGGGCGGCCTTCGGCGGATGTGGATCATTTCATGGCCTTCCTGCCGCGCATCCATCAACGTTGTGATGCGGTGTTGAACCTCTCGACCGGGGGCAGCGCGATCATGAGCCTTGACGAGCGGCTGGCCGCTCCCTTGCGGGCCGCGCCCGAGATGGCCTCGCTCAACATGGGGTCGATGAATTTCGCGCTTTACCCGGCGGCGGAGCGGATCACCGAATGGAAGCATGACTGGGAAAAGCCGTTCCTCGAAGAGTCCGATGATCTGGTGTTCAAGAACACGCCGCGCGACATCGCGCGCATCCTGAACGAATTGGGACAGGAGCGCGGCGCGCGGTTCGAGTTCGAGTGCTATGACCTCTCGCATCTCTACATGCTCAAGCATTTCGTCGATCGCGGGCTGGTGCGCGCGCCGCTGTTCATCCAGTTCGTCTTCGGCGTGCTGGGGGGCATGGGGGCCGACCCCGAGAACCTGACCCATATGATCCGCATCGCCGACAAGCTTTTTGGCAAGGATTACATGTTCTCGGTGCTGGCGGCGGGGCGCCACCAGATGCCGCTGATTACCATGGCGGCCGCAATGGGCGGGCATGTGCGCGTCGGCCTCGAAGACAGCCTGACCATCGCGCGCGGCCAGCTGGCGCGCAGCAATGCCGAACAGGTGGTCAAGATCCGCGGCATCGTCGAGGCGCTGGGCCGCACGGTTGCATCACCTGCAAAGGCGCGCGATATGCTGGGGCTGAAAGGCGCAGACAGAACCGCGATTTGACGATGAAGAATATTGCCCTCTGCCCCGTGACGAGCGACAGCGATCTTGATCTGCTGGATCAGGCGTTGCGCCGGTTGAGCGGTGATCTGGGCGATTCCCATGTGGCCGGGCGCGCGGCGCTGGCGCGCGCGCTGGGCGGCGCGCATCCGGCGGCGCACGGGATGCTGGCGCTTGAGGGCGAAGAGCTGCGCGGAGCGGCGCTGTTCAGCCCGGTCTTTTCGACTGTGCGCGGTGCGGCGGGTGTGTATGTATCGGACCTGTGGGTGGCGGATGCGGCGCGCGGCCTCGGGCTGGGGCGTCGGCTGTTGGGGGCCGTAGGCGTGCGCGCCGCGAGGCTTTGGCGCGCGCGGTGGCTGACGTTGGCGGTTTACGATCATTCGACCGCCTCGCGGCGGTTCTATGACAGGCTGGGCTTTGAGCCTCAGACCGATGCGACTGTGATGAAACTCGGCCCCGAGGGCTTTGCGGAACTGATGAGGAACGCAGGATGAAAGCGGTATTCGACGACCGGCAATGGCGCCATGACCCGAAACATTTCATGGCCAATGGCAAGCTGCTGCCAAGCCCCGAGCAACCTGCGCGCATCGAAAAGCTGCTGAGCGGGGCGCGCGATGCGGGTTGCACGATGCAGGGGTCGGGCGATGCCGGTATGGGGCCGATCGCGGCGTTGCATTCGCCCGAATACCTGATCTTCCTGCAGAATATCTATACCCGCTGGCAACGCATCCCGGATGCCGGCGAAGAGGTGATCCCCAACGTCCACCCCGCCAGTCGCAGCGACAGCTATCCGCGATCGGCTGTGGGGCAGGCGGGGTATCATCAGGCCGATACCGCCTGTCCCATCGGCGAGGGCACATGGGAGGCGGCCTATTGGTCGGCCCAGGTGGCGGTGACGGGCGCCGATCTGCTGGCAGCGGGCGAGCGCGCGGCCTATGCGCTGTCGCGCCCGCCGGGGCATCATGCCTTTGGCGATCTGGCCGGGGGCTTCTGTTTTCTCAACAACGCGGGCATCGCCGCCGAGCGGCTGCGCATGCGCGGGTTGCGCCCGGCGATCCTTGACGTGGATGTGCATCACGGCAATGGAACCCAAGGCATCTTCTATGATCGCGACGATGTGCTGACGGTGTCGCTTCATGCCGATCCGGTGCGCTTCTACCCGTTCTTCTGGGGTCACGGCGACGAGCGCGGCGCGGGGCGGGGCCTGGGCTACAACCTCAACCTGCCGCTGCCGCGCGGCACCGATGACGACGCTTTCCTCAAGGCGCTCGATACCGGGCTTGCGCGCATCGAGGCGTTCGGCGCGGATGTGGTGGTGGTGGCCCTTGGCCTTGACGCCTATGAGGGCGACCCGTTCCAGGGCTTCGCCGTCACCACGCCCGGTTTCGCACGGATCGGCGCGGCCATCGCCGGGCTGGGCCTGCCGGTGCTCTTCGTGCAGGAGGGCGGGTATCTTTGTGACGAGCTGGGCGAGAACCTGACATCGGTGCTGACCGGTTTCGAGGGCGCATGAGCCTGCACCCGGATATCATCGTCATCGGCGGCGGCATCGCCGGGGTCAGCGCGGCGGCGGAACTGGCCGCCCATGCCAGCGTCACGCTGATCGAGGGCGAGCCACAGCTTGGCTATCATTCGACCGGGCGCTCGGCGGCGATCTTCATCCGTAATTACGGCAATGCCACGCTGCGCGCGCTCAACGCCGCCGCCGCGCCGGTGTTCGAATCGCCCGAGGGCATCTCGGATCGCTCGCTGTTGTCGCCCCGTGGTGAATTGATGATCGCCACCGAGGACGAACTGCCGGTGCTTGACGCCTATTGCGAGGGCGCGACCGGGATCGAGCGGCTGGATGCGGCGCAGGCCGTTGAACTGGTGCCGATCCTGCGCCCCGGTCCGATCGCCGCCGCGATGCTGGAGCGCGACGCGCAGGATATCGACGTGGACCGCATGTTGCAGGGCTATGCGCGCCTGCTGAAAGCGCGCGGCGGCGAGGTGGTGACCGGCGCGCCGGTCAGCGCCATCGCGCGCGGCCACACATCCTGGCAGGTGACGGCGGGGGGCGAGACCCATAGCGCGCCGGTGCTGCTCAATGCCGCCGGGGCATGGGCCGACGCGGTGGCGCATATGGCCGGTGTCGCGCCGGTGGGCCTGAGCCCGATGCGCCGCTCGGCGGCGATCCTGCCCGCACCCGAGGGCCACAGCGTCGATCACTGGCCCCTTTTCGGCGCGATCACGGAACGCTGGTATGCCAAGCCCGAGGCGGGCAAGCTGATGGTCTCGCCCGCCGACGAAGACCCGGTCGATCCGCATGACGCATGGGCCGACGACATGGTGCTGGCCGAGGGGCTGGACCGCTATGAACAGGCCGTCACGGTGCCGGTGACGCGGGTCGAGCGCAACTGGGCCGGACTGCGCAGTTTCGTGCCCGACCGCACCCCGGTCGCCGGTTTTGCCCCCGATGCCGAAGGCTTCTTCTGGCTGGCGGGGCAGGGCGGCTACGGCGTGCAGACCGCGCCTGCGCTTGCGCGCCTCAGCGCCGCGCTGATTACCGGCGCGCGCCCGGACCTGCCCGCGGCGACCCTTGCGGCGCTGTCGCCCCAACGCTTTCATCAACCCTGAAAAGGACAACCCCAATGACAACCGACATCACCCGCCACCATACCGGCGATCGCATGAGCCAGATCGTCATTCATAACGGCACCATCTATCTGGCAGGCCAGGTGGGCAATCCCGGCGACAGCGTCGCCGACCAGACCCGCACCTGCATCGAGAAAGCCGAGGCGTTGCTGGCCGAGGCCGGTTCGGACGCGACCCGCATCCTGCAATGCACCATCTGGCTGGCCGACATGTCCGATTTCGCCGAGATGAACGCGGTCTGGGATGCCTGGGTGCCCAAGGGCCACGCCCCTGCGCGCGCCTGCGGCGAGGCGAAACTGGCCACGCCCGACTACCGCGTCGAATTGCTGATCACCGCCGCACAGGGCTGACAGGCGGGGCTGATCGCGCTTTCGCGGGCCGTGCCGGTTTCATGCGCGGCCCGCAGGCTTCATCTTGCCCAAAATACTCCCGCCGGAGGCTCCCGTCCGTGCCATGAGCGCTGGCGCGCGACATCTAAGCCTGCCAGCGCCCCTCGAACCCTTCGGGGATCATCAGGATGTCGCGATCAAGATCGCGCACGTCGCGGCGCCCGCACAGCGCCATCGACACATCCAGCTCCTTGTGGATCACCTCGAGCGCGCGGGTCACGCCCGCTTGCCCCATCGCCCCCAGCCCATAGACATAGGCGCGCCCGACATAGGTGCCCTTGGCCCCCATCGCCAGCGCCTTGAGAACGTCCTGACCGCTGCGGATGCCGCTGTCGAGATGCACCTCGATCCGGTCGCCCACGGCGTCCATGATCGCGGGCAGCGCGCGGATCGCGCTGAGCGCGCCATCAAGCTGACGCCCGCCATGGTTGGACACGATGATCGCATCGGCCCCCACATTGAGCGCCTCGCGCGCGTCGCGCGCATCCATGATGCCCTTGATGATCAGCGGCCCGTCCCACATCTTGCGAAATTCGCGGATGCGGTCCCAGTCAAGCGACGGATCGAACGCCTCGGCGGTCCATGTGCTGAGCGACGAGGGATCCGCCACGCCCTTGGCATGGCCTACGATATTGCCGAAGAAGCGCCGCTTCGTGCCCAGCATGCCAAGGCCCCATTGCACCTTGGTCATCATGTTGGCGATTGAGGCCGGCGTGAGCTTGGGCGGCGCGCTCAGCCCGTTCTTGAGGTCGCGGTGGCGCTGGCCCAGAACCTGAAGGTCCACGGTGATCATCGCCGCCGAGCATTTCGCCTCGCGCGCCCGGTCGAACAGGCGCTGCATGAAATCATCGTCCTTGAGCGTGTAGACCTGCATCCAGAACGGTTTGGATGTGTTCTCGGCGATGTCCTCGATCGAGCAGATCGACATCGTCGAAAGTGTGAAGGGCACACCGAACGCTTCGGCGGCGCGGGCGGCCTTGATCTCGCCATCGGCGTGCTGCATCCCCGTCAGCCCCACCGGCGCCAAAGCCACCGGCATCGCGACATCCTGCCCGATCATGGTGCTGGCGGTGCTGCGCCCGGCCATGTCCACGGCGACCCGCTGGCGCAGGTAGATGTCGGAAAAATCGCTGCTGTTCTCGCGAAAGGTCTGTTCGGTCCAGCTGCCGGATTCGGTGTAGTCGTAGAACATCTTCGGCACGCGGCGGCGATAGATGCGTTTGAGATCGTCGATGCAGGTGATGACGGGCATGGGGCACTCCGGCGCAAAACTGGTCTGGTTTCATTACCAGTCGGTCGGCATCTGCGCAATGTGCAGCCCCGTCACGCCGCGCGGTCATCGCCGGTGCGCGTTGTTCAGGCCGAATGCGCCCCGTCCGCGAGCCCCTTCACAAAGGCCAGCACCTCGGGGACGGGCATGCCGTCGGCCAGTTTGCCGACAATCGCCGAACCCACAACGGCCCCATCCGCGACGCCCGCGATGGCGCGGCTGGTTTCGGGGCTGCGGATGCCGAAGCCCACGATCACCGGCAGGTCGGTCTGCTTCTTGATGCGGGTCACTTCGGGGGCGACATCGGCGGCCTCGGCGGCAGCGGCGCCGGTGATCCCGGTGATCGAGACATAATAGACGAATCCGCTCGTGTTCTCGAGCACCTTGGGCAGGCGCTTGTCGTCGGTGGTGGGCGTGGCGAGGCGGATGAAGTTCAGCCCGGCCTTTTGAGCGGGGATGCAAAGCTCGTCATCCTCCTCGGGGGGCAGGTCGACCACGATCAGCCCATCGATTCCGGCTGCCTTGGCATCCTTGAGGAACTTATCGACCCCGCGATTATAGATCGGGTTGTAATAGCCCATCATCACGATCGGGGTGGTGTCGTCCTCCTTGCGGAAGGCCGCGGCCATCGCGAGGGTCTTTTCGAGCGTCTGCCCACCCGCCAGCGCGCGTTGCCCCGCCAGCTGGATCGTCGGCCCGTCGGCCATCGGGTCGGTGAAGGGCATGCCCAGTTCGATGATGTCCACGCCCGCGCCGGGCAGGCCCCTGATCACCTCGAGCGAGGTGTCGTAATCCGGGTCGCCCGCCATCACATAGGCCACGAAGGCTTTTTTCCCTGCGGCTTGCAGTTCGGCGAATTTGGCGTCGATGCGGGTCATGGGTCCATCCTTGGCGTTTTCACGTGATGTGCAGAAAACCGCGCCGGAAATCAACGCCAAACACGCATGGCGCTGACCGGTTTGGGGAATCACCGTCTCCTGTGGCAGACTGAAGCCCGGTCCGAGGGGGAGAAGGGCAATGCGAACACTGGCGATTGTGATGCTTGTCGCCGCGCCGGGATTTGCGGCGGCGGCGGATTTTGAAATGCGCGTGATCGGCGGGTCGGTCCAGCTTGGCACGGAGCTGGTCTTGCAGATCCGCCCGGATGCGGGTGACCTGCCGGAAGGCGCGATCTGCACGGTTGACCTGCCGCCGCCCTATGACGGCCATGTCACGCAGATAGCGGATGATTGCGGTCGGGTCGTGCTCAAGCAGTCCACCATGCCGATCCTGGACGATGCGCAATATGCCATTCCCTCGGCGCAGGTGCCCGCCGTGATTACCGTGACCGGCCCGGATGGCGCGCGCCTTGGGCAACTTGACACGGTTTATCCCTATAACAACCAGTTTTCCGATCTGCGCATTCTCATCAAAGGTGTGCGCAACCCGGTTGCCGAGGGCGAGAGCTTTGACGTCGAGGTGCAGGGCGCGTTGCAACCGATTGCGCCGGGTCTGAGCTGTCGCTGGAACACCTACGGCCCGCTGCGCTTTGATGCGGCGCCCGGAAATGGCTGCAGGGGGACGCTCACGGCGCTGGCGCCCAGCGGGCGTGACGCCGACATGGATGTGCAGATCGTGAACCTGACCGATATGCACGCCGTGGGCTATGCCACCGCCTCGATGATCGTGGAATAGCCCCGCAGCGCCGCGCCCGCTTGCGTCTGCGCGCGCCCCTCACTAGAAGCGGCGCGAGATGCAAACAGGAGGGGCCGGTCATGGGCTTCAAGATGGGGATCGTGGGCCTGCCCAATGTGGGCAAGTCGACGCTGTTCAACGCGCTGACGAGAACCGCCGCCGCGCAGGCCGCGAATTTCCCGTTCTGCACGATCGAGCCCAATGTGGGCGAGGTGAACGTGCCCGATGCGCGGCTGGATACGCTGGCGCGGATCGGCGGCTCGGCCAGCATCATCCCCACCCGGATGACCTTCGTGGATATTGCCGGGTTGGTGAAGGGCGCCTCCAAGGGTGAGGGGCTGGGCAACCAGTTCCTGGCCAATATCCGCGAGGTCGATGCCATCGCCCATGTGCTGCGCTGCTTTGAGGATGGCGACGTGACCCATGTGGAGGGGCGCGTCGATCCGGTGGCCGATGCCGAGGTGATCGAGACCGAGCTGATGCTGGCCGATCTGGAATCCATCGAAAAGCGCCGCGCGGGCCTCGTGCGCAAGCTGAAGGGCGGCGACAAGGAAGCCGCGCAACAGGAGCGCCTTCTGGCCGCCGCGCAGGCCGTGCTGGAAGACGGCCAGCCCGCCCGCCTGGTCGAGGTCTCCGAAGAGGACCAGAAGGCCTGGAAGGGGCTGCAACTGCTGACCACCAAGCCGATCCTCTATGTCTGCAACGTGGACGAGGGCAGCGCCGCCAGCGGCAACGCCTTTTCCGAGCGCGTTGAGGCGATGGCGGCCGAACAGGGTGCCGCGAGCGTGGTCATTTCCGCCCGCATCGAAGAGGAGATCAGCCAGCTCGACGCTGAAGAGGCCGAGATGTTCCTTGACGAGATGGGCCTTGCCGAGGCCGGGCTCGACAGGTTGATCCGCGCGGGATACGAGCTTTTGCATCTCGAGACCTATTTCACCGTCGGCCCCAAGGAGGCGCGCGCCTGGACGATCCCGACCGGCACCCCGGCCCCCAAGGCCGCAGGCGTCATCCATGGCGATTTCGAAAAGGGCTTTATCCGGGCCGAAACCATCGCCTATGACGATTTCGTCGCCCAGGGCGGCGAACAGGGCGCCAAGGAAGCGGGCAAGATGCGCGCCGAGGGCAAATCCTATGTGGTCAAGGACGGCGACGTGCTCCACTTCCTGTTCAACACCTGAGGCCCGCGTGGCGTCTTCACTCGCACGTATCCAACGCGCGCGCCGCCGCCCAGGAATTTCCTGAAATTTCGCCTTGTAAAGCTTGCACCTGCCCGGCTATACGCGTCGGCGGAGACGTGGCCGAGTGGTCGAAGGCGCTCCCCT
>CAZMZS010000078.1:0-12493 GCA_964570675.1 uncultured Roseovarius sp. | reverse complement strand
ATTCCTTGATCTTGCCCTCGCGCGCGAGCTTGTAGAGCCCCTTGCGGTCGCGGCGTTCGCATTCTTCGATGCTGGTGGCGACATGCACTTCGACGAAGGCGCCGTATTGCTCGACGTCTTCGCGTACGGCGCGCCGGGTGGCGGCATAGGGCGCGATCGGCGCGCAGATGGCGATGCCGCCATTCTTGGTGATCTCGCTCGCCACATAGCCGATCCGGCGGATGTTGAGGTCGCGATGCTCCTTGGAGAAGCCCAACTCGGAACTCAGATTCTTGCGCACGATATCGCCATCCAGAAGCGTCACCGGGCGGCCGCCCATCTCCATCAGCTTGGTCAGAAGCGCGTTGGCGATGGTGGATTTGCCGCTGCCCGAGAAACCGGTGAAGAACACGGTGAACCCTTGCTGGCTGCGCGGCGGGTAGCGGTGGCGCAGTTCGCTCACCACTTCGGGGAACGAGAACCACTCGGGAATCTCCAGCCCTTCGCGCAGGCGGCGGCGCAGTTCGGTCCCCGAGATGTTCAGGATCGTGACATTGTCGCGGTCCTCGATCTCGTCGATGGCCTCGTATTGGGCGCGTTCCTGCACGAACACCATATGTTTGAAATCGACCATCTCGATTCCCATTTCTTCCTGGTGCTTGCGGAACAGGTCCTGGGCGTCATAGGGGCCGTAGAAATCCTCGCCCGCGCTGTTCTTGCCCGGGCCGGCATGGTCGCGTCCGACGATGAAATGGGTGCAGCCGTGGTTCTTGCGGATCAGCCCGTGCCAGACCGCCTCGCGCGGGCCGGCCATGCGCATCGCCAGGTTGAGCAGGCTCATCGTGGTGGTCGATCCGGGGTATTTGTCCAGCACCGCCTCGTAACAGCGCACGCGGGTGAAGTGATCCACGTCGCCCGGCTTGGTCATGCCGACGACCGGGTGGATCAGCAGGTTGGCCTCGGCTTCCTTGGCGGCGCGGAAGGTCAGTTCCTGGTGGGCGCGGTGCAGCGGGTTGCGGGTCTGGAAGGCGACGACCTTGCGCCAGCCCAGTTTGCGAAAGTGCGCGCGCAGTTCATTTGGCGTGTCGCGGCGGCCGCGGAAATCGTAATGCACCGGCTGCTGGATGCCGGTGACCGGCCCGCCCAGATAGACCTTGCCCGCGCTGTGATGCAGGTAGTTCACGGCCGGATGTGCCAGATCGTCGGCGCCGAACACCTGTTCGGCCTCGCGCGCCTTGTCGGGGGTCCAGCGGTCCGTGACCGTCATCGTGGCGAGGATCACGCCTTCCTGGTCGCGCAGCGCGATATCCTGCCCCAGTTCCAGCCCCTCGGCAAAGCTATCAGATACGTCGAGCGTGATCGGCATTGGCCAGAGCGAACCATCGGCCAGTCGCATATTCTCGATGACACCGTTATAATCGGTTTCGCTCATGAAGCCCTTGAGCGGGTTGAACCCGCCATTCATCAGCAGTTCCAGATCGCAGATCTGGCGCGGAGTCAGATCCCAGCTGATCAGATCGCCGGCTTCGACCTTCAGCTTCTGGGCGGATTCGTAAGAGACGTACAACTCGGGAATGGGGGCCAGGTTCTGCTGGGTCATCATAACTCTCGGTTTCTGCTTCGCTAATGGGGGCGTCGCCATGGGCGTCGCGGGGTTGAAACGGGCCTTAGCCCCGCATTGTGGCGGGATTCAAGGGTGAGTTGGACGTTTTCGTGAAAAGAGGCGTCTGTGCCACCCATCCGCAACCCCATGGAAAGATGTTTCGCGCGCAAGAGGCCTGGCGAAACCGAGATCGTTCCTATCCGGTGCATGTTTTTGATTTGCGTCAACGTGGCGTGAACCAACCTTGATTAGAATGATTCCAGACGCGCGAACGTCAAGAGAGGTTCTGGAGGAATCCATGTTAGTTTTACGTAATCTTGCGCTTGGAACCGCCTCGGTTCTGGCGCTTTCGTCTGCGGCGCAGGCATCCGAATTGCGCGACAATGCGCTTGCGATGTTCGCGGCGCTGCCCTCGACCGTTCCCGCGCTCAAAGATAACGTCATCACCCCGGAAAAGGTCGATCTGGGCAAGGCGCTGTTCTTCGACCCGCGCATGTCGGCTTCGGGGGTGTTCTCGTGCAATTCCTGCCACAACCTGGCGACCGGTGGCGATGACAACATGCCCACCTCGATCGGCCATGGCTGGCAGAAGGGGCCGCGCAACTCGCCCACCGTGCTGAACGCCGTGTTCAACGAGGCGCAGTTCTGGGACGGGCGCGCCGCCGACCTTGCGGAACAGGCCAAAGGCCCGGTTCAGGCTGGTGTTGAAATGGCCAATACGCCCGACAACGTGCTCGCCACGCTGAATTCGATGCCGCAATATCAGGACTGGTTCAAGGCGTCCTTCCCCGAGGAGGCGGATCCCGTCACCTTCGACAATTTCGCCAAGGCGATCGAGGCATTCGAGGCCACGCTGATCACGCCCGCGCCCTTTGACGCCTTTCTCAATGGCGACGACAATGCGCTCACGGATCAGCAGAAAGCCGGGCTTGAGCTGTTCATGGACAAGGGGTGCGCCTCTTGCCACAACGGCGTCAATCTTGGCGGCACGGGGTATTTCCCCTTTGGCCTGATCGAGAAGCCGGGCGCCGATGTGCTGCCGCCGGATGACCGGGGCCGCTTTGAGGTGACCAAGACGGCGGATGATTCCTATGTGTTCCGCGCCTCGCCGCTGCGCAATATCGACCAGACCGCGCCCTATTTCCATTCCGGCAAGGTCTGGGATCTGAAGGTCGCCGTGGCGATCATGGGCACCTCGCAGCTTGGCACCGAACTGACCGAGCCCGAGGTCGACGATATCGTCGCCTTCCTTGGCGCGCTCACCGGCACGGTCCCCGAGGTCACCTATCCGATCCTGCCGGCCGAAACCGCGACCACGCCGCATCCCACCGGCGAGGTGGTGCCGAACTGACGGCGCCAAGAACCCTGAAGAAAAGCGACGGCGCGGGCGAACCCCGCGCCGTTTTCGTTCGGGCGACAGGCGGTGTCGCCCGGATTGCCAGGCGCGGCGCGCATGGCGGGTGCTGGATGCCTCCGGCGGGAGTATTCGGGGCAAGATGAAGCGCGCAGGCGTCTTGGCGCGGTCAAGATGGCGCCGGGCGTCGGTTTTGCGCAATCTTGTGTCGGCTGGACCCTGCGTGGCGATGCAGGACTGATAAACAGGGTCCAACGCCATTCAAGGAGTCGCAGCCCAATGAAGACCCATGTCAAAGCCCTGATCGTCGGTGGCGGCGCCATCGGCACATCGATTGCCTATCATCTGGCCAAGTTCGGATGGGACGACGTGATGCTGCTGGAGCGCGACGAGCTGACGAGCGGTTCCACCTGGCACGCGGCGGGGTTGCTGCCGCTGTTCAACATGTCTTACGCGGTCACCCATATCCACGACTATTCGGTCAAGTTCTACAAGACGCTGGAAGAGGAGACCGGGCTGAATGCGGGGTTCTCGGTCGTGGGCAACCTGCGCATGGCGCAGAGCGATGCGCGGATGGATGAATACATGGTCTATGCCTCGACCGCGGAAACGGTGGGGGTGCCCTTCGAGTGGCTGACACCGGCGCAGATCAAGGAGCGCTGGCCGCTGGTCAATTGCGACGATCTGAAGGGCGCGATCTATCATCCGACGGATGGCTATATCAATCCGGCTGACGTGACCATGGCCATGGCGCGGGGTGCGCGCCAGCGCGGTGTCACCATCGAGCGCAAGTGGCAGGCGGATGCCTATCACTGGAATGGCGAGGCCTGGGAGGTCACGCTGACCAAGATGGTCGAGAAGGGCGGCAACCTTGTGCCGTCCGAGGAGCAGGTCGTCGTGACGGCCGAGCATGTGGTCACCGCCACGGGCAACCACGCGCAGCGCACCGCGCGCCTGTTGGGCATCAAGACGCCGGCGATTCCGGTGGAGCATCAGTTCATCGTCACCGAGCCCGACCCGGCGCTGGTGGAGTATCGCAAGGCGGGCAATCCCGAGCATCCGGTGCTGCGTGATGCCGATGCCAAGTGGTATGTGCGCGAGGAGCGCGGCGGCTGGATCCTTGGCCCCTATGAGCGCAATGCGCCTGCGCGTTTCGAATACGGCGTGCCGGACAGTTTCCGTGCCGATCTCTTTCCGCTCGACCTTGAGCGGATCGAGGAGGAATACATGAGCATGATCCACCGGCTTCCCAGTTCGGAGACCGTGGGTCTGAAGGACGATTTCAACGGTCCGATCTGTTACACGCCCGATGGCAACCCGCTGGTCGGCCCGGCGCCGGGGCTGCGCAACATGTGGCTGGCCGAGGGGTTCAGTTTCGGGATCACCGCCGCGGGCGGCACCGGGCATTACATGGCGCAGATGATGGTCGAGGGTGAGGCCGAGATCGACATGGCCTCGCTTGATCCCAAGCGGTTCGGCAACTGGATCACCACCGAATATGCCGCGCGCAAGGACGAGGAAGCCTATAGCCATGTCTATGTGCTGCACCATCCCGACGAGGAGCGCGAGGCCTGCCGCCCGTTGCGCACGGCGCCGAGCTATGACCGCCTGAAGGCGCGCGGCGCGCAGTTCGGCGTGGTCAACGGGTTCGAGCGGCCCAATTATTATGGCCCCCTCGATGCGCCCGCCGATTTCGACCATGAGGCGCGCAGTTTCCGTCGCGGCGGCTGGTGGCAATATGCGGTCGAGGAGGCGAAGGCGGTGCGCGAGGGTGTCGGCCTGATCGATGCGTCGGCCTTTACCAAACACACGGTGAAGGGGCCGGGCGCGACGGCGTTCCTTGACTGGTTCACCTGCAACCGGTTGCCCAAGGTGGGGCGCATCAACCTGACCTATGCGCTGACGCCCGAGGGCACGACGCGCACCGAATACACCATCGTGCGCCTTGGCGAGGAGAGCTATTATCTGGTCTCATCCGGGGCGCTGACGGATTACGATGGCGATTACCTGCGCAAATGCGCCGAGGACAAGGCGCCCGAGTTCGGCTATATCGCGGTCGAGGATGTGACCACGCAATGGGGTGTCTTCGCCATTGCCGGGCCGAAATCGCGCGATGTGCTGAATGAGGTCATCAAGGATGCCGAGCCCGGAACCGCGCTGTCAAACAAGCGTTTTCCGTGGCTGAGCCAGCGCGATATCGAGTTGGGCATGTGCCCGGTGCGCGCGATCCGCGTGGCCTATACCGGCGAGCTGGGATGGGAGCTGCATCACCCGATCGAGATGCAGAACTACCTTTTCGACCTCTTGGAGGGCGCCGGGAAGAAACATGGCATGAAGCTGGTCGGGGTGCGTGCGCAGAACTGGCTGCGCCAGGAGAAATCCTATCGCGCCTTCGGCAATGAGCTGGGCCGGGATGCGACGCCGCTCGAGGCCGATCTGCCGCGTTTCGTGGATCAGTCGAAGGATTTTCAGGGCAAGGATGCGATGAATGCGATTGGCGTGCGTTTCAAATGCGTCACCCTGTTGATCGACGGTCCTGAGGATGCCGACCCCTGGGGCGCGGAGGTGTTGCTTGATGGGGATCAGCGCGTGGGCCGGCTGACATCGGGGGGCTATTCGGTGGCCTTCGGGAAATCCATCGGCATGGGCTATGTCAGCCCCGACAAGGCCGAGATCGGCCAGAAGCTGAAGGTGCGTATCCTGAACCAATTGTGGGATGCCGAGGTGGTCGAGGACAGCCCCTACGACCCCAGGAACGAGGTCATCCGGGTGGATGGCTGAAGCGAAGGGCCGGGCCGAAAGCCCGGCCTTTTCATGTGGGGGCCAGGGCGGCGCGCAACATGTCCCAGCAATCGAGGGTCGCGGGGCGGATCGGCTCGGCGAGGCGGATCATGCGCAGCTCGAGCAAGTGGTCGGGGCCATCCAGGGGTGCGCGCACCAAGCGCCCTTGGTCCAGCGCCTCGGCGGCGACCCCGTAAGGTAGCCATGCGATCCCGATTCCATCGAGCGCATATTGGAGCGCCGCCAGGGTCAGCGCGGTTTCGGCCTTGCGCCTGATATCGGTGCCGGGGGGCAGGCGGCTCAGGACGGCGCGTTCCACGATCTGCCCGAGGAACACATCACCCGGATAGGCGATGATCGCCAGCGGTTCGGCAGGATCGCGGCTGGCCAGGGCGGGCGTGCAGACGGCGACCAGGGGTTCGGTGCCGATCGAGAGTTCGGTGAAGACGCGGCTGTCGGGGCGGGGCGGCCCGAGGGGGGAATCGTAGATCACGGCCAGATCGACCTCGCCGGTGACAAGCTGTGCGAGGCAGTCGTCGCGATTGCCCGAGCGCACCCGCACCGAGCGGTCCTGCGCCAGAAGATGCACGAGGCGGGGCGAGACGGTGGTTGTGATCGCATGCTGGCAGGCCAGCGACACGATGCGCCCCGCGCCCGAGGCGGATTGGCGCAGCCCGTCGCGCAGCGCGCGCAGCTCGGCAGCCATGCGGCGCATCTCGGCTTCGCGGGCGCGCACGTCGGGCAGCAGTTGCACGGGCTTGCAGGATCGGTCGAACAGGGCGGCGCCGATGCCGTCCTCGATGCTGCGGATGCGCCGGGTAAAGGCGGATTGCGTGAGGTTGCGGGCCATTGCCGCGCGGGCAAAGGAGCCGGTGTCGAGCACCGCAAGGATATCTTCGAGCCAATCGAGACGCATTGGAAGGGGGATAGGGTGCAACGCCATAAGATGCAAGTTGCGCAATATGCATTGCGGTATTCGCATTTGCGAAGGGTTCTTTGGCGCGTTATCTGAAGGATACCGCATTATAAGGAGGATTCCCCATGCATCTCGCCCGCTTCCCACGCCATTTCCTGGCGCATCTGCCCACGCCGCTGGAACGTCTCGACCGGCTGAGCGCCGAACTGGGCGGGCCGGAGATCTGGATCAAGCGCGATGATTGCACGGGGCTGAGCACCGGGGGCAACAAGACCCGCAAGCTGGAATTCCTGATGGCCGAAGCCGAGGCGCAGGGCGCCGACATGGTGATGACGCAGGGTGCGACGCAATCGAACCACGCCCGCCAGACCGCCGCCTTTGCGGCCAAGCTGGGGATGGATTGTCATATCCTGCTGGAGGACCGGACGGGCTCGAACGATGCGAATTACAACCACAACGGCAATGTTCTGCTGGATCACCTGCACGGCGCCACCACCGAAAAGCGCAGCGGTGGCGGCGACATGAACGCCGAGATGGAGGCCGTGGCCGAAAGGCTGCGCGCCGAGGGCCGCAAGGTCTATACCATTCCCGGCGGCGGCTCGAATGCGACGGGCGCATTGGGCTATGTGAATTGCGCCTTCGAGCTTCTGTCGCAGGTCAATGGCACGGGCCTCAGGATCGATCACCTGGTCCATGCCACTGGCAGTGCGGGCACGCAGGCGGGTCTGATCACCGGGCTTCAGGCGATGAACGCGCAGATTCCGCTATTGGGTATCGGGGTGCGCGCGCCCAAGGCCAAGCAGGAAGAGAACGTTTACAACCTTGCCTGCACCACCGCAGAAAAACTGGGCTGCGCGGGTGTGGTCAAGCGCGAGGATGTGGTCGCCAACACCGATTACGTGGGCCAGGGCTATGGCATTCCCACCGAAAGCGGGCTGGAGGCGATCCGCATGTTCGCCGAGCTGGAAGCGATCCTGCTTGACCCGGTCTATTCGGCCAAGGGTGCAGCGGGTCTGATCGACCTGATCCGCAAGGGTCACTTCAAGAAGGGCGAGCGAGTCGTGTTTCTGCATACCGGCGGCGCGGCGGCGCTGTTCGGCTATGACCAGGCGTTCGATTTCGCGGATCGCTGGACAGCGGCGGGCTAAGCCGAGACATCACGTATGTTGCGGGGGCAGACGTTGGCGTCTGCCCCTTTCAGTTTCATTTCATGAACTTGCCAAGGATATCATCCATGGCCGAGCCGTCACCGTCGGCGTCAAGCAATCCTGTCAGCATCGAAAGGTCCGGCCCCGAAGATGCGGCGCGGCCCTTTCCGCCCAAAAGTCCGCCGACCATGCCCATCAGGCCACCGCCGCCGCCGCCAGCACCCTGGAGCATGCCCAGCATACCGTCGATCGAGGAATCGGGCATCTGTTTTTGAAGCCCGCCCTGCGCCATCGCGGCAAGCGCCGGCAGGAATTTCGCAACCGTGCCCGCATCGACGCCCGCCTTCTGGGCGGCGGCACTGGCAAGGCCTTCGGTTGCGGCGCTGTCACCCAGAAGTCCTTCGAGAAAGGACTGGCCCTGCGCGAGACCCTCGGGCGTCGCCGCGGCGTTGGCATCATCGAAAAACGCCGCCTTGTCCTCGCCCTTCATGAAGCCGAGCACGGTTTCGGCCTGCCCGGTTTCGGCGCGCTTTTTCGCGGCCTGGCCGATGGCGGGCGCGAGCATGCCGGTCAGCGCTTGTGCCTTGGTTTCGTCAAGTCCGAACTGGCTGGCAAGCTGGCTAAGGCCCTGTCCGCCCTGCGCCTGTGCGAGAAGTTTCATGATCGACATTCGTTAACCCCTGTATACGTGTAACTGATGGCGGACAGGAGACGCAGATTCGCGCGCCGGACGTAAGGGGAAAAGCGACCATGCGTGCGCATTCGCGGGCGGGTCTAATCCGCGGGGGTGAAATCCTGCGGCGTGATCACCCCGTCGCCGTCTCTGTCGATCTCGTCATGCCAGGCGGCGGTGCTGTCCAGAAATTCCTCTAGCGTCACCGTGCCATCTTGGTCGAGATCCGTGACCTCGCGCTTCAGCCCACCCACCACGCGGCGCATCGGCGCGCGGCCTGCGGCGTTGACCGAGGCCATGTCATTGGCGCGCGCCGCGTCGAACATGTCGTATTCGTCGCTCGAGAGGCTGCCGTCCTCGTTGGCGTCGAAGGCGGCGAAGATGTTCTCGCGCATCGCCTTGGCTTCGGACAGGGTAACGGCGCCGTCGCCATCGAGATCCCAGTTGGTCATGAATTTCTGGCCGGGGCCGTCCTGCGCCTGCGCCGCAGCGGCGCATACGATCAGACAGAGGGCGGTGATTGTTGGTTGGGTCATTATATGAGCCTTTCAGTCCGGGAAGGGCGCGGCGTCACGCCTGTTTGGTCAATTCGTCAAAGCAATCCAGCGCCTTGGCGGCATACATCATCGACGGACCGCCGCCCATCTGGATGGTCATGGCCAACACGTCGCCCATTTCGTCGCGGGTGGCGCCGCAGCGCACCAGCGCCTCGACATGCAGGCCGATACAGGCCTCGCATTTGGTGGCGACGGCAATGCCCAGGGCGACGAATTCCTTGGTCTTGAATTCCAGAACGCCACCTTCCTTGACCGCCTTGCCAAGCGCGCCAAAGGCTTGGGCGGTGTCGGGTATGGTCTTGTTGAGCGCTCGCAGCTGTTGGCGTGTGTCGCTCAGTTTGTCGGTCCAGGTCACATTCGCACTCCTCGATGTGTTTCCAGCCTGTCCTAGAGCGCGCGGCGGGCCGCTGCTTTGACCCAGATCAGACAGGGCGGAAGGTATGCGCTAATCGAGACGTGCGTGGAACCGGGCGCGATGGCGCAACAGGAATCCGGGATCGGGAAGGAACCGCGACGGCATCGCCAGCCGCTCGGCGGCGCCCTTTATGAGCTGGCGCCGCGTCGCCTCGGGCAGGTCCGGGGCGATGATCATGCGCAGATCGTCATCGAAGGTTATCAGGTGCCGGTCAAAAGCGCGGTCGTGCAGGGCGTTGAGGCATATGCCGTTCGAGGGATTGAGCCGCGCGGTGCTGTCTTCGGCCCAGCCGACGATATGGCTGGCGGTGAGCAGTTTGGGGCTGTCCAGCCCGATCAATGCGCATCGGCTCTGATAGGAGGTGAGGATCATCTCGCGAAAGAACCCCTGTCCCAGTCGCCGCGCCTGTTGGCTTTGATGAACCTCATCCTGACGCGCCTCGAAGGCGGCGCGACGTTCCGCAAAGCCGGTCGGCAGGCCCTGTGCGTGTGTTTGTTCTTCGTAAGCGCGTAGCACCGCGTCAGGCGAATGCAGGAATTCGGCCCAGACGCGCCGGTCGGTTCGCGAGGCGTTGGCCATGCCCTTTTGTGGCAGGCTGTCATCGAGCGCGGCAAGGTTGGTCAGCTTGAGCGCCACCGCCGAGGACGTGCGCCCCAGCATTTCGCCAAGGGAAATGACCTGCGGATTGCGGCTGTGAAACTTGCCGAAGTCAAGGCGCAGATAGAGCGCGAGCGCCTTTTGCACCTCCTCTTCGCTCCAGTTTCGACGCGCCGCCACCAGCCTTCGATCCTCCGGCATAAGTTGCGATCAAACTGCCAGGATCGCCGGGCCTGTTCAATGGTGCCGTCAGGCCGGACGGCGGGTGACGATGGAAAGGTTATTCGCGGGCATTTCGACCAAGTCGACAAGCGTCAGACCCGCGTCCTGCAGCCAGTCGATGACGTCGAAATCATCCTTGTAGCCGATCTCGGGGTCCTGGGCGCGCAGACTGGCGTCAAAGCTCGCATCGCCCTCGGAAATGGCTTCTCCCGCGCGCAGGAACGGGCCGTAGATGACGAAGCGCCCGTCAGGGGCCAGTGCCTGCGCGGCCTCGGCTATGAGGGTGCGGGCCTCATCCGTGCTGATGAGGTGCAAGAGGTTCACAAGCAGGATGAGGTCCTGACCGGCATGTTCGCCGCCCCAGCCCGGTGCGGTGGCGTCAAGAGCAATGGGTTTGCGCAGGTTGGGGGCGTTCACGCTGGCGGTCCAGGCGTCGATACTGGCGCGGCGCGCGGGGTCGATCTCGGAGGGCTGCCAGGTGAGGTCAGGCAGGGCGGGCGCGAAATGCGCCGCGTGCTGGCCGGTGCCCGAGGCCAGTTCCAGCGCGCGCCCGCTGGCAGGCCCGTGGTGGCGCAGCAGATCGAGGATCGGCGCGGCGTTGCGCGCAGCCGAGGGCGCGTTCAGGCGGCCATCATCCCCCGGTGTCGCAACCGAAGCACTGTCAGGCAGATTGAGACGGCGCGCCATCTTCAGGCCTCTTCCAGCCGGTCGGTGGCCGGTGGCGGCGCCGGGCTGAGCGCGCTCAGCCGGGCATGAAGCGCGTCGTCCATCTCAAAGCCGATGGCGTCGAGCGAGGGCTGCAGCTGCGCCTCTGAGCGCGCCGACAGGATCGGCATCGGTCCGGCCGGGTGATGCGCGGCCCAGGCGGCCGCAAGCGTGGCCGGGTTCACGCCCAGGTCGGCTGCGATCTCGCCAAGGCCACTGGCGGCGGCGTGCATCCAGTCCTGGCCATAGCGTGCGGCGTAGCGGTCATTCTCGGTCAGCCGCCCGGTGCCGCCCGCGGCGTATTTGCCCGTCAGCAGTCCGCCCGCCAGCGGCGAATAGGGCGCCACGGCGATGCCTTCGCTTTGGCACATCGGCAGGATCTCGACCTCGGCCTGGCGTTTCACGAGGTTGTACATCGGTTGCAGGATCGACACCGGCAGATCGAAACGCGCGGCGATGCAGGCGGCCTTCATCACCTGCCAGGCGGCAAAGTTCGACAGACCCAGATAGGTGATCTTGCCCTCCTCGCGCAGGCCGGCGAAGGTCTCCATCGTCTCGTTGAGATCGGTCTCGGGGTCGAAGCGGTGTAGATAGAGGATATCGACGTGATCCATCCCGAGCCGCTGGCGCGAAGTATCGAACTGCGCGCGCAGGTTGTCACGCCCCGCGCCACCGCGATAACCTGCCTTGGTGGCGATGATGAGCCGCTCGCGCAGCGGCGCGGCAAAGCGCCCGAGCAGCGTTTCCGCTTCTCCGTCGGTATAGACATAGGCCGTGTCGAAATGATTGAGGCCTGCCTCGATGCAGGCATCGAACATTGCGCGGCTCTGGCCTTGATCGGCGGCGCCGCCGAATTGCATCGTGCCAAAGGCGAAGCGGCTGGCGGGTGTGGCGTCGGGGGAGGTGATCATCTGTGTCATGGCGCGAAACTGCCATGCGGCGCGGGAATGTGAAAGGCCTCTCGTGCCTGTTCGCACACGCGCCTGACCGCCCCTTCATCTGGCCTCAAATACCTCGGGGGGTCCGGGGGGCTGGCCCCCCGGCTTTTTTCTTTACTGCGGGATTTCGGCGTCGAGGCCCTCGACATAGAAATCCATGCCCAGAAGCGTGCCGTCATCGGCGGTTTCGCCTTCGGCCAGCCAGTCCGATCCGTCCTGCTTCTTCAGTGGGCCGGTGAAGGGATGATATTCGCCCGAGGCGATCGCGTCCTTCATTGCCAGCGCCTCTTCCTTTACCTCGGCGGGCACTGCGTCGGTGATCTCGCCGATGGCGACCATGCCGGGGCCGATGCCGTCCCAGACCTGCTGGCTTTCCCAGGTGCCGTCGATCACCGCCTGGGTGCGGGCGATGTAATAGGGTTTCCAGTCGTCGATGATCGAGCTGACGCGCGGGAAGGGCTTGTATTCGGCCATGTCCGAGGCCTGTCCGAAGGTAACCACCCCGCCGGCCTTTTCAGCCGCCGCCTGAGGCGCGGTGGAATCGGTGTGCTGCAGGATCACGTCGGCGCCCTGTTCGATGAGCGCGGTGGCGGCGTCGGCCTCCT
>CAZMZS010000077.1:0-12657 GCA_964570675.1 uncultured Roseovarius sp. | reverse complement strand
CGACATGCCCGCCCCACAGGTCGCCCTGCACGCGACGCCCTTTCACCCCGCGACAAAGTGATCCTGCGAAGCGCGCGAATCACGGTGGCACGAAGCCGCGAATGGTTTAGACTAGCTTCATGATTACAGAACTCGGCCACTTCGCCCTCGTCCTCGCCTTCCTGATCGCCTGCTTGCAGTCGGTGGTTCCACTTGTCGGCGCGCATCGCCGCTGGCCGGGATGGATGGCCTTCGCCGAACCCGCCGCAAATATGCAATTCCTGCTGACGGGGCTGTCATTCGCGGCGCTGACCTATGCGTTCGTGACCTCGGATTTCTCGCTCAAGCTGGTGGTGCTCAACAGCCATTCGGCAAAGCCGCTGCTTTACAAGGTGACGGGCGTCTGGGGCAATCACGAGGGGTCGATGCTGCTGTGGGTGCTGATCGTGACGCTGTTCGGGGCCTTTGCCGCGTGGTTCGGGGGCAACCTGCCACCGACATTGAAGGCGCGGGTGCTGGCGGTGCAGGGGATGATCGGGGTGGCGTTCTTCGCCTTTATCCTGTTCACCTCGAACCCGTTCTTGCGCATGGCGGTGCCGCCCTTTGACGGGCAGGACCTGAACCCGCTGCTGCAGGACCCGGGTTTGGCGTTTCATCCGCCGTTTCTTTATCTCGGCTATGTCGGGCTTTCGATGACTTTCTCATTTGCGATCGCGGCCCTGATCGAGGGGCGGATCGACGCGGCCTGGGGCCGCTGGGTGCGGCCCTACACGCTGGCGGCCTGGGTTTTCCTGACCATCGGGATCGGGCTGGGCAGCTGGTGGGCCTATTACGAGCTGGGCTGGGGCGGGTTCTGGTTCTGGGACCCGGTCGAGAATGCCAGCTTCATGCCATGGCTGATCGCGGCGGCGCTGCTGCATTCGGCGATCGTGGTCGAAAAACGGGAATCGATGAAAAGCTGGACCATATTGCTGGCGATCATCGCCTTCGGCTTTTCGATGATCGGCGCGTTCATCACCCGGTCGGGGGTGCTGACCTCGGTCCATGCCTTCGCGACGGACCCTGAGCGCGGGATGTTCCTGCTGTTGATCACCGCGGTGTTCATGCTGGGCGGTCTGACGCTGTTTGCGGCGCGCGCCAATGTCATGCAGGCCAAGGGTGTCTTTTCACTGGTGAGCCGGGAATCGGCGCTGTTGGTCAATAACCTGCTGCTGGGTGTCGCGGCCTTCGTGGTCTTTGTGGGCACGATCTGGCCGCTGGTGAGCGAGATGTTCTTTGACCGCAAGCTGTCGGTGGGCGCGCCGTTCTTCAATATGGCGTTCACGCCCTTCATGGTGGTGCTGGGCCTGGTGCTGCCGCTGGGGGCGATGCTGCCCTGGAAACGCGGCAATCTTTCGCGCGTCGCGACATCGCTGCGCTATGCCTTCGTGCTGGCGCTGGCGGTCGGTGCGCTGGCATGGGCGATGCAATCGGGGCGCAGCGCGCTGGGGCCGGTGGGCCTGTTTCTCGGCGCCTGGCTGGTGTCGGGCGCGGCGGTCGATCTTTGGAGTCGCACCGGGCGCAGTGGCAACCGCCTTGCGCGCCTCGGGCGCTTGCCGCGCGCGGATTGGGGCAAGGCCGTGGCCCATGCCGGTCTGGGCGTGACCATGGCCGGAGTCGCGGGGCTGATGGCCTGGGAGACCGAGGATATCCGTGTTCTGCAGGTGGGCGAGAGCCTGGAGTTGTCGGGCTATGAGCTGACCTTGCTGGATGTGCGCGAGATCGACGGGCCGAATTACGATTCCACCCAAGGGGTCGTGAGTCTGGCGCAGGATGGCCAGGAGATCGCGACGCTTTACCCCGAGAAACGCTTTTATCCGGTCGCCAAGATGCCGACTACGGAAGCGGCCATCGATATCGGCTTCTGGCGCGATGTCTATGTGGTGGTGGGCGATCCGCAGGATAATGGCGGCTGGGCGGTGCGCACCTACTATAAGCCGCTGGCCAACTGGATCTGGGGCGGCTCGATCCTGATGGCGCTTGGCGGGGCGCTGAGCCTGAGCGACCGGCGCTATCGCGTCGCCGCCGGTGCAAGAAAGACCCGGCCCGCATCAGAGGTGCCCGCGGAATGAGGCGCGCGGGGCTGAAGCGGGCGCTGCGCGCGCTGGCGCTGTCGCTGGTGCTGGGCATGGCGCTGCTGGCACAGATGAGCGGCGAAGCGCGGGCGGTGCAGCCTGACGAGGTGCTGGATGATCCGGCGCTGGAAGAACGCGCACGCGATATTTCCGCCGGGCTGCGCTGTCTTGTGTGCCGCAACGAGAGCATCGACGATTCCAACGCCGAACTGGCGCGGGATCTGCGCCTGTTGGTGCGCGAGCGTCTGGTGGCGGGAGACAGCGACGAGGAGGTCGTGGAATTCGTCGTGGATCGTTACGGCGAATATGTGCTGTTGCAGCCGCGCGTGACGGGGTCGAATCTGGTGCTGTGGCTGGCGGGGCCGGTCATGTTGCTGCTGGGCGGCGCCATCGGTTGGAGCTATCTGCGCCGACGCGGCCGCGCCAGCGAGACCCCGGCAAACGCGCTGAGCGAGGAAGAAGCCGAGCGCCTGCGCGAAATCATGAAGGAATGACGCGCCGTTCGTCTTTCACCGGCGCGCGAAATCGGGTTTGACTGGGGTGACAACTGCCAAAGGATCGCGCCCGTGACACGATATCAGACCATCAGCCTTGAGATTGACCAGGACATCGCGACGCTGCGGCTGGACCGGCCCGACAAGATGAACGCGCTCAACACCCAGATGCGGGCCGAGATCACCGATGCGGTGAACGCGGCGGCCAAAAAGGCGCGGGTGCTGGTGATGACCGGCAATGGCAAGTGTTTCTGCTCGGGGCAGGATCTGAGCGATAGCGGCAATGCGGCCAACATGGATCTGGAGCGGGTGCTGCGCGACGAATATGTGCCGATGCTGAATGCGATCGGCGATTGCGCGATCCCGACCATCAGCGCGGTGAATGGTGCGGCGGCGGGGGCGGGCGCCAACCTGGCGCTGGCGGCGGATGTGGTGATCGCCGCCCAGAGCGCCTATTTCCTGCAGGCCTTTACGCGGATCGGGTTGATACCCGATGCCGGGGGCACCTATTGGCTGCCCCGCCAGATGGGGGCTGCGAAGGCGATGGGGGCGGCCCTGTTCGCCGAGCCGGTCAGCGCGCGCCAGGCCAGCGACTGGGGCATGATCTGGGAGGCGGTGCCGGACGAGGATTTCGACGCGCTCTGGCGCGCGCGCGCCGCGCATCTGGCGAGCGGGCCGACAGTGGCCTATGCGCAGCTGAAACAGGCGATCCGCAAGAGTTGGTCCAATGATTACGACCAGCAGCTGGACCTGGAGGCGAAATTGCAGGGGGTGTGCGGCACGACCCGCGATTTCAAGGAGGGCGTGGTCGCGTTCCTTGAAAAGCGCAAGGCCGATTACGAGGGACGTTGAGGGTTTTTGCGGGCCGAGGCCGGGGGGCCAGCCCCCCGGACCCCCCGAGGTATTTCAGGCCAGATGAAGGGGCGGGCCGGGGTGTGGAACCCGGCCCTGCCTGTTTTCGGGGTGGTGTCAGCGGTTCTCGATATCGACGTAATCGCGCAGAGTTTCGCCGTGATAGAGCTGACGCGGGCGACCGATCTTGAGTTGCGGATCGCTGATCATTTCCTTCCACTGCGAAATCCAGCCGATGGTGCGCGAGACCGCGAAGATCGGGGTGAACATCGAGGTGGGGAAGCCCATCGCCTCGAGGATGATGCCCGAGTAGAAATCGACATTCGGGAAGAGCTTCTTGTCGACGAAGTAATCATCCTCGAGGGCGGCCTTTTCGAGGGCCTTGGCGACCTGGAGGGTGGGGTTGTCCTCGATCCCGAGAAGTTCGAGCACCTCGTCGGCGGATTGCTTCATCACCTTGGCGCGCGGGTCGAAATTCTTGTAGACGCGGTGGCCGAAGCCCATCAGGCGGAAATCATCGTCCTTGTCCTTGGCGCGGGCGATATATTCGGGGATGCGATCGACGCTGCCGATTTCGCGCAGCATTTCGAGGCAGGCCTGATTGGCGCCGCCATGCGCCGGGCCCCAGAGGCAGGCGATGCCCGCGGCGATGCAGGCAAAGGGGTTTGCGCCCGAAGACGAGGCGAGGCGCACTGTCGAGGTGGAAGCGTTCTGCTCGTGATCGGCATGGAGCGTGAAGATCCGGTCCATCGCGCGGCTGAGGATCGGGTTCACCTCGTAGTCTTCGGCGGGCACGGCAAAGCACATGCGCATGAAGTTCGAGGCATAGTCGAGATCGTTACGCGGATAGACGAAGGGCTGGCCCAGCGTGTATTTGAAGGCCATCGCCGCGATAGTGGGCATCTTGGCGATCATCCGGATCGACGCCACTTCGCGCTGCCAGGGATCGGAGATGTCAGTGGAATCGTGGTAGAAGGCGCTGAGCGCGCCCACGACGCCGACCATGATCGCCATCGGATGCGCGTCGCGCCGGTAGCCGCGGAACAGGTACATCATCTGTTCATGCAGCATGGTGTGGCGCGTCACCCGTTCCTCGAAATCCTCGAGCTGGGCGGCGGTGGGCAGTTCGGCGTAAAGCAGCAGGTAGCACACTTCGAGGAAATGCGATTTCTCGGCCAGTTGATCGATCGGGTAGCCGCGATGCAGCAATTCGCCCTTTTCACCGTCGATATAGGTGATGGTGCTGTCGCAGCTTGCGGTCGAGGTGAAGCCGGGATCATAGGTGAACACGCCCGCCTGCCCATAGAGCTTGCGGATGTCGATCACGTCAGGGCCGGCCGTGCCCGCAAGAACGGGCAGTTCGAAATCCTTGCCGTCGATGGTCAGCTTGGCGGTGGTTTTACTGTCACCCATGGGAATCTCCCTCCTGAAGCCCACGCCGGCCTGGCGCCAAGGGCTGCTTATTGCATTTGGCCTTTCGAGACGGTTAACCGCTCTCGCAGGCGGCGTCGGTCAGCCGGGCGACGGTTTCTTCCCGCCCGAGCACAATCATCATGTCAAACACGCTCGGTGTGACGCTGCGGCCTGCCAGAGCGGCCCGCAGGGGTCCGGCAAGCTTGCCGAACTTCATATCCCTGGATTCGGCAAACTGCATGGCTACCGCCTCCAATTCGTCGCGCGCCCAAGTAGCATTTTGCAGATGCGGCGTCAATTCTTTCAGTATACGACGGGATACATCATCGAGCTGCGCGGCTGCTTTCTCATCCGGTGAGATGGGCCTGTCGGCCAAAACAAATTCAGCCTTTTCAAGTAGTTCCGGGAATGTCTTGGCCCGTTCCTTGAGGCAGGGCATAGCCTGTTCCATCAATGCGGATTTTGCATCCGACAGGGGGCGGCGACCGCTGGCGGCCAGAAATCCGTGCAATTCATGCAGCAGTGCAGCATCGGGTGTGGCCGCGATGTGCTGACCGCAGAGATTCTCGAGCTTCTTGAAATCGAAACGCGCGGGCGATTTGCCGATTCCGCCAAGGTCGAACCAAGCAAGCGCCTGTTCATCGGTGAAGAACTCGTCATCGCCATGGCTCCAGCCGAGCCGCGCGAGATAATTGCGCATCCCCGCCGCCGGATAGCCCATCTTCTGATACTCATCGACGCCGAGCGCGCCGTGGCGCTTGGAGAGTTTCTTGCCGTCGGGGCCGTGAATGAGCGGGATATGGGCATAGACCGGCAGCGGCCAGCCCATCGCCTGATAGATCAGCATCTGGCGGGCGGCGTTGTTGAGATGGTCATCGCCGCGGATCACATGGGTCACGCCCATGTCGTGATCATCCACCGCCACGGCCAGCATGTAGACCGGGCTGCCATCCGAGCGCAGCAGCACCATGTCATCAAGCTGATCGTTGCGGATGGTGACATCGCCCTGCACCTCGTCCTGGATCACGGTGGCGCCGTCGCGCGGCGCCTTGATCCGGATCACATGCGGCGCGTCGGGGTGGCTGGCGGGGTCGGCATCGCGCCAGGGGCTTTGAAAGAGGGTCGAGCGCCCCTCGGCGCGGGCGGCCTCGCGGAAGGCCTCGATCTCCTCCTGGCTGGCGAAACATTTATAGGCCTGGCCCTTGGCGAGCATGTCCAGCGCGACGGCGCGGTGGCGTTCGGCGCGGGCGTTCTGGCTGATGACCTCGCCGTCATGCGCAAGGCCGAGCCATGCCATGCCGTCGAGAATGGCCTGGGTGGCCTCGGGCGTGGAGCGGGCGCGGTCGGTATCCTCGATGCGCAGCAGGAAGCGCCCGCCGCGCCCGCGCGCATAGAGCCAGTTGAACAGAGCGGTCCGCGCGCCACCGATATGCAGGAAACCCGTGGGCGAGGGGGCGAAACGGGTCACGACTGTCTGGGACATGAGAATAATTAACCTTTCGGTAACCGTGATGGGCCTAGCGTAATGTTGCGGCCTGTCTATCGGCGCGGCGTGAGGGAGACAAGACTTGGCACCCCTGCTGGCATTGCGGGCGGCTTGGCTGGCGCAGCGCGGGCATCTGTTCGCCTGGGCGCCGGTCATGGTGGCTTGCGGCGTGGGCCTTTACTTTGCGCTGCTGGTGGAGCCCGCGCCCTGGATGATCGGCGCGGCTGCGGCGATGGCGGCTCTGCTGGGTGTCGCGACGCGGCGCGCGGGCGCGGTCGGCGGGCCGCTCTTATGGGCGGGGGCGCTGATGCTCGCGGGTTTCGCCCTGGCGGGCGCGCGGGCGCATCTGGTGGCCGAACCGGTTCTGGGCTGGCGCTATTACGGGCCGGTCGAGGGGCGGATCGTGGCGATCGACCGCTCGGCCTCGGACGCGCTGCGCCTGACGCTGGACCATGTAAACCTGCGCGATGTATCGCCTTGGCGCACGCCTGCGCGGGTGCGCGTTTCGCTGCATGGAACCCAAGGCTTCATCCAACCCGAGCCGGGGCAATGGGTGATGATGAGCGCGCATCTGTCGCCACCCGGCGGCCCGGTCGAGCCGGGGGGCTTCGATTTCCAGCGCCATTCGTGGTTTCTGCGCCTGGGGGCGGTGGGATACACGCGCGTGCCGGTGCTGGCGCTGGCGCCGTCCGAGGGCGGGCAGTGGATGGCGCGTGCGCGCATGGCGATGTCGGCGCGCGTCCAGGCACGGCTGGCGGGCGATACCGGGGCGTTCGCGGCGGCGATCATGACAGGGGACCGCTCGGCTTTCGGGCGCGAGGCGCTGGAGGCGCTGAGGGTCACCAATCTTGCGCATCTGCTGGCGATCTCGGGGCTGCATATGGGGCTTTTGGCGGGGGTGGTGTTTGGCCTCTTCCGGCTTTTATTCGCGGCGGTGCCGGTGGTGGGCTTGCGTGTTCCGGCCAAGAAGCTTTCGGCGGCGCTGGCGCTGCCGGTGGCGGCGGTCTACCTTGGCCTGTCGGGTGGCAATGTGGCGACCGAGCGCGCCTTCGTGATGGTCGCGGTGGCGCTTATGGCGGTAATGGCGGACCGGCGGGCGCTGTCGATCAGGTCGGTGGCGTTGGCGGCGCTGATCGTGCTGGCGCTGCGCCCCGAGGCGTTGCTGGGGCCGGGGTTCCAGATGTCATTCGCGGCGACCTCGGCCTTGGTGCTGACCTATGGCTGGCTGCGTGACCGGGCGGTGCCGCTGGGGCCGCGCTGGATACGGCCGGCGGTGTCGGTGCTGGTGTCGTCCTTCGTGGCCGGGATCGCCACGGCGCCGGTCGCGGCGGCGCATTTCAACCAGTTCGCCCATTACGGGCTGATCGCCAATCTGCTGAGCGTGCCCTTGATGGGGACGCTGGTGATGCCTGCGGCGGTGATGGCGGCGAGCCTCATGCCCTTCGGTCTCGAGGCGCTGCCGCTTTGGGTGATGGGGCTGGGCCTCGATTGGATCCTTGGCGTCGCGCATTGGGTCGCAGGGCTGAAGGGCGCGCGTGGCACGGTGGTGAGCCCCGGCGCGGCGGTGTTGCCGCTTCTGGCGGGCGGGATGCTGATGCTGGCGCTCTGGCGGGGACGGTTGCGGTTTCTTGGATTGGCGCCGGTCGCGCTGAGCGCCGGGTTATGGCTGGGGGCGGAGCGGCCGCTGGTGCTGATTGCCGAAAGCGGCGGGCTCGTGGGGGTGATGAGCGCCGAGGGGCGCGCGCTCAACCGTGAGCGGGGCGGCGGGTTCGTGGCGCTGAACTGGCTCGAGAACGATGGCGACGCGGCGGATCAGGCGGGCGCGCACGGGCGCTGGCAATCGCTGCCGCCGGATGCGGGGCTGGGGCTGTTGGCGCTGCGCGGCAAGCGCGCGGTCGCGGCATTGCGCGATTGCGGGGGGCATGACTGGCTGGTTCTGAATGCCGATCCGCCCCGTGATCTGCAAAATGATCTGCCCTGCCACTTGTTCCACCCCGCGGGCCTGCGCCAAAGCGGGGCGGTGGCGCTCTGGCCCGACGGGGAAGGTGGGTTGCGCGTGGTCACCGCGCGCCAGATCACCGGCACGCGGCTCTGGAACGATCAATAGGTGCGGATGAGCCCCACAAGACGCCCCTGAACCTTGACCTGCTCTTCGGGCAAGACGCGGGTTTCATAGGCCGGGTTGGCGGCCTCGAGCGCGATGGCATTGCCACGGCGGAAGAATTTCTTGAGCGTCGCCTCCTGATCCTCGACCAGGGCGACGACGATATCGCCATTATCGGCGGTATTGGTTTCGCGGATGACGACCACGTCGCCATCGTTGATGCCCGCCTCGATCATGGAATCGCCCTTCACTTCAAGCGCGTAATGTTCGCCCTGGGCCGAGAGCATCGAGCCGGGCACGGCGACATTGTGGCTGACATGGGAAATCGCCTCGATCGGGACACCGGCGGCGATCCGGCCCATCACCGGCAGTTCCATCGCGCCGGCCATTTCAACAGGCTGCGCATTGGCGGGGCGGGGGGCATCGGGTTTTTCGCCCTCGATGACGCGGGGGGTGAAGCCGTGACTGGCATCGCCACCAAGCGATTCAGGCAGGCGCACGATCTCGAGCGCGCGGGCCCGATGCGCGAGCCGGCGGATGAAGCCGCGTTCCTCGAGCGCGGTGATCAGCCGGTGGATGCCCGATTTGGAGCGCAGATCAAGCGCCTCTTTCATTTCGTCGAAGCTGGGCGGCACGCCATCGGATTGCACGCGCCTGTGGATGAAGGCGAGAAGGTCGAGTTGTTTCTTGGTCAGCATTTGCGCTCCTCGGGGACATGAACATCGTCCCTGCATCTGTCCCCGCACTGGCCGGGCGTTTTGTTTTGTTCTACGCATGTTCCCGTTTTGTGTCAACAGCGCTCTCAACCCTCAGCGGCGCGCCCCGTTGCCGGCCGTGGCCTCCGGCGGGAGTATTTGGGGCAAGATGAAGCCCGGGGGCCCTGTCTTCATCTGGCGGAAAATACCTCGGGGGCCTGGGGGCAGCGCCCCCAGTCTTTTCAGAGCGGAAGGTAGTCGATCTCGTCGCCGGCGCGGCGGGGCGCATCGTCGGCGGGGCGGATCATCAGCGCGTTGGCGTCTGCCAGAACCGAAAGGAGCGCGCTGTCCTGGCGGGCGGCGGGGGTGATATGGCCGTCGCGGATATCGGCGCGCATATAATGTTCGCGCGGCCCGCCCTCGGGCAAGTCATGCGCGAGGCGCGCACGCTGGCGTGGGGCGGGATGGGCGCCAAGGCCCAGCATGGCGCGGATCATGGGCGCGACGAAGACATGGCCGCAGACCATCGCCGAGACCGGGTTGCCCGGCAGGCCGACCATTGCCGCCTGGCCCATGCGCCCCGCCATCAGCGGTTTGCCGGGACGCATGCGCACCTTGTAGAAGGCCTGTTCCATCCCGAGCCCCGCCGCCACCGCGCCGACGAGGTCGTGATCGCCCACCGACGCGCCGCCGATGGTGATCACGAGATCCGCGTCCGAAGCCAGCCCGAAGGCGGTTTCCAGCGACGCGCGCGTGTCGCGGGCGATGGGCAGGATGCGCGCCTCGGCGCCGAGCCCGTCCAGCATGGCCTTGAGGCCGAATGTGTTGGAGGCGATGATCTGGTCCGGCCCCGGCGTGTCGCCCGGCATCACAAGTTCGTCACCGGTGGAGATCAGCGCCACGCGCGGTTTGCGCCGCAGCTCGATCATGGGCAGGTTCATCGAGGCGAGAAGCGCGATATCCGCGGCCCCGAGGCGGCGGGGCGCGGACAGGTGATCTCCGACCTTGAAATCACCGCCCGCGGGGCGCACATGGCTGCCCTCGCCAAGCGTGTCGCCAAGGGTGATGCGCGCACCGCTGCGGGTCACGTCCTCTTGCATGACAACCCGGTCGGCCCCTTCGGGCAGGGGCGCGCCGGTGAAGATGCGCAGCGCCTCGCCCGGCCCGAGCGCGCCGTCAAAGCCATGCCCTGCCGCGGCTTCGCCGATCACGGTGAATTCAGCGCCCGGGCGCGCCGCCGCGCCCGCGAGCGCGTAGCCATCCATCGCCGACGCCGCGAAGGGCGGCTGGTCGCGCGTCGCCAGCGCGTCGCGCGCCAGCACGCGCCCTGCGGCTTCGGCCAGGGGCACGGTTTCGGTGTCGAGCGGCGACACCAGCGAGAACAGGTGATCGAGAGCCTCGTCGACGGTGATCATGCTGTGCTGGTCCTCTGATGAAGCGCGGCGCGTGCCGCCTGTCAGGCCTCGTAGCGGCCCGATGCGCCGCCGTCCTTCAGGGTCACGCGGATGCCGCCGATCTCCATCGCCTTGTCGATCGCCTTGACCATGTCATAGACGGTCAGCGCGGCGGTGCTGACGGCGGTGAGCGCCTCCATCTCGACGCCGGTCTGGCCTGTGGTCTTGACGGTGGCGGCGATGCGCACGCCGGGCAGCTTGGGATCGAGGGTGAGATCCACCGCGACCCTGGTCACCGGCAGCGGGTGGCAGAGCGGGATCAGGTCGGGCGTCTTCTTGGCGCCCATGATCCCCGCGAGGCGTGCGACCGACAGCACATCGCCCTTCTTGGCGCGGCCCTCGGAAATCGTGGCGAAGGTGGGCGCGGCCATGGTGACATGGCCTTCGGCCACGGCGACGCGCGCGGTCACGGCCTTGTCCGAGACATCGACCATATGGGCCTGACCCTCGGCGTCGAAATGGGTAAGGCGGTCCGCCATCACATGCCCCCGGCGGTCAGCGGATTGGCCAGAAGCGCGCGGGTCGCGTTGGCGACATCGTCTTCGCGCATCAGGGATTCGCCGATCAGGAAGCAGCGCGCGCCATAGAGCGCCATGTCCGACAGCTCCTTGGGTGTCGAAAGCCCGCTTTCGCAGATGATCATCCGCCCTTCGGGCACCAGTTTCGAAAGCTTGCGCGTGGTGTCGAGCGAGGTCTCGAAGGTATTCAGATCGCGGTTGTTGATGCCGATCAGCTGCGAGGAGAGCCGCTCGGCGCGTTCCAGTTCCTGCTGGTCATGCACTTCGATCAGCGCGTCCATGCCCCACTCATGCGCCGCCGATTCCAGCTCGGCGGCCTGCGTGTCATCGACCGAGGCCATGATAATCAGGATGCAATCGGCGCCCCATGCGCGGGCCTCGGCCACCTGGTAGGGATCATACATGAAATCCTTGCGCAGCACCGGCAGCGCGCAGGCGGCGCGCGCCTCTCCGAGGAACTCGGGGGCGCCCTGAAAGCTGGGCGCATCGGTCAACACGCTGAGGCAGGTGGCGCCGCCCGCCTCGTAAGCCTCTGCCAGCGAGGCGGGGTCGAAATCTTCGCGGATAAGCCCCTTGGAGGGGCTGGCCTTCTTGATCTCGGCGATCAGCCCGTAGCCCTGTTTGCTGGCTTGCAGCAGGGCATCGGCGAATGGGCGCACGGGATCGGCCTCGCGCGCCGCCGATTCGATCTCTTCGAGGGGGTGTTCGGCCTTGGCGGCGGCGATCTCGTCGAGCTTGTAGGCCTTGATCTTGTCAAGAATTGTGGGCGTGGTCATGCGGCCTCCGATGTGACTTTGGCCAGGGTTTCGATCTTGTTGAGCGCGCTGCCGCTGTCGATGCTTTCGGCGGCCTGGGCGACGCCTTCGCGCGGGTCGCCCGCATGGCCCGCCACCACAAGAGCGGCGGCGGCATTCAAAAGCACCGCATCGCGGTAGGCGCCGGGCTGGCCATTGAGCAGTGCCCGAAGGGCCTGCGCGTTCTGGTCGGGCGTGCCGCCGAGGATGTTCTCGAACGGATGCACCGGCAGGCCGAAATCTTCGGGATGCATTTCGACATCGGTGACGTAACCATTCTCGCCCAGCTGGGCAACCCAGCTCACGCCGGTGATGGTCATCTCGTCGGTGCCGTCCGAGCCATGCACGAGCCAGGCGCGCTCGGATCCCAACTGCCCGAGGGTTTCGGCCATCGGGCGGATCAGGTCACGCGCGAAAGCGCCGGTCAATTGCCGCTTTACGCCCGCCGGGTTGGTCAGAGGGCCGAGGATGTTGAAAATGGTGCGGGTGCCCAGTTCGGCGCGCACCGGGCCGACATGGGCCATGGCCGGGTGATGCATCGGCGCCATCATGAAGGCAATGCCGACACGGGCCAGCGCGCGTTCCACCACTTCGGGGCCGACCATGACATTTATGCCCATCTGCGTCAGCGCATCCGCCGCGCCCGATTTCGACGAAAGGTTGCGGTTGCCATGTTTGGCCACGGGCACGCCCGCGCCCGCCACCACGAAGGCGGCGGCGGTCGAGATGTTGAGCGTGCCCTTGCCGTCGCCGC
>CAZMZS010000076.1:0-12862 GCA_964570675.1 uncultured Roseovarius sp. | reverse complement strand
CCCCAAGGAGAGCCGGTGACACGCATCGCCGGTCGGACAAAGCAAAATCGCCCGTAGAGGGCAAAACGGAGAAAGAACCATGCGTCACGCAAAAGGCTACCGCCGCCTCAACCGGACCCACGAACACCGCAAGGCTCTGTGGGCCAACATGGCCGGCTCGCTCATCGAACATGAGCAGATCAAGACCACCCTGCCCAAGGCCAAAGAACTGCGCCGGGTGATCGAGAAACTCGTAACCCTAGGAAAACGCGGCGATCTTCACGCCCGCCGCCAGGCTGCATCGCAGCTCAAGCAGGATCAGTATGTCGCGAAACTGTTCGACGTCCTGGGCCCGCGCTACAAGGACCGCCAGGGCGGCTATGTCCGCGTCCTCAAGGCCGGTTTCCGCTATGGCGACATGGCACCGATGGCGATCATCGAATTCGTCGACCGTGATGTCGATGCCAAGGGCGCTGGCGACCGCGCCCGCACCGAAGCCGAAGAAGCGGCTGCCGACGAATAAGAAATCATTGAAAACCAACGGGTTTTCATGCAGGCCCCCGCCCGGAACGGCGGGGGTCTTTGCGTCCGGGGCGGGGTATTTTCCCGCGGATGACACCGGCAACGGTTGCAATGCCCCGCGCATCTCCGCATATGGTCTGAACAGCAGCAAGAGGGGAACGACGTGATCCGTGCGCTCTGCATTCTTGGACTTGTGCTGACCGGCCCGGCCTGGGCCGATGAAACCCGCGTGCCCCAGAGCCCGGCCGAAATCTCGCTCAGCTTTACCCCCGTGGTCAAGCGCGCGGCCCCCGCGGTGGTCAATATCTATGCGCGCCGCATCGTCAACACGCGCTCCAGCCCGTTCAGTGACGACCCGTTTTTTCAAAATCTTTTCAGGGACTTCGGGGTGCCTCGTCAGCGGGTTCAGAACTCTCTGGGTTCGGGCGTGATCCTCAGCGAGGACGGTATCGTCGTATCGAACTACCATGTCGTCGCCGAGGCCACCGATATCCGCGTGGTGCTCAATGACCGGCGCGAATATTCGGCCTCTGTGCTTCTGGCGGACGAGGAAAGCGATCTGGCCGTGCTGCGCCTCGAGGATGCCCCCGATATGCCTGCACTTGATCTGCGCGACAGCGACACCGTCGAGGTCGGCGAACTGGTACTGGCCATCGGTAACCCTTTCGGCGTCGGCCAGACCGTGTCCAGCGGGATCGTGTCGGGCCTTGCCCGTTCCGGCACCGCGACAGGCAACGCGCGCGGCTATTTCATCCAGACCGACGCGCCGATCAATCCGGGCAATTCCGGCGGCGCGCTGGTGGATATCGACGGGCGGCTGATCGGCGTGAACACGGCGATCCTCAGCCGTTCGGGCGGATCAAACGGCATCGGCTTCGCCATTCCCTCGGCGCTGGTGGCGCAGTTCCTGAAACAGGCCAAGGCCGGGAACACGAGCTTTGAACGCCCCTGGGCGGGGCTTGCCGGTCAGCAGGTGACGGCGGATATGGTCGAGGGTCTGGGCCTTTCGCGCCCCGGCGGGCTGATCATTTCGCAGGTGCATCCGCAAAGCGGCTTTGCCGGCGATATTCGCCCCGGCGATGTGATCACCACGGTTGACGGGCAGCCGGTGAACACCCCGGCCGAGATGCTGTTTCGCATGTCGGTCGCCGGAAACGGGGCCGATATCACGGTGACACGGGTGCGCGACGGCAGGGCGCAGGAGGTCACGCTTGCCCTTGCCGCCGCCCCCGACAATCCGCCGCGCGCGCAGACGGTCACAGCGGATGGCGCCGCAATTCCCGGCGTGACGCTGTCCACCATCAACCCCGCCGTGCTGGCGGAATATGACCTGCCGCTTGGCGCGACAGGCGTCCTGGTGGATGACCCCGGCCAGATCGGTGCGCGGGCAGGGCTGCGCGCGGGCGATATTCTCCGCTCGATCGACGGGGTCGAGATCACCGATACGGCCAAGGCCGAAGACCTGTTGTTGAACGCGCGCGGCCGGCTGTCGCTTGAGGTGCAGCGCGGCACGCAGCGCGTCGTCATGCGTTTCAGGCTTTAGCGCGATGGCGGATCTCTTTGACAAGAACCCCGACGCGATCCCCGACAGCGCCCCGCGCCCGCTCGCGGACAGGCTGCGCCCGCGCAAGCTCTCGGATGTGATCGGGCAGCCGCAGGTGCTTGGCGCAGAGGCGCCGCTTGGCGTGATGCTGGCCTCGGGCAGCCTTTCGTCGCTGGTGTTCTGGGGGCCGCCGGGCGTGGGCAAGACGACCATCGCGCGGCTTCTGGCGGATGAGACCGATCTGCATTTCGTGCAGATCAGCGCCATTTTCAGTGGTGTTGCCGATCTGAAAAAGGTGTTCGAGGAGGCGCGCTACCGTCGCGCGAACGGGCAGGGGACCTTGCTGTTCGTCGACGAGATCCACCGCTTCAACAAGGCCCAGCAAGATAGTTTTCTGCCGCATATGGAGGATGGCACCATACTTCTGGTGGGCGCCACCACCGAGAACCCAAGCTTCGAACTCAACGCCGCGCTGCTCAGCCGCTCGCAGGTGCTGGTGCTGGAGCGGCTTGGCCTTGCCGATCTGGAACGGCTGGCGCAACGCGCCGAGGCCGAGCTGGACCGCGCCTTGCCGCTGGACGGCCCCGCGCGCGAGGCGCTTTTGGAAATGGCCGATGGCGACGGGCGCGCCCTTCTGAATCTGATCGAGCAGGTCGCCGCCTGGAAGGTCGAAGGCAAGCTTGACACACAGGGGCTTGGCGCGCGGCTGATGCGGCGGGCGGCGAAATACGACAAGTCGGGCGACGAGCATTTCAACCTGATCTCGGCGCTGCACAAATCTGTGCGCGGCTCGGACCCGGACGCCGCGCTCTACTGGCTGGCGCGCATGCTGACCGGCGGTGAAGACCCGCGCTACCTTGCGCGGCGCATCACCCGCATGGCGGTCGAGGATATCGGCTTGGCCGACCCGCAGGCGCAGAATATGTGCCTCCATGCCTGGGAAATCTACGAGCGCCTTGGCAGCCCCGAGGGCGAACTTGCGCTGGCGCAGGCGGTCACGTATCTGGCGCTGGCGCCCAAGTCCAACGCCGTCTACGGCGCCTACAAAGCCGCCATGCGCGAGGCCAAGAAGACCGGAAGCGCCCCGCCGCCCAAGCATATCCTGAACGCGCCCACCGGCCTCATGAAGGATCAGGGTTACGGCGAAGGCTATGCCTATGATCACGATGCCGAAGACGGGTTCTCGGGGCAGAATTATTTCCCAGAAGGCGTGAAAAGGCCGGTGCTTTACAAACCCGTCGAGCGGGGTTTCGAGCGCGAATTGAAGAAGCGGCTTGATTACTTCGCGCGCCTGCGCGCGCGTCGTGATTCTGACTGAACGCGCGCTCATGCCGCGCAGCAGCACCGCGGGACAGGTCGTTTTCAGAACAGGTCTCAGGCGCAACAAGACGTGCTTTAGCGCGCTATCGAACGCTTTAGCGCGCTATCTATCTGTCAAGATTAAAAAATCGGGCCGCTTTCCATGTAAAGGCTGGATGATCGGATAATTTCGTGTTTTGCTGGCACTATGTCGTTTTTGGGCTACTTGCCCGGACGTAGGAAGAGGAAGCTTTGATGGACGTCGTTTCCGGGCGACTCCATAAAGAACAAAATAAAATCCACGGGGAGAAAACATGACAAACGTCAAAGATCAGATTATGATGGACCGGCTGGCGGAGGCCGCCCGCGAGGGTCGCATTTCACGTCGTTCCTTCATGAACTATTCGATGGCCGCGGGGCTGAGCGCCTCTGCCGCCACCGGGCTATGGACCAGCAAGGCGCAGGCCGCGCCCAGCATGGGCGGAACATTCCGCCTTGGCGCGCATGACGGCAACACCTCCGACACGCATGATCCGGGCTCCTATGTGACCTTCTCGATGATTCAGGTCGCGCACACGTTCCGCAGCTACCTGACCCTGATCGAGCCCGACGGGTCACTTGGCCCGGATGTCGCGACCGAATGGTCGGCGTCACCCGACGCCAAGGAATGGACCTTCATGCTGAATGACAAGGCCACCTTCCACAGCGGCCGCAAGGTCACCGCCAATGACGTGATCGCTTCGCTCAACCATCACCGCGGCGAGGCATCGACCTCGGCGGCCAAGGCGCTGGTGTCGGATGTCGTGGACATCACCGACAATGGCGACGGGTCGATCACGGTCGCGCTTGAAGCGGGCAATGCCGATCTGCCCTGGCTTCTGACCGATTATCACCTGGCGATTTGCCCGGCCAACGAGGATGGCAGCATCGACTGGCAATCCGGCGATGGCTGTGGCCCTTACAAGCTGACCAATGCCGAATTCGGCGTCGGCTACAACTTCGAGCGCCACGATGGCTGGCACCTGGAAGGCGCCTATTTCGACGAGGTGGTCATCACCGTTCTCAATGACCCCAACGCGCGTCAGACCGCGCTGGTCACCGGTGATGTGGACGCGATCACGCAGCTCGAGCTCAAGACGCTTTCGCTGTTGCAGCGCGACCCCAATATCGAGATCGACAACGTGCCCTCCGCGGCGGCGATCACCATGCCGATGTTCTGTGACCAGGCACCGTTCGACAATCCCGATGTGCGCAACGCGCTCAAGCTGTCGATGAACCGTCAGGAGATCATCGACAAGATCGCCTTCGGCACCGCCACCATGGGCAATGATTTCCATCATTCCCCCGCGATGCCCTATTGGCCCGAAGACATCCCGCAGCGCGAATACGATCCCGATCAAGCCAAGTCGCTCCTCAAGAAGGCTGGCGCCGAAGGGCTCTCGGTCGAGATCAAGGTTGCGGACTCGGTCTTCTCGGGGGCGGTCGACATGTGCGTGCTCTATGCCGAGCACGCCAAGGCGTCAGGCATCGACATCACGGTCAACCGCGTGCCGAGCGATGGCTATTACTCGGATGTCTGGCTCAAGGAGCCTTGGTGCGTCGTCCAGTGGGGCGCGCGTCCGACACCGGACGTGATGTATTCGCTCGCCTACAAGGACGATGCCTCCTGGAACGAAAGCCACTGGCAGAACGAGCGGTTCAATGAATTGCTGCTGCAGGCCAAGGCGGAACTGGACAATGACCGCCGCGCCGAGATGTATGCCGAAATGGCAACGCTGGCGCGCAACGATGGCGGCACGCTCATTCCGATGTTCCCCAACTTCGTCTATGCGCGCCGCAAGAACGTGCAGCACGGTCCCGACCTGGCCCCAAGCTGGCAGATGGACGGCGCCCGCGCCTGCAGCCGCTGGTGGTTCGAAAGCTGAACAAGACGACCGACCCGGCGCATTGCGCCGGGTCTTTCACTGCCTGGACCGGCATAAATCAGAAAAAGCACCGCGTTCAGGCCAACTGCCTCATTCGGCATGGTCCCATGAGGGCCGTATCGCGAAGGCACAAGAACAAATTGATCGACTGGCCGGTATGACGCTTCGATGCATCGCCGCAGTCAGTGCGACAGCAGGAGGGACAGATGGGAGACATTCTAGGGCTGATAGGGAAACGGCTCGGTCTCGGACTCATTATTTTGCTGGTGATCTCGGCAATCATCTTTTTCATGGTCGAGCTTCTTCCCGGCGACATCGCGCAAGCGGTGCTTGGCCAGGGTGCGACCGAAGAGAACCTAGCCGCACTCCGCAAGGAGATGGGGCTCGATAAACCAGCAATCGTCCGATATCTTGAGTGGCTCGGAGGTGCAGTCACCTTCGACTTCGGCAATTCCATCGTGACCGGTGAGCGCGTTTCCGTGCTGATCGGCGAGCGGTTCAGAAACACGCTTTTCCTGGCCACATACGCCGCCGTCATCGCGGTGCCGCTGGCGATCATCCTCGGGATCATTGTCGCGCTGCTGCGCAACACGGTCTTCGACCGGGTGGCCAACGTGTTGACGCTGACCTCGATCTCGTCGCCCGAATTCTTCCTGGGCTACATCCTGATCCTCTATTTCTCGGTGACCTGGGGCATGTTCCCGGCAATCGCCAGCCTCAGTCAGGACATGACGCTCTGGGAGCTGCTACACCGCACCTTCCTTCCGGCGCTGACACTGGTTCTGGTGGTGACCGCCCACATGATGCGGATGACGCGGGCCGCGATCATCAACCTTCTGGCCTCGCCCTATATCGAGATGGCGCGCCTCAAGGGCACGCCACCATGGAAAGTTATCGTCAGGCACGCCCTACCGAACGCCTGGGCGCCGATCATCAACGTGGTCGCATTGAACCTTGCCTATCTCATCACCGGCGTCGTGCTGGTCGAGGTGGTGTTCGTCTATCCCGGCATCGGACAGGCACTGGTCGACAACGTGTCGAAACGGGACTTCCCGGTCGTGCAGGCGGCTTGCCTGATCTTCGCCGCGACCTTCATCCTGCTCAATCTTGCAGCGGATGTGGGCGCAATCCTGACAAATCCGCGCTTGCGGCATCCGAAATAAGAGGAGGGTGGAATAATGAGCTACTTCGTATTCGGCTTTTACGCCCTTCTGCTTACGGCGTCCTGCCTTGCGGCCTATTTCAACAAGCGCACGTGGTTCCTGACGATCTTTGCGTTCACGCTGGTCTCCTTCGTGCTGGGGATTATCGGGGGCACATCGATGCTTCAGAACGTGACGCTGCTTGCGGGGCTGCTGGCACTGGCGGCTATGGTGTCCTACGCCTTTCGTGAATTCCTGGTCGCCATCGCCTCGAACGACATGGCCAAGGAGCTGCGCACGGCACCGCTCACGGCGGCTTTCGGCCTGTTCGTGATCTTCACCTATGCGATCGCGGGCATCTTCGCGCCCTGGATCGCGCCCTATGGCGAGGCCGAGGTGATTTCCACCGCCTTCGCGCCGCCTGATGAGAACATGCTGCTTGGCGCGGACCAGCTGGGCCGCGACATGTTCAGCAGGATCATCTACGGCACGCGCAATACCGTGTCTCTGGCACTGTCGGGCACCTTGATGGCCTTTATCCTCGGCGCGCTTGCAGGTCTTCTTGCGGCGACGACTGGTGGCTGGTTCGACCAGATGCTCGGTCGTGTGTCGGACGTGATCATGTCGATCCCGTCGCTGATCTTCGCGCTTTTGATGCTGTCGATCTTCGGCGGGGCGCTGGCCACCGATACGACCAGCTTCTCGTTGCTCTTCGTCTTTGCGATGGTGACAGGGCTTTTGGTCGTGGTCGCGCGGGCCGAAAGCAACATCATGAGTTGGGTGATCGGTCTTGCTGTTCTGGTGGCTGCTGCCGCCGGTTTCTCGGCAGGGATGCTGGTCATCTTCAACCCTTCCGAAGTGATCCTGGTCATGGTCGTCGGCGTCATCTACGCGCCGCGGGTCTTCCGCCTGACGCGGGCGGTCGCGGGCAACGTCGTGGTGATGGACTATATCGAAGCGGCCAAACTGCGGGGCGAGGGCAAGTGGTATCTTATCCGCCGCGAAATCCTGCCCAACTCGACCGCGCCTCTCGTGGCCGAATTCGGTCTCGAATTCTGCTTCGTGTTCCTGCTGGTCGCGGGCCTGTCGTTCCTCGGCCTCGGCATCCAGCCGCCCACGGCGGACTGGGGCTCGATGGTGCGTGAGAACGCGACGCTCATCTCGTTTGGTGACATCACCCCGCTGATACCGGCGGCGGCGATCGCGCTGTTGACCGTTGCGGTCAATTTCGTGGTCGACTGGATGCTGCACCGGTCCTCCGGTCTGAAGGAGCAATAATCATGGTCAAATCAAAAGATGTCCTGCTCGAGATCAGGGATCTCCAGATCCAGGGCTATTCCGACGAGCAATGGGTCGACATCATCAAGGGTGTCGACCTGACCCTCCACCGCGGCGAGGTCCTGGGCCTGATCGGCGAATCCGGTGCGGGGAAATCGACCATCGGCGCGGCTGCCATGGGCTATGCGCGCGACGGCACGCGCATCTCGGGCGGGTCGATCGAATTCGACGGCATGGAACTGACCACCGCCACCGAATCCGAACGCCGCAGCCTGCGCGGCTCGCGGATCGCCTATGTGGCGCAATCGGCGGCGGCGTCCTTCAATCCGGCGCACAAGATTATCGACCAGCACACCGAGGCACCGCTTCAGTATCGCCTCAAGAAGCGGCTGGAGGCGCAGGAGGACGCGATCGAGCTTTACAACCGGCTGCGCCTTCCCAACCCCGAGGAGATCGGCTTTCGCTATCCTCACCAGGTCTCGGGCGGCCAGTTGCAGCGTGCGATGACCGCCATGGCCATGTCATGCCGTCCTGACCTCATCATCTTTGACGAGCCCACGACCGCGCTTGACGTGACCACCCAGATCGAGGTGCTGGCGGCGATCCGCGATATCGTGGATCAGTTCAACACCGCCGCGATCTACATCACCCATGACCTTGCGGTGGTGGCGCAGATGGCCGACACGATCAAGGTTCTGCTCAAGGGCGAAGAGGTCGAGGAAGCGCCCACCAAGGAGATGCTCGACAATCCCAAGGAGGATTACACCAAGAGCCTCTGGGCCGTGCGCAGCCTCAAGCGCAAGCAGAAATCCCGCCCCGAAGGCGCCACGCCGCTGATCTCGGTCAAGAACGTGGATGCCGCCTATACCGGCGGGGTCAAGGTTCTGGATGATGTCAGCTTTGATATCTACGAAGGCATGACCGTCGCCGTGGTGGGTGAATCCGGCTCGGGCAAATCGACAACCGCGCGCGTCATCACCGGGCTGTTGCCGCCGATGGAAGGCGAAGTCCTGTTCAAGGGTGAACCCTTCCCGCCGGATTATCACAACCGCAGCAAGGAACAGCTCAGGCAGTGCCAGATGATCTATCAGATGGCCGATACCGCGCTCAATCCCAAGGTCAAGATCGCCGAGATCATCGGGCGCCCTGCGCAGTTCTATCACGGTCTCAAGGGCACCGCGCTCAAGAACCGCGTCGATGAGCTGCTCGACCTGATCGAACTGGAGCCCTCGCAGTATTACAACCGCTATCCCCCCGAGCTGTCGGGCGGGCAGAAACAGCGGATCGGGATCGCGCGCGCATTGGCGGCGGACCCGACCTTTATCATCTGCGACGAGGTCACTTCGGCGCTCGATCAACTGGTGGCCGAAGGTATCCTCAAACTGCTGAACCGCCTTCAGAAAGAGCTGAACCTGGCCTACATGTTCATCACTCATGACCTTGCGACCGTGCGCGCCATCGCCGATGAGGTGGTTGTGATGCAGCATGGCAAGGTGGTTGAGCAGGGGCCCAAGGAAGAAATGTTCACGCCCCCGCACCATCCATATACCGATCTGTTGCTCAGCTCGGTGCCCGAGATGGATCCGGATTGGCTGACCACCCTTCTGGAGGAGCGCGGCGTCGACAATATCGGCGATGCGGCCTCTGCACGGATCGACCCCGAGGACTCGCGTGTCAGCAAGTGACCGGATGACAAAGAAAAACGGCGGATGGCCTTGCACCATCCGCCGTAACTATGTCTTGAATATGCGACCGGGGCTGGATCGGAGCGCCCGGTTCGTGCTGCCCTGGATCAGGTGATGGACATCGCCGTAAGCACCATCGTTCCGAAGATGACGCTGTATACGATGAGGACCGCCGGCCAGGAAGCACTGTGCATACGCAATTCGCGGTTCAGTTCATCGCGTGTCATAGTGGCCTCCTGAAAATTCGAGTTTGCGGTTTAGCGGGCGTCAGAGCGTCCGTAATCCGCACATAATCGAAAATTTGCATTGCGCAATACAAAAACGTACCAAAATCCATGAAATTCCTGCAATGCTGCCCCGACCGCACAGCATGGCTCGCCACGATATCGCGCGAAGCGTAATTAAATGCAACCAAATCAAAGTCTTGCTTGGGGCGCTCTGACCTGGATCAGGACGGCCCCTGAAGCGGCATAACCTTCAATTCACCGTCCTGTCGCGCCTTCATCGCCTGCGCTGCGGCATGTGCTCCGGCTGCGGTGGTGAAATAAGGGATCTTGTCATAAAGCGCAACCGATCGAATCTCGCGGCTGTCCTCGACCGCCTGCGCCCCTTCGGTGGTGTTCATCACCAGCGCGATCTGCCCGTCCTTGAGCATGTCCACGATGTTGGGCCGACCTTCATAGACCTTGTTGACCACCTCGCAGGCGATCTTGTGTTCGTCCAGGAAACCGGCGGTGCCGCGCGTGGCGATCAGCGAAAAGCCAAGTTCGACCAACAATTGCGCGGTTTCGACCAGTTGCGGGGTCTTGTCGGAATCCTTGATCGAGAAGAACACCGTTCCGCCCTCGGGCAGGTCGGCGCCCGCGCCCATCTGCGCCTTGAGGAAAGCGCGCGGGAAGGACACGTCCCAGCCCATCACCTCGCCGGTCGAGCGCATCTCGGGTCCGAGGATCGTATCGACGCCGGGGAAGCGCGCGAAGGGCATCACCGCCTCCTTGACCGAGAACCACGGCATCGCCGGATCGGCCAGCGTCATCTGGTCGGCCATCGGCAGGGTGCCGGGCTTGGTATCGGCCGGGTAGGGGCCGCGGTAAGGGAAATTCGACAGCGGCTCGCCCGCCATCAGCCGGGCGGCAATCGAGGCAATGGCCGAATCCGTCGCCTTGGCGACAAAGGGCACCGTGCGGCTGGCGCGCGGGTTCACCTCGATCAGGTATATGTCGTCGCCCTTGACCGCATATTGCACATTCATCAGTCCGCGGACGTTAAGACCCTTGGCCAATGCCTTGGTCTGGCGGTGAATTTCGGCAATCGTGTCATCGCTCAGCGAATAGGGGGGCAGCGAACAGGCACTGTCGCCTGAATGCACTCCGGCCTCTTCGATATGTTGCATGATACCGGCCACATGCACCGCCTCGCCATCGCAAAGCGCGTCCACATCGCATTCGATCGCGCCCGACAGGTAGCCATCCAGCAGCACGGGGCTTTTGCCCGACACCACCACCGCCTCGGCGATGTAGCGCTCCAGATGGGCCATGTCGCGCACGATCTCCATCGCGCGCCCGCCCAGAACATAGGACGGGCGGATCACCAGCGGAAAGCCGATGCTCTCGGCGATCTCAAGGGCTTCGGTGTCGGAATGCGCGATGCCGTTCTTGGGCTGCTTGAGCTTCAGCTGGTTGACCAGCGCCTGGAACCGCTCGCGGTCCTCGGCCAGGTCGATCATATCGGGCGAGGTGCCCAGAATCGGGATGCCCTCGGCCTCCAGCGCGTTGGCGAGCTTCAGCGGGGTCTGCCCGCCGAACTGAACGATCACGCCATGCAAGGTGCCGTTCTCCTGCTCGATGCGCAGGATTTCCATCACATGCTCGAAGGTCAGCGGCTCGAAATAGAGCCGGTCCGAGGTGTCGTAATCGGTCGAGACCGTCTCGGGGTTGCAGTTGATCATGATGGTCTCGTAACCCGCACCGCTCAGCGCGTAACAGGCGTGACAGCAGCAGTAATCAAACTCGATCCCCTGGCCGATCCGGTTGGGGCCGCCGCCCAGGATGACCACCTTCTTGCGATCGCTAGCGCGCGCCTCGCATTCCACCTCGCCCATCATGGGGGCTTCGTAGGTGGAATACATATAGGGCGTCTGCGCCTCGAATTCGGCGGCGCAGGTATCGATCCGCTTGAACACGGCCGTCACGCCCTCGGCCACGCGGCGGTGGCGCACATCGGCTTCGGTAAAGCCGGTCAGCATCGCCAGCCGCGCATCGGTAAAGCCCAGCATCTTGAGCATGCGCAGCCCGGTGGCGTCCTGCGGCAGGCCCTCGGCGCGGACCTGCTCCTCGGCATCCACGATCTCGCGGATGCGCGCCAGGAACCAGGGATCAAAGGACGTGGCGGCCTGAATCTCGTCGTCGCTCAACCCGTGACGCATGGCCTGTGCGATGGTGCGAAGGCGGTCGGGGGTCTGGCGGCTCAGCGCCTTGATCACCGCCGCCTTGTCGGGGGCGCCCTCGATCTCGATCTCGTCGAAACCGCTCAGACCGGTTTCCATCGAAGCCAGCGCCTTTTGCAGCGACTCGTGGATCGTGCGCCCGATCGCCATGCCCTCGCCCACCGATTTCATCGCGGTGGTCAGGGTCGGCTCGGAGCCGGGGAATTTCTCGAAGGCGAAGCGCGGGATCTTGGTCACGACATAGTCAATGGTCGGCTCGAAGCTGGCGGGCGTGACCTTGGTGATGTCATTGTCCAGCTCGTCCAGCGTATAGCCGACAGCCAGCTTGGCCGCGATCTTTGCAATCGGGAAACCCGTCGCTTTGGATGCCAGCGCCGAGGAGCGCGACACGCGCGGGTTCATCTCGATCACCACCATCCGGCCGCTTTCGGGGTCGATCGCCCATTGCACGTTCGACCCGCCCGTCTCGACGCCGATCTCGCGCAGCACGGCAATGCTGCCGTTGCGCATGATCTGATATTCCTTGTCGGTCAGGGTCAGGGCCGGGGCAACGGTGATCGAATCGCCCGTATGCACGCCCATCGGGTCGATATTCTCGATGGCGCAGACGATGATGGCGTTATCCGCCTTGTCGCGCACGACCTCCATCTCGAACTCTTTCCAGCCCAGCAGGGATTCGTCGATCAGGATCTGGCTGACCGGCGAGGCATCGAGCCCCGATTTGCAGATCCGCTCGTAATCGTCGCGGTTATAGGCCACGCCGCCGCCGGTGCCGCCCAGAGTATAGGCGGGCCGGATGATCGCCGGCAGACCAACCGTTTCGATCGCCGCCATCGCCTCGTCAAGCGTGTTGGCGATGGTCGCCGCCGGGTTCTCGATGCCCAGCCGGTCCATCGCCTCACGGAACAGCTTGCGATCCTCGGCCATCTCGATGGCCTCGCGGTTGGCGCCGATCAGCTCGACGCCGAATTTCTCAAGCACGCCCATATCGGCCACCGCCAGCGCGGTGTTGAGCCCGGTCTGCCCGCCCATCGTGGGCAACA
>CAZMZS010000075.1:0-12966 GCA_964570675.1 uncultured Roseovarius sp. | reverse complement strand
GCCGAGGCGATCGAGGATGTGGGCGGCTATATCAACGCCTATACCAGCCGCGAAGTCACCGCCTATTACGCGCGGGTTCTCAAGGACGACGTGCCGCTGGCGCTGGATGTTGTGGCCGATATCCTGCGCAACCCGGTCTTCGAGGGTCGCGAGATCGAGGTCGAGCGCGGCGTGATCCTGCAGGAGATCGGCCAGGCGCTGGATACGCCCGACGATATCATCTTCGACTGGCTTCAGGAAAAGGCCTATCCCGATCATCCGCTCGGGCGCACGATCCTTGGCCCCGAGGAGCGCGTCGGCGCCTTCTCGCGCGATGATCTGGAAGGGTTCGTCAAGGAACATTACGGCCCCGGCCAGATGGTGCTGGCCGCTGCCGGCGCTGTGGATCACGATGCGCTGGTGCGCGCCGCCGAGCGGCTTTTCGGCGACATGACGCCCAAGGCGCCCTATGTGCCCGATACCGCGCGCTTCGCCGGGGGCGAAAGCCGCCGGGTCAAGGAGCTGGAGCAGGCGCATTTCGCGCTGGCCTTCGAGGGGCCGGATTACGCGCATCCAGATATCTATGCCGCGCAGATCTATGCTTCGGCGCTGGGCGGGTCGATGTCCTCGCGGCTGTTTCAGGAAATCCGCGAAAGGCGCGGGCTTTGCTATACGATCTTCGCGCAGGCCGGGGCCTATGCCGATACCGGCATGATGACGATCTATGCGGGCACGTCGCGCGACGAGATGGCCAATCTGGCGCAGATCACCATCGACGAGATGAAACGCGCCGCCGGGGATTTCAGGCCCGACGAGATCGAACGCGCCCGCGCGCAGATGAAGGCGGGGCTGCTGATGGGGCTTGAAAGCCCCTCGAACCGGGCCGAACGGCTGGCGCGGATGCTCCAGATCTGGGGCCGGATTCCGCCGCTCGACGAGGTGATCGGGCGCATCGACGCCGTGACCTTGTCGGATGTGCGCGCGCTCGCCGAGCGCACCATCAGCACCGCCCCCGTCGCGATGGCGCTTTACGGTCCGGTCGAAGCCGCGCCCAGCCTGGAGGCGCTACAGGACAGGCGCGCCGCGTGATGTTCATCCCGCGCCGGAAAGTCAGGATCGAGACCGAGCGTCTTACCCTGCGCCAGCCGGTGCTGACCGATTACCGCGAATGGTCCGCCCTGCGCGAGGAAAGCGCCGCTTTCCTGATCCCGTGGGAGCCCACCTGGGCCGAGGATCACCTGGCGCGCAAGGCGTTTTCCAACCGTGTCTACTGGGCGCAGCGTTCGATCACGCAATGCACCGCGCTGCCGCTGTTCCTGATCCGGCGCGACGATAACATGCTGGTCGGGGCGATCACGCTCGACAATATCCGCCGCGGCCCCGCGCAGGCCGGGACGCTGGGCTATTGGACGGGTGCGGCCTTTGCGCGTCAGGGCTATATGCGCGAGGCGATCCTCGCCGTGGTGCACCACGCCTTCGAACGGCTCGACCTCAGCCGGATCGAAGCCGCCTGCCTGCCCGAGAATCAGGCGTCACGCGGGCTGCTGGAAAAATGCGGCTTCAAATACGAAGGCGTCGCGCAAAGCTATCTTCAGATCAACGGACGCTGGCGAACGCATGTTCTTTATGCATCCCTGAGGCGGGACCGGCGCGGGCGTACGGCAACGGGCTGACGAAACGCCAATCCGTGCTATCTTCCTTGCAGGCTCAGGGGAGGTTGCAATCATGATCCGTTTCGTCTTCGCTCTTGTCTTCGCGCAGATCTGTCTCGGCGCGCCCGTCCTCGCGCAGCAGGATCGCCGCCCGAGCCATTGCATTGCCATTGCACAGACCACGCCGGGGATGGCCTATCTCCAAAAGGCCAGCTTTCGTGACCCGGTGCCGGATCATTCGGTGCGCCTGCGCTATATCGCGCATGCCTCCTTTCTGATCCAGACCGAGGACGGGCTGTCGGCGGTCACCGATTTCACCGGCTTTGTCGGCAATGTCGATTTCATCCCCGATGTCGTGACCATGAACCATGCCCATTCGACCCATTGGACCGCCAATCCGGACCCGTTGATCCCCAATGTCCTGCCCGGTTGGGGCGAATTCGGCGAGGGGGTGGACCATCACGTCGATCTCGGGTCCATGCTGGTGCGCAATGTGCCCACCGATATCCGAAGCTGGGGAGGCACGGTGGAAACCAACGGCAACTCGATCTTCGTCTTCGAGGCGGCGGGCCTGTGCATCGCCCATCTGGGCCATCTCCATCACGAGCCGAGCGATGAGCAATATGCCGCGCTGGGACGGATGGATGTGGTGATGGCGCCGGTCGATGGCGGGCTGACGCTGCCGCTCGAGAACATGATGAACGTGCTGCGCCGCACCAAGGCGCGGATCGTGATTCCGATGCACTGGTTCGCCGATGGCTCGCTGGGGCGCTTTCTTGCGGGGATGGAGGATGCGTTCGACGTCGTTGACACCGGCGCGCATGAAATCACCGTCTCGCTGCGCAGCCTGCCTGACCGGCCTACGATCATGGTGCTCCGCCCGGCCTATCTGCGCGAGGACGAATAGCGCGGCGTGCAGCGCTTTGTTCGGCAGGAAGAACTGGACTGCGCCGCGCCACATGGTAGCAAAGCCCCATGAGCCTCAATCCCGTTACCCCCGCCTTCATCGCCGACCTTCAGGCGGTGCTTCCCGAAAGCGCAATTCGCGAGACCGCACCGCATTACCTTGAAGAGCCGCGTGGCCGCTGGCAGGGGCAGGCGGGCGTGGTGGTGGCGCCGCAGGATACCGCGCAGGTCTCGGCGGTGATCCGCGCCGCAGCGGCGGCGCGCGTGCCGGTGGTGCCCTATGGCGGGGGCACGGGGCTGGTGGGGGGGCAGATCGCGCCCGACGGCCCCGCGCCGGTGCTGCTGAGCCTTGAGCGGATGCGCGCCGTGCGCGCGATCCATGCGCGCGAGAACCTGATGCTGGTCGAAGCGGGCGCGATCCTCTCGGATGTCCATGACGCCGCCGCCCGTGCCGGGCGCCTCTTTCCGCTCAGCATCGCCGCCAAGGGCAGCGCGCGGATCGGTGGCTTGCTTGCGACCAATGCAGGGGGCGTGAACGTGCTGCGCTACGGCAATGCGCGCGAGCTGTGCCTGGGGCTCGAGGCGGTGCTGCCCGACGGGCAGATCTGGCACGGGCTCAAGCGGTTGCGCAAGGACAACACCGGCTATGACCTCAAGGACCTTCTGATCGGCGCCGAAGGCACGCTGGGGGTGATCACCGCTGCCACCTTGCGCCTTGCGCCCCGGCCCGCGGGTGAAGGCACGGCACTGATGGTGGTCGAAAACCCGGCCGCGGCGCTTGATCTGCTGTCGCTGGCGCGCGACCATCTGGGCGAGGGGGTGAGCGCCTTTGAACTCATCCACCGCGCCGGGCTCGATTTCCTGGCCGAGACCCTGCCGGATATCCGCCAGCCCTTTGTAAGAACACCCGAATGGTTCGTGCTGGTCGATATCGGGCTGGCGCGCGGGCTGGACCCCGCCGCGGCGCTCGAGACGCTCTTTGCCGAAGGGCTCGAGGCGGGGCTGGTCAGCGACGGCTTGATCGCCCAGAGCGAGGCGCAGCGCCATGAATTCTGGGAGGTGCGCGAACAGATCCCCGAGGCCAACCGGCTGATCGGGGCGTTGAGCTCGCATGACATCTCGCTGCCGCTCGAGGCGATCCCCGATTTCATTGCCCGCGCGCCTGATCATATCGAGCGCCTCGGCGCATTCCGCATCAACTGTTTCGGGCATCTGGGGGACGGCAACCTGCACTACAACGTCTTTCCCGCCCAAGGCCAGCGGCGCGACGACCATCTCGACGCGCGCGACGCGATCAAGCGCTGCGTGCATGACCTGGTTCACGAGATGGGCGGCTCGGTCAGCGCCGAACACGGGATCGGGCGGCTCAAGGTCGGGGATCTCGAACGCTATGGCGATCCGGCCAAGCTCTGGGCGATGCGCGCGATCAAATCGGCGCTTGACCCTTTGGGCATCATGAATCCCGGCGCGGTACTCAGGTCGCTGTGATCCAAATGAGCGCCTGCGGCGCGCTTTATTCTTTGCAAAAGGGGGCGCGGCCCCCTCTTGGCCTTTGGCCAATTCACCCCCGGAGTATTTGTCGCAAGATGAAGGGCGGGGCGTATCCGGGGCTTCATCTTGCAAAAAATACTCAAATCCGACGGTCAGGCCGGACGCGGCGCTTATTCGTCGGGCGTGGCGTGGATCGCGAATTGTTCCAGCCCGGCCTCCTGCGCCTCGATCACGCGAAAGCTCTCGCGCACGCCCGCGTCGGTCAGTTCGCGCGCCACGGTCAGCAGGGTGTTGGGGGCGTGATCTTCGCAGAGTTCGATCATATGTGCGATTTCGGCCTCGGCGACGGGTAGGGCGGCGGCGATGTCGGGGGCGCCGTAAAGATCGACGAAATGCTGAGCCAGCGTCTGGGTGAGCGCGTCGCGCTCGGCGGGTTCGACGGTGGTGACGGCGACGAAGGTCACGCGGCCCGATGTCTCGAGCCCAAGCCAGCCATTGGCGAAGGCCTGGCGCTGTTTGCCGCTGAGGTCGGCCTCGGTCCAGTCCGAGAATTCGAATCCGCCCGAGATGCACCATTCACCCGTGCGCGCCGGGTTGGCATAGACCCGCAGGTCGCTTTCGTCGAAATGGATTGCACGCGCCAGTTTCATTTGTCCTGCTCCAGTATCGTGCTCAGTGCCACGAGATGGGTCTTGGCATCCTCGTCGCGCAGGAGCATGCCGAAATTTTCGTCGATGCCAAGGAACGTGCCCGTGAGTCCGCCCTGCGTCACGGGCTCGCCGATCCCTTTCGCAAGGCCGCGCCATTGCGCGTGAAGGGCGCGCGGCCCTTCGTCTTCCCAGCGGGTGATCCAGTGGAGCGTGTGGCGCGACCAGGCTTCGAGCAGTTCGGTCGCGTCCACATCGGCGCAGCCCTCGTCGTAAAGCGCGGTGGTGTCGGGCTGTGTGCCGCCGTCATGCGCCCCCGCCGCCAGCAGTGGCAGTTCAAGCCCCACCACCAGCCAGCCGGGCAGCGCGTCGGGGCGGGCATGGGCCGCCATGGCGCGCAGGCGCCCGCAGGCCGCGCCGTTCACCTGCAGCCCGCCGGCCCATTCCAAGTGCACCGCCACTTCCGGCGGGCCAAGCGCGCCGAGCGCGTTCTGGAATCCCAGGGCGCAGGCGGGCAGCATGGCCATCGCCTGTTCCAGCGGCACTTCGGGGGCCATGACCAGCGCTGCCGCCAGCCGGTTTGCCGCGACGTTATGGACGATCAGCCCCGCATCGCAGCCAAGCGCCGCCATGGCGCAGGCCTTGTCGAACGGGTCGATCCCGGCATCCACCGGATGGCCCGACATCAGCGGCGGGAAGGCGGGGGTGCTCATGGCGCGCCCCTCATGCCACGCCCTGCGCCACCAGCGCGCGGGCCACGTCGCGGAAGGCCTGCGCCTGGGGCGCGTCGGGTTTGGAGACCACGATCGGCGCACCGCCATCCGAGGCGGTGCGGATGTCGATATGCAGCGGTATTTCGGCCATCAGGGGAACGCCCATCTTCTTGCACTCCGCCTTGACCCCGCCATGGCCGAAGACATGTTCCTCATGGCCGCACTGGCTGCAGATATGGGTGGACATGTTCTCGATCATGCCCAGCACCGGCACCTTGAGCTGGTTGAACATGTCGATCCCCTTGCGCGCATCCAGCAGCGCCACGTCCTGCGGGGTCGAGACGATGATCGCCCCGTCCACCACCGTCTTTTGCGCCAGCGTCATCGACACGTCGCCGGTGCCGGGCGGCAGATCCACCAGCAACACGTCAAGCGCCCCCCATTGCACCTGCATCAGCATCTGTTGCAGCGCCCCCATCAACATCGGCCCGCGCCAGACCACCGCCTGATCGTCGTTGGTCATCAGTCCGATCGACATCATGGTGACGCCGTGATTGCGCATCGGCAGGATGGTCTTGCCGTCGGGGCTGGCGGGGCGGCCCGACACGCCCAGCATCCTGGGCTGGCTTGGCCCGTAGACATCGGCATCGAGCAGCCCCACGCGCCGCCCTTCGGCGGCTAACGCGCAGGCGAGGTTGGCCGAGACGGTGGATTTACCGACCCCGCCCTTGCCGCTGGCGATGGCGATGATGTGGTTCACGCCGGGCACGCGCTCGGGGCCCTGGGGTTCGGTCTTGCGCTGCGCCTTGAGGTCGGGCGGCGCCTTGGCGCTATGGGCGGTCAGCACCGCCGAGACCTCGCTCACGCCGTCCAGCGCCGTCACCGCCGCTTCGGCGGCGGCGCGCACGGGCTCGTAGGTGTCCGCCTTTGCCGGGTCGATCTCGAGAACGAAGCGCACCGCGCCGCCCTCGACATTCAGGCCCCGCGTGATGCCGGCCGAAACGATATCCGACCCGCTGAGCGGATCGCTGACCTTCTTGAGCGCCGCGAGGACGCTATCCCTTGTCAATGCCACGTTCAGTCCTGTCCCTTGATGGTGCCGGTCACTTCATGTTCAATGTCCAGCCCCTCGACCGTCAGGACCATCCGGGCCTTGAAGCTGCGCCCCTCGAGGTCGCCGGCATTGCGCAGCCCTTCCTCGATCGCCTGTTGCGAGGTGACGCCCACCTGCTTGAGGAACTTGCGCATGGACATGTTGAAATCGCTGATATCGTCGCTCATGTCGGTCTCCCTTCGTTTCAAGATCGTTGACGCGATGTGCCGGGTCTCTTTACCCTTGGGCCATGCGCCGCATCGTTTCAATCCATCGCCGTGCCTTTCGCGCCCTCAGCGCGGCTTGCATGCTGGCGGCCTGCGTTGTCCTCGCCCTGCCGGGTGTGGCCAAGGCGGAGAGGTTGCGCCTGGGGGTGCCACAGGCGCTGCGCGACAGCGGTCTCATGACATATGTGCTGCCGCGCTTCTCTCTCAAGACCGGGGTGGGGGTCGATCTGGTCCCCGAAGGCGCCGAGGCCGAACTGAGCCTTGAGGCGGGGGGCACGGGGCGCGCGGTGTTCGTGGGGCCGCAAGCCACATGGCGGATGATATCGCATGACAGCGGCCATGCGGGCGCGGCTCGGTTCGCCGACTGGCTGTTGTCCGATATCGGCCAGCGCACGGTCGCCGCCTACGAGGTGGACGGGCAGTCCCCCTTTGGCCCGCCCGAGCGCGCCAGGGCGGCACAGGTCGCGCCGACCTTTGCGGGGGATGCAGCGCTGGGCAAGACCCTTTCGAACGATCTGTGCGGGCGCTGCCATGTGGTCTCGGAAGAGACCCGCATGAACGATATCGGCTCCACCCCGTCCTTTTTCATGCTGCGCGCGATGAAGGACTGGGCGCGGCGGTTCGAGGCTTTCTATGCGCTCAACCCGCATCCGTCCTTTACGCAGGTCGAGGACGTCACGCCGCCCTTCCACATCGAGCGCCCGCCGCCGATCATTCCGGTCGAGATGAGCCTCGATGATCTCGAGGCGATCATGGCCTATGTCGCCACCATGACGCCGGCCGATCTGGGCGCGCCGATCCGGCATCAGTGATCCCGGCGCTTGCTGAAATAATCGTCCGTGGTGCGCACCTGCGGGCGTTCCCCGGCGGCAAAGGGGTTGTCCTGTGAATGGAACTGCGCCTTCACGCGGCAATTGTCGCACATCTGGATCATCCGCGCGGCGTCGCCACTGGCGAACATGGCGTGTTTGCCGGCCAGTTTCTCGGTGATCCGCTCGACCGTGGATTTCACGCCGAACAGGGCGCCGCATTCGATACAGGCGAATGGCTCCTCCTCGTGCAGCACGACCTGGCTCATGGCGCTGTCCGCAAGGTTCAGGCGCGGCTCGTAACTGATCGCGTCCTCGGGGCAGACATTGGCGCAGAGCCCGCATTGCAGGCAGGCATCCTCCTGGAAACGCAGCTGGGGCATGTCGGGATTTTCGACCAGCGCACCCGAGGGGCAGAGCGACACGCAGCTCAGGCAAAGCGTGCAGGCATCGGTATCGACCAGCACCGCGCCATAGGGGGCATCCTCGGGCAGGGGCAACATCGCATCGGGCGGATTCATCGCCCTGGCCGACAGGCGCGCGACCTGGCGGCGGCTGCCCATCGGCAGAACCGGGTCATCCACCGGCGCAGGCAGCGCGGCGGGATCGTAAAGCGCCGCGCAAAGAGCATCCGGGTCATTAATGTCGAGCGTGGCGATTTTCCCTTCTCCGGCAATGGCTTGCGCCAGCGGGATCTCGCGGTCGAGCGCATCGCGCTCGGTGGTCGGAGAGAACAGGATCGTCACATCCGCAAAGCCCGACGCCAGCGCTGCCAGCATCTCGGCATGGCCGAAACCCGAAAGCGCGCTGACGTCCAACGGGATAACGTCGGCGGGCAGGCCGCGCCCGTGGCGCGCCGCAAGGCGGACCATCTCGGCCCCGAAATCGCGGTCGGTGACCAGCAGGCGCGGCGCCGCGCCCCCGGCCTTGCGATAGGCCGAAGCCAGCGTCTGGATGCGCCGGAAGATCATGTCGGTGGGCGGCGCGTCATAGGTGATCGCGCCCGACGGGCACAGCGCCGCGCAGGCCCCGCAGCCCGCGCAGACCATCGGGTCGATATCCACATGCTCGCCCGCCGGGCTGATCGCGCCGGTGGGGCAGACATCAAGGCAGTTGGTGCAGCCGGTCTTGCCGGCGCGCGAATGGGCGCAGAGCAGCGGCTCCAGCGCCACGTAAAGCGGCTTTTCAAAGGTGCCGATCATTTGCGACGCCTCGAGCACCGCATCGGCCACCGCTGGCAGGCTGCCGGGATCGGCGCGCAGATAGCCTTCGCGCTTTTGGGGCGCCGGGAAAAGCGGCGTCTCGCCGCTCAGGTCAAGGATCACGTCGCAATCGGTCTGCGCCCCGTCGCGCGGCGCGCCCCAGCTCAATGCGCCGCGCCCTGCCGGGTCCACCTGTTGCAGCGCGTCGATGGTCAGGCGGAACTGGCCAAGCGCGCCCTCGGCCCGCTTCACCCGCCCGCGGATCGTGTCGAAATCGCGGGTCTCGGGCGGGTCTTGCGCATCGGTCAGCAGCACCGTCACGCCAAGGATCGGGGCCAGCCGCGTGGCCGCCTCCAGCGCCACATCCGACGCGCCGATGATCAGGCAAAGCCCCTCCGAGATCACATCGAGCGACTTCCCGGATGCGGCGGGCAGGGTGGCCTCGGCCAGCAGTGCGGCCATTTTGGGTAGTTTCGGGCGCGGATCATCGGACCACCCCGCGCGGTCGCGCAGGTCGGTGAATCCGGGTGCCGGGGCGTCGATTTCGGCGGCCAGTTCCTCGAATATCCGGCGCTCCTGAGCGCAGCAGATGATGGCGTCACCGGCGCCGATTTCCTCGGCGGCGCGGTCGGTCTGGGTGGTGCAGAGCCCCGAATGCACCTGTGAACAGCTGAGCCCCGTCGCCTGTTCGATCGCCCCGGCGTCAAGCGCCTGGGATCCGGAACAGTTACATAATATCAATCGCTTGGCCATGATTCCTGCTTGGGTTTCCTTGCTGTGCCAGCGCCTGATCCTGCGCCGGGCGGGCTTCAGAGTAGGCACGATTCGCAGCCGTGGTAAACTGAATTTACCAGCCCCTGACCGGCGTCGCGGCGCGTGCGGCTAACCCGAGTGATTCTGTTGGGCAGACGCTGGCGGGGCAATGGCCCGATTGCCGCGCCGGTCGCGCGCCGGACTTTTTGTCCAAAGCGGCAGTCCGTGCCGCATCCGACTGCCCATTCTGTCCCTCCGCTTCCGATGTGTGCGATTGAATGCAATTTTTACTTTGAGCGGTTCGAAATCTGTACCAGTCTTGAATCAACCGAACTGGGAGGAACGGTGTGGTTCACAATCCGTCGAGGTATGCCTGCATGCCGCTTGGTGTCGTGATCCGGCGAAAGCCGGGCGTGACCCGTTGGGCCAAGTGGGCTTGGAAAGCGGTCGGTGTTCTGCCGGGTGCTGGCGATGCCGACTGGCGCGAACTGCGCCGTGACGGCGAAAGCGTCGAATTCCACGCCGCGACCCCGCTTCTCGAACTGCACGGCGCCGAGACCGATGCTTATGTCCACGGGCTCGCGGCGCAGGTGCCCTGTGTTTACGTGGTGCTGCGTCACGCCACCGGGGCCGAGGCGGCGATCGCCCCGCTCGACGTGGTGCTGGTGACGGCCTCGCCCTACGAGGCGCAGGATTATTGCGACAGCGGCGAAGAGATCGTCGAAAAGGTCGCCATGCCCGACGGGCTGATGGCCTGGGTTCAGGATTTCATCGACCAGCATCACATCGAGGAAGAGTTCAAGAAGCGCCGCCGCGACCGGGTGCGCACCGACAAGGTCGAACACAGTGTCGGCGACCCGCGCGTCAAGCAACTGACCGATGTCTATCTTGCGCCCCAGGCCCGAAAGGAAAGGCTGAATTGACCCGCGCCGCTGATTTCTGGTCCCGCCGCAAGGCGAAGGTTCAAGACGAGGAGCAGGCCGCCCTGCGCACCGAGGAAGCGCGCGTCGCTGCCCTGCAAGAGGCCGAACAGGCCGAGAAAAGCGATGCGGAGCTTCTCGCGGAACTGGGCCTGCCCGATCCCGACACGCTCGGGTCCGGTGCCGATTTCAAGGCGTTCATGGCCAAGGCCGTGCCCGACCGTATTCGCCGCCGCGCCTTGCGCCGCCTTTGGATCAGCAACCCGGCGCTGGCCAATCTGGATGGGCTGCTGGATTATGGCGAGGATTTCACCGACAGTGCCAAGGTGCTCGAGAACATGCAGACCGCCTATCAGGTCGGTAAGGGCATGATGGCGCATGTCGAGGAGCTGGCCCGTCAGGCCGACGCCGCGGATGCGGAACCCGAGGCGGAATCCGAAACGCTGCCCGAGTCCGAAGCCGCGCCCGAAACGGAAACCGCACCCGCAACCGATCCCGAACCGCTGATCGCGCAGCATGACGCGCCGGACGTGGGGCATGGCGATCGCGACCGGGCGGCCTTTGCCCCCGAAACCGGATTCGAACCCGAAGCCGACACCGAAACAGCGCCCCCCCGCCGCCGGATGCGATTTGCCTTCGGCGCGAGCGATGGGGCCGGGGCATGAGCGCAGGAGCCGACCCAGCCATGGAGCAACGCAGCATGACCGACGCCATCGCCCAGGAAGACAGGCTGCGCGCCGATCTTTACGATTTCCTGGGCGTGCTTCTGGCCGGGCCGCCCAATCAGGCATTGCTGGACCAAAGCGCGAAACTGTCGGGCGACGAGACCGACCTTGGCACCGCCATCGGCGCGCTGTCGCGGATCGCGCAGCACACGCGCCAGCCTGCCGTGGAACGCGAATTCAACGCGCTGTTCATCGGGCTGGGGCGGGGCGAATTGCTGCCCTATGCCAGCTATTACCTGACCGGGTTCCTGAACGAGAAGCCGCTTGCGGCGCTGCGCCGGGACATGGCCGCGCGCTCGATGACGCGGGCCGAAAACGTCTATGAGCCCGAAGACAACATCGCCTCGCTGATGGAGATGATGGCCGGGATGATCACCGGCCGCTTCGGTGCGTCGCCGGCCTCGCTGGGCGATCAGAAGACGTTTTTCAACAGACATGTCGGCCCATGGGCCGGGCATTTCTTCAGTGATTTGGAGGCCGCGAAGAACTCGGTTTTCTATGCTCCCGTCGGCGCCGTCGGCCGGGTGTTCATGGAGATCGAGGCCGAGGGTTTCCGAATGAGCGCGGAGTGATCCGCATTCACCGGCGGGCAACCGCCATCTGCAACGAGAGGAGGACTCTCATGTCAAAGAAGGTTGAGGATGGCGCCAGCCGTCGCGATTTTCTCAAAATGGCCGCCACCGGCGCGCCCGCGGTCGCGGTCGTGACGGCTGTGAGCGGCGGGCAGGCCGAAGCGGCCACGCCCGATCCCGCATCCGAACGGATGCAGGACACCGCGCATACGCGCGCGTACTTCGACTCTGCCCGGTTCTGAACCGGACAAGGTCATCCCGCTCTGCCGGCGACTGGTTGCGATAGGCCCGACTGCCGGCGGTCAACTTAGTACCCAGCAAGCCCATTCGGGCACGCTCGGGAGGAGAAACAGACATGCTTAGGAAAAAGACCAACGGGGTTGCGAGACGCTCCCAGCGGACCAGTATCCTGTCCGAGGTCGCCGGGAATTCCGTCGACCGCCGCGCCTTTCTGCGCGGCTCCGGTCTGGCCATTGGTGGCCTGGCCGCAATCGGTGCCACGGGCGGCACCGTAACCCGCGCAAGCGCTGCCTCGGCGGCCCAGGGCGCGGTCGATACCATCAAATCCGTCTGCACGCATTGCTCGGTCGGCTGCACCGTCGTCGCCGAAGTTCAGGACGGCGTCTGGGTCGGTCAGGAACCGGGCTGGGACAGCCCGTTCAACCTCGGGGCGCATTGCGCCAAGGGCGCATCGGTGCGCGAGCACGCGCATGGCGAACGCCGCCTGAAATACCCGATGAAGAAAGAGGGTGGCGAATGGAAGCGCATCAGCTGGGAGCAGGCGATCGACGAGGTCGGCGACCAGATGCTTTCGATCCGCGAGGAAAGCGGCCCCGACAGCGTCTATTGGCTGGGCAGCGCCAAGCACAATAACGAACAGGCCTACCTGTTCCGCAAGTTCGCCGCCTACTGGGGCACGAACAACGTGGACCACCAGGCCCGGATCTGCCACTCCACCACGGTGGCGGGGGTTGCGAATACATGGGGCTACGGCGCCATGACCAATTCCTACAACGACATCCACAAATCCCAGGCGATCTTCATCATCGGCGGCAATCCCGCCGAGGCGCACCCGGTCAGCCTGCTGCATGTCCTCAAGGCCAAGGAGCAGAACAACGCGCCGCTGATCGTGTGCGATCCGCGTTTCACCCGCACCGCGGCCCATGCCGACGAATATGTGCGCTTCCGTCCCGGCACCGACGTGGCGCTGGTCTGGGGGCTTCTGTGGCACATCTTCGAGAACGGCTGGGAGGACAAGGAGTTCATCCGCACCCGTG
>CAZMZS010000074.1:0-13098 GCA_964570675.1 uncultured Roseovarius sp. | reverse complement strand
CCGCACCAGCGGCGCCAGTGCATTGGTGGTGCAGGAGGCGTTGGAAATGATCCGCTGATCGCCCAGATCGCCCTCGTTGGCGCCCATGACCAGCGTGACATCCGCCTCGGCCGACGGCCCCGACACCAGCACCGCGCCCGCCCCTGCCGCAAGCCCGCGTTCGGCCACGGCGCGCGCGCCGCCCATGCCGGTGCATTCCAGCACCACATCGACGCCGCCAAGGTCCAAATGGCTGAGATCGGATTGCGCGTGAAAGGGAATCGCGCGCCCGTCCACATGCAACACCCCCTCGCCCGCCACGACCTCGCCCGGCCATGGGCCGAAGACGCTGTCATACTGGAAAAGATAGGCGCAGGTCGCCAGCGGCTCGATCTCGTTGATAAGCACCAGTTCGATATCGGGCGCATCGCGCAGCAGGATGCGCAACAATGTGCGGCCAATGCGGCCAAAGCCGTTGATGGCAACGCGGATGGGGCGGCGTGTCATGGGCTGGTCTCCGACATGTCAGCTTTGCGGGCACTGTGCCGCGCGAAACGCGAAATGCCAGCCGTGAAACAATATTTGATCAAATCATGGCGCACCCGCATCAATCGGCTCGATCAGGTCCGCCCCGCTGGCGCGGTTGGAATTCACGCGCGGGTCCACGCGCCAGAAGGTCAGCGCGCCGTCGGGCGGGGCCTGCATCAGCCGCGCGGCCCCCTGCCCCGCCTCGCCCAGCCAGAGCGGCCAGTCGGCGGGTTCCACGATCACCGGCATCCGGTGATGGATGCGCGACATGGCGTCATTGGCGGCGGTGGTGACGATGGCGCAGGTGGTCAGGCGGTCGCCCCCGTGCCCGCCCTTGGGTGTCCAATCCTGCCAGATCCCGGCGAAACCGATCGGGCTTTCATCGCTGTGGCGGATGAACCATGGCAGGCGCTTGTCGTCGCTGTCCCTGGTCCATTCATAGAACCCTGTCGCCGGGATCAGGCAGCGCCGCGCGCGGCAGGCGGCGGCGAAGGCGGGTTTTTCGGCGATGGTCTCGGCGCGGGCATTGATCAGAAGCGGCCCGTCGCTTGGGCTTTCATACCAATGGGGCAGGAAACCCCAGCGCATCGCCGAAAGATACCGCTGCCCGTCAAGCGACGTGACCGCATGCACGTCATTGGTCGGGCAGATGTTGTAATTGGGATTGCGCGGCAGGTCATTGGCGGGCGCGGCCTGAAACAGCCGCGCCATCGCGTCATCGGGAAGGGTATTGGCAAAGCGTCCGCACATGCGCCGACCCTGCCGCAGGCGCGCGCGAATGTGAAGCGGGCAAGCGCGCGCGCCCTGCTTGGCGCTTGACCGGCGCGCATGGGCAGGGCATCACCCGGATCATGCTGATCTACAAGATATTTCGCGCCGATGAATGGCGCGCCTTGCGCGAGACCGCCGCCAGCCGGGGCGCGCCGGTCGATCTGGCCGATGGCTATATCCATTTCTCGACCGCGGCGCAGCTGCCCGAGACGGCCGCGAAGCATTTCGCGGGCGAAGAGGGGCTGATGCTGCTGGCGGTGGAAACCGCGCCGCTGGGGGATGCGCTGAGATGGGAAAAGTCGCGCGGGGGCGCGCTGTTCCCGCATCTTTACCGTGAATTGCGCCTTGCGGATGTGCATTGGGCGCAGCCATTGCCGCTTGAGGGTGGCGCGCACAGCTTTCCGCCGGGCATGACATGAGCAGCGTCGCGCGCCAGCTTGAGCGCATGGGTCTGGCGGCGTTGCACCGGCTGGACCCGGAGCGCGCCCATGATGCCGCGCTGATGGCGCTGCGCGCGGGTCTTGTGCCGTTGCCGGGGCGCATCACCTCGCCGCGCCTGCGCTGCGATATCGCCGGGCTGTCACTTGATAATCCGCTGGGGCTGGCGGCGGGGTTCGACAAGAACGCCCGCGCCCTTGGCCCCTTGTCGCGCGCGGGTTTCGGCTTTCTCGAGGTGGGGGCCGTGACGCCGCGCGCGCAGCCCGGAAACCCGCGCCCGCGCCTGTTTCGCCTGAACGAGGATCGCGGCGTGATCAATCGTTTCGGCTTCAACAATGAAGGCATGGAGGCCGCAGCGGCGCGGCTGGCCGATCGCCCGAAGGATGCGGTGATCGGGCTCAATCTGGGGGCCAACAAGGACAGCGCCGACCGGGCCGAGGATTTCGCCCGCGTGCTGGCCCATTGCGGGCGCCATCTTGATTTCGCGACGGTCAATGTAAGCAGCCCCAACACCGAAAAGCTGCGCGACCTGCAGGGCGCCGAGGCGCTGGCAAAGCTGCTTGAGGGTGTGATGGAGGCACGACGCTGGCTGCCCGATCCGATCCCGGTCTTCCTCAAGATCGCGCCGGACCTGAGCGACGGCGAACTGTCCGAAGTGGCCGATGTGGCCGGGGCGGCGGGCGTCTCGGGGATCATTGCCACCAACACCACGCTGGCGCGCGCGGGGCTGCACGGCCCGCATGCGGGCGAGGCCGGGGGCCTTTCGGGCGCGCCGCTGTTCGGGCGCTCGACACGGGTTCTGGCGCGGCTCTCGCAGCTTACGGGCGGCGAGATGCCCCTGATCGGGGTCGGCGGCGTGGCCACAGCCGAACAGGCCTATGACAAGATCCGCGCCGGAGCGCATGCGGTGCAGCTTTATTCGGCGCTGGTTTTCGAGGGAATGTCGCTGGTCGGGCGGATATTGCACGGGCTTGATGCGCTGCTGGAGCGCGACGGTTTCGCCAATATCGCCGACGCGGTGGGCAGCGCGCGCAACGACTGGCTTTAGGGCGGTCCGGCGCGAGCCGGCAGCGCCGCTTTGAGGCTTTGCAGGCGGGCGACTTGGGCCTAACTTGGCCGTGAGGGATCGGCGCACTGTCACGGAGAGGCCATGACGCAGGACGAGGGCACAGAGCAGCGGCGCGGCGGGATTTCGGGCTGGATCGACGCGGTGGTGTTCGACCTTGCGCGTCAGATGCGCTGGACCTTCCTGCCGCCGCTGATGGTCTATTTCGCCGCCGGGGTCTCGGGGCTGACCGGGATCGTGGGCACGTTCTATGTCAAGGAATACCTGGATCTTTCGGCCGCCTACCTGGCCGGGCTGGCCTTCTGGGCGGGGCTGCCATGGGCGCTCAAGATGCCGCTGGGACATCTGGTGGACATCATCTGGCGCTGGAAATGGCTGTTGGTCTATCTTGGCGCGGGGCTGATCGGGCTGAGCATGATCATCATGTATCTGGTGATTGCGCAGACCGACATGATGGCGGCGGTGATGCCGCCGAGCGCCTGGTTCATCACCGCCTTCCTGCTGACGCCCTGCGGGCTGGTGTTGCAGGATGCGGTGGCGGATGCGATGTCGGTCGAGGCGGTGCCGCGCCTTGACGCAAGCGGCGCGCCGATCTCGGACGAAGCCAGCCGCGCCATGCACACCACCATGCAGACGCTGGGGCGTTTTGCGCTGATCGCGGGCACGGTGCTGGTGGCGGCGATGAATATCTGGATGTTTCGCGGCATCGAGGCGATGGATGACGCCGCAAAAGCCGATATCTATGCCCGCATCTACCTGATGGCGCTGGCGATCCCGCTGCTGTCGGTCTCGGGGGTGATACTGGCGGGGGTGCAGAAATACCGCGCCCGCCACAGGATGATGGGGCGTGGGCTGACGCAGAGCGAGGCCGATGCGCTGTTCGAGGGGCCAGACGAGAAGACCGAGCCCAACCCGTGGTATTTCATCGGCGGCGGCGCCTTCGTGGCGCTGACGCTGGCGGTCGGGCTTGGACAGGTGCCGTACGGGCAGGAGATCATCTTTGTCGGGTCGATGGCGATCGTGCTGTTGCTTATGCGCCAGTTGATCGCGGTGCTGGCACCCGCGCAGGCACGCGCCCTGATCGGCACGGCGACGATCATCTTCGTGTTTCGCGCTGTGCCCCGCCCCGGCAACGGGCAGACCTGGTTCGAGATCGACGTCTTGGGGTTCGATCAGCAGTTCCTTTCGGTCCTGTCGCTGATCACCTCGGTCCTGACGCTGGCGGGGCTGGTGGTGTTGCGCCCGCTGATGGCGTCGCGTTCGATCGTGTGGATCTTCGTTCTGCTGACGCTGGCGGCGGGGGTCATGAACATGCCCAATATCGGGCTTTACTACGGGATCCAGGAGATCACCGCGCCGTTGACCGGCGGGGTGGTGGATGCGCGTTTCATCGCGGTGCTGGATACGGCGGTGGAATCGCCGCTGGGGCAGGTCGCCATGATCCCGATGCTGGCCTGGATCGCGCGCAACGCACCCGCCAATCTGAAGGCGACCTTCTTTGCGGTCATGGCCTCGTTCACCAATCTGGCGCTGTCGGCATCGAGCCTGTTGACCCGCTATCTGAACGAGATTTTCACGGTGACGCGCGAAGTGACCGACAAGGACAGCGGCGCGGTCACGGTGCCGGCGGATTACTCCGAACTTGGCATGCTGTTGATCCTGGTGACCGCCATCACCGTAGGCGCGCCCTTGTTGGTGATCTGGCTGGTGCAGAATTCACGGCTGCGCAGCACCGACTGAGCGCGTGCCAGGCGGCGGCGGGCGAAGCGAGGGGCCGGCCCCTCGCGCTCCCCGGGATATTTTCAAACAGAAGAAGGCAGGCGCGCGGCGCGCTCCAGTGCCGGGTAGCGCAGAGCAAGGGTTATCCCGCGGGCCGCGAAGCTGATCAGCAGCGCCGCCCAGAGCCCGTGATTGCCGAATAAAGGCATAAGCAGGAGGACGGCCGCGCCGTAGACCGCGAGGCTGAGCGCCATCATGTTGCGCATGTCGCGGGTGCGGGTGGCCCCGATGAAGATTCCGTCGAGCATGTAGGGCGCAAGGCCGAGCACCGGCACGGCGACGACCCAAGGGAGATAAGCGCGCGCCGCCGCCTGCACCTCGGGCACCTTGGCCATGAGGTCGATGATGAAGGGGCCGAGCAAGGCAAAGCCGAGCGCCAGCGCGATCACCGCAAGACCGCCCCAGAGGCTGGAGAGTTGCGCCGCACGGCGCAGGCGCGCGGCATCGAACCGCCCCATCGCCTGCCCGACGAGGGCCTCGGCGGCGAAGGCGAAGCCGTCAAGCGCATAGGAGGTGATCTGCATGAATTGCAGCAGCACCTGATTGGCGGCGAGCGTCACGTCTCCGAAGCGCGCCCCGAGAAAGAGGAAGGAGACGAAAATCCCCTGAAGCATCAGCGAGCGCAGCAGGATGTCGCTGTTGACCGAGGCCATGCGCCGCAGCGCGGGCGCGTCAAAGACGCGCGACCAGTCGCGCCAGGCCGGCACAGCGAAGGCATCGCGGCAGAGCCAAAGCCCCAGCCCCAGCCCGAACCATTCGGCGATGAAGGTGGCCCCGGCCACCCCCGCCACGCCCCAGCCGAGCCCGAGCACGAACCACAGATCGAGCGCCACATTCACACCGTTCATCGCCAGTTGCACCACCAGCACCGCGCGGGTGCGTTCGAGCGCGATCAGCCAGCCGGTCACGCCGTAAAGGCCGATGATCGCCGGGGCGCTCCAGATGCGGATCGCAAGGTAGTCATGCGCGAGGGATTCGACTTCGGCACTGGCCGGGGAGAGCGCGAAGGCACCGGCGAAGAGCGGGGCCTGAAAGGTGATCGCCAAAAGCCCCGCAGCCCCGGCCACCATCAGCGCGCGCGTCAGCATCGCCGCCACCTCGCCCTGGCGCCCGGCGCCATGGGCCTGGCTGGTAAGGCCGGTGGTGCCCATGCGCAGGAAGCCGAACACCCAGTAAAGCGCCGACAGGATCACCGCGCCGATCCCGACCGCGCCGATGGGGGCGGCCAGCCCCAGCTGCCCGATCACGCCGGTATCGACCGCGCCGAGGATCGGCACGGTGATATTGGCCAGCACGATGGGGATAGCGATCCTGAGCACGCGGCGATGGGTCAGCGCGCCGCCGGCGGGTTCAGCCATCGCGGCGCGGCATCAGGAAATGGCCCGAAGCCTGCGCGAAGGGGCGCGCGCGGTTGTCCTGCCATGCCTCGACGCGCACCGAGGCGTAGCGCCGCCCAGAGCGCGCCACCTGGGCGCGCGCATAGGCGTCGCGCGGCAGGCCCGAGCGCAGGTAGTCGACGGTGAAGTCGATGGTCTTGGGCAGGCGCGGCAAACGCCCTGCGGCAAGGTCGGCGGGATCGAGCGCGCCGGCCTCGATCTCGTGCCAGAGCATCGACCAGCTGAGGCCGATGATCGCCGAGACCTCGAGAAAGGCCGCCGTCGCGCCGCCATGCAGCGCCGGCAGGAGCGGATTGCCGATCAGCTTGTCGTCAAAGGGCATGATCGCGGTCAGCTCGTCGCCGCGACGATCGAAGGTGATGCCGAGGAAGCGGATATAGGGCACGCCGTCGACCAGCGCATTGAGCGCGGCGTCGCGGCGTTGCTTGACCACCTGGACGGGTTCGGGGTGCTTGCCCGTCTGCTTGCCGGAAGCTGTCATGCCTTTGCCTCCACGGTGAAGGTGCCGGTGGCGGTGGCGACCGGGCGCGCGCCATCGTCATCCATCGCACGGGCACGCACGAAGATCACCGAGCGGGTGACATGGTAGCATTCGGCGCGCGCGCGGATGCGCTGCCCCGGCGTGGCCGGGCGCATGTAGTCGATGCGCAGGTCGATCGTGGCGGTCAGGCCGGGATTGTCGGGGTGGCTCATCGCCGCCGCCCCGCAGCAGGTATCCATCAGGGCCGAGACCGCGCCGCCGTGGATCACCCCGGTTTCGGGATCGCCGATGAAGCGGCTGTCATAATCCATGACGATTTCCGCCGTGCCCTCGCCGATCTCGGTCAGCTCCATGCCCAGCGCCTGCGAATGCGGGATCGCGGTGATGAACTGTTCGGCGATCCTGGTCTTGTCCACGCTCATGCGGATTCTGCGCCCCTCTCTGGGTGTTGCGGCCCCTTTATGGGCCTGAATGCGCAAGGGTCGCAAGGGTGGCGGTTGCTCTTGGTTCGGGGCGGGGCTAACCTTGGGCAAGGGAGTGACCACGGATGGCCGAACGGCGACTGTCATTCAAGGAGATGTGCGCAAGGTTCGACGTGACGCCACGCACCCTGCGCTATTACGAGTATATCGAGCTGCTGACCCCCGAGCGCGAGGGCCGCTCAAGGTTCTATCGCCCAAGGGAAATCGCGCGGATGACCCTGATCCTGCGCGGGCGCAGATTCGGCTTTTCGCTGGAGGAGATCCGGCAATGGCTGCTGATCTACGAGCATGAAGGCACCGAAGTGCAGATGCGCGCCTGGATCGCCATGGCCGACCGCCAGCTGAGCGAACTGGCCGAGCAGAAGGTGCAGCTGGACGAGACCATCGCCGAGCTGCGCGCGCTGCGCGACGAAACCGAGGCGAGCCTGAAATAGGGTCTGCGCCGCCGCCCTGCCCTTTGCCGTTTCAAGCGATTCACCCTCAGGTCGGGCAAGAAACCTGCGCGGGGGAGTGGTTTACCTTGCTTGATCCTGCGTCAACCTAAAAGTGACGTGACGTAGCTCTTACGTCAACGTGATCCGGTGTTGTAGCCAAGAGGGTGACACCCCAGCTTGGACCCGGACGAAGCAGCATGACATGCCCATCCGTCTGGGCAAAAGGACCGATGACCGAAGAAACGATGACAATCCGCCAAATGTGCGATGCGTTCGAAGTAACGCCGCGCACCTTGCGATTCTATGAATCCAAGGAGCTTCTGTTTCCCCGACGCGCGGGTCAGAAGCGCCTGTTCACCCGACGCGACCGCGCCCGGCTGAAACTGATCCTGCGGGGCAAGCGGTTTGGCTTCCGGCTGGAGGAGATCCGCCAGCTTCTGGACCTTTACGACCGGGGTGACCAGCAGCTGACACAGCTGACGCGCGCCTATGCGATCGCCGAGGAGCGGCTGGCCGAACTCAAGCGCCAGCGCGACGAGCTGACCACCGCGATCACCGATCTGAATGACCAGATGAGATGGGGTGAGAAGATGATCGCCTCGATCCGTCAATCCACGACGAACGCCGCCGAGTAACCGCCCGGCACCGACTTCAAGGGAGAGAGAAACCATGCCCAGCTATACCCCGCCCACCAAGGACATGCAGTTCGTCTTGCACGATGTTCTCGAGGTCTCGCAATCCGACATTCCCGGCTATGACGAGCTGGACCGTGATTTCACCAGCGCGGTTCTGGAAGAGGCCGGCAAGATCGCCGCCGATGTACTGGCGCCGCTCAACCCGGTGGGCGACAGGCAGGGCTGCACGCTGGAAAACGGTGTGGTGCGCGTGCCCGAGGGGTTTCAGGCGGCCTTCGACAAGGTGCGCGACGGCGGCTGGACCGCGCTGGATTGCGACCCCGACTATGGCGGGCAGGGCCTGCCCTATCTGATCTCCACGGCGGTGGGCGAGATGTTCTCGGCGGCGAACATGGCGTTCAACATGTATCAGGGCCTGACCCATGGCGCCTATAACGCCATCCATGCCCATGGCAGCGATGCGCAAAAACAGATGTATCTGCCGAAAATGGTCAGCTGCGAATGGGGCGGCACCATGAACCTGACCGAGCCTCATTGCGGCACCGATCTGGGCCTGATCCGGACCAAGGCGGAACCGGCGGGCGATGACAGCTACAAGATCACCGGCCAGAAGATCTGGATCTCGGCGGGCGAGCACGACATGTGCGACAACATCATCCACCTGGTGCTGGCCAAGCTGCCCGATGCGCCCGAAGGCGTGAAGGGGATCTCGCTGTTCATCGTGCCCAAGTTCATGGTCAACGAGGATGGCAGCCTGGGCGCGCGCAACGCGCTGAGCTGTGGCGGTCTTGAGGAAAAGATGGGCATTCACGGCAATGCCACATGCGTCATGAATTATGACGGCGCGACCGGCTTTCTTGTCGGCGAGCCGCACAAGGGCATGCGCGCGATGTTCACCATGATGAACGAGGCCCGTCTGGGCGTCGGCCTGCAGGGCTATGCCCAGGGCGAAGTGGCCTATCAGAACGCGCTTGGCTTTGCGCTGGACCGCCTTCAGGGGCGCGACGTGACCGGCACGCAGGCGCCCGACAAACCCGCCGATCCGATCATCGTCCACCCCGATGTGCGCCGCAACCTGATGGATCAGAAGGCTTTCGTGGAAGGCGCGCGCGCCTTCACCTTCTGGGGGGCCTCGATGATCGACGCAAGCCACCGCAACGGCGACGAGGAAGCCGAACAGATGGTCTCGCTGCTGACGCCGGTGATCAAGGGGTTCCTGACCGACAAGGGCTTCGAGACCACGGTGCTGGCGCAGCAGACGCTGGGAGGATCGGGCTTTACCCGCGAATGGGGGCTGGAGCAGTTCGTGCGCGATGCCCGCATCACAATGATCTACGAGGGCACCAACGGCATTCAGTCGCTGGACCTGGTGGGGCGCAAGCTGGCGCAGAACGGCGGCAAGGCGATCATGGCGTTCTTCGACATGATCAAGGCCTATATCAAGGACAATGCGGGCGCGGATGCCGAGTTCGACGCGCAGTTCCTGGACCCCCTCAAGTCGGCCAGCAAGGATCTTCAGGCGGCGGGCATGTATTTCATGCAGAACGGCATGAAGAATCCCAATAACGCCCTGTCCGGGAGCTATGATTTCATGCATCTTTTCGGCCATGTCTGTCTCGGGCTGATGTGGGCGCGCATGGCGAAAGCCGCGCAGGGCGCGCTGGCGGCGGGGAATGGCGACAGCGCCTTCCTCGAGGCCAAGATCGCCACCGGGCGACACTACATGGCGCGACATCTGCCGATGACCGCCACCCATCTGGCGCGCATCGAGACCGGCGCCGATACGGTGATGGCCCTCACGCCCGAGCAATTCGCCAGCGCGGGCTGAGGCGCGCCGCGCGGGCCGGGGTGGCGACCGAACGAAAGAGGAGGAGAAGACAGGATGCCCAAACGCTTTCGCCTGACCCGCCGTTTCAACGCGGCGATGACCGAGGATGGCTATCGCCGCCTGCGCCGCTTCGCCCATGAGGCGGGTCTCGACGAGGGAGAGGCGCTGTCCTTTCTATTTGAAAACTTCGACAGCGTGACCGACGAGGACAACCTGACCCACCGCCTGCGGCTGTTCAATGCCGACCTGGAGGCGCGCAAGACATGAGCGGAGCGTTTCAATGACATCGCAATGGATGACCGACGAGCACCGGATGCTTGCCGAAATGACCGCGAAATTCATCACCGAGGAATGGGCTCCCCATTTCGCGCGCTGGAACGAACAGGGCGAGATGGATCGCGAGACCTGGCAGCAGGCGGGTGAGCTGGGCCTGCTCTGCCCGTCGATCCCCGAAGCATACGGCGGCGCGGGCGGCGATTTCGGCCATGAAGCGGTGATCTGCATCGAACAGTCGCGCGCCAACCTTGCCAGTTGGGGCAACCCGATCCATTCGGGGATCGTGGCGCATTACATCCTGGCCTATGGCAGCGAGGAGCAGAAGAAACGCTGGTTGCCGAAGATGGTCTCGGGTGAATTGGTGGGCGCATTGGCGATGACCGAACCGGGCACCGGATCGGATGTGCAGGGCATCAGGACCCGCGCGATGCGCGACGGCAATGGCTGGCGGCTGTCGGGGCAAAAGACCTTCATCACCAATGGTCAGCATGCCGGCCTGATCGTCACCGCCGCCAAGACCGACCCGGAGGCGGGCGCGCGGGGCATTTCGCTCGTGGTGGTGGAAACCGAGGGTGCCGAGGGGTTCAAGCGGGGGCGCAACCTTGAAAAGGTCGGATGCCATGCGGCCGATACCTCCGAGCTGTTCTTCGATGATGTGGCGATCGCGCCCGAGAATATCCTTGGCGGCGAGGAAGGGCTGGGCTTTGCCCAGATGATGGACCAGTTGCCTCAGGAACGGCTGGTCATCGCCTGCGGTGCGCAGGGCGCGATGGAAGGCGCGGTGGCGCGCACCATCGCCTATTGCAAGGAACGCGAGGCCTTTGGCGGGCCGCTGACGCAGTTCCAGAACACCCGTTTCCAGCTGGCCGAATGCCAGACGAAAACCCGCGTCGCGCGCGCCTTTCTGGATGACTGCATCGCGACGCATATCCGGGGCGAGCTGAGCGTGGAAACCGCGGCGATGGCGAAATACTGGCTGACCGACACCCAGGGCGAGGTGCTTGATGCCTGCCTGCAGCTCCATGGCGGCTATGGATACATGGCCGAATACGACATCGCCCAGATGTGGGCGGATGCGCGCGTCCAGCGCATCTATGGCGGCACCAATGAGATCATGAAGGAACTGATTGCGAGGGGGCTTTGATGGGTCGGACGGCAGCGCAGACCGCCAGCGCAGCGCCGGGGGTTTCACACCCCCGGACCCCCGTGGAGTATTTCGGGCAAGATGAAGCGGAAAGGTCCGCCCCCTCCGATGCGCGGGCCGGTTGGCATCAGGCACCGGAGCGGGGCTTCACCTTGCACGGTCATCGGCTCTCCAGCCTGTTCCGCACGGATGACAAAAGCACATCGACGTTAATTCCGGGTAAACCGGCCCCGGCTTCATCTTGCCGGAAATACTCATGAGCGACAAAGCACAAGCGCACAGCGCGGGAGGATCGCAATGACCATCGAACTTTATTGCTTTGGCGAAAGCGGCAACGCCTACAAGGCGGCGCTGGCGCTGGAACTGGCGGGGATGGACTGGAGCCCGGTCCATGTCGATTTCTTCAATGGCGAGACCCGCGGCGAAGCGTTTCGCGAGATCAACCCGATGGGCGAGGTGCCGGTGCTGCGTGACGGCGATGTGACCTTGACGCAATCGGGGGTCATGCAGATCTATGTGACGGAAAAGACGGGGCGTTTCGGCGGGGAGACCCCGCAGCAAGCGCGCGAGGTGATGCGCTGGATGTTCTGGGACAATCACAAGCTGTCGAGCCAGGCCGGGATGACAAGGTTCCTGATGAACTTCCTGCCCGAGGAGAAGCGCCCCGAGGGCGTGATCCCCTTCATGCAGGGGCGTCTGAAAGCCGCCTATGCCACGCTAGACACCCATCTGAAGGGGCGCGACTGGATCGTCGGTGAGGGCGTCACCAATGCCGACCTGAGCTGTTGTGGCTACCTCTTTTACCCCGAGCCGTTCGGATTCGAGCGTACGGCCTGGCCCGGAATCGACCGCTGGCTGGCGAATATCGAGCGCCTGCCCGGATGGAAACACCCTTATGACCTGATGCCCGGATCCCCCGCGGACCGGGCCTGACAGAGGAGACGACGATGTCTGACGCCTATATCTATGACGCCGTGCGCACGCCGCGCGGCAAGGGCCGCAAGGATGGCGCGCTGCACGAGGTGACAAGCGTGCGGCTTTCGGCCGATGTGCTGAACGCCGTCAAGGCGCGCAACGGGCTTGAGGGTCACGCCGTCGAGGACGTGATCTGGGGCAATGCCACGCAGGTGAAGGAACAGGGTGGCTGCCTTGCGCGCACCGCCGTTCTGGCCTCGGAGCTGGACGAGCGCATCCCCGGCCTTGCGATCAACCGCTTTTGCGCCTCGGGCATGGAGGCTGTCAACCTGGCCGCCAACCAGGTCATGGGCGGCGCGGGCGATGGCTATATCGCGGGCGGCGTCGAGATGATGGGCCGCGTGGCCATGGGCAGCGACGGCGCGGCGATCGCCGTCGACCCCAGCGTCGCGATGGAGAGCTATTTCGTCCCCCAGGGGATCAGCGCCGATATCATCGCGACCCAGTTCGGCTTCAGCCGCGACGAGGCCGACGCGCTGGCGGTGGAAAGCCAGAAGCGTGCCGCCGCCGCCTGGGCCGACAACCGCTTTGCGAAATCCATCGTCGAGGTGAAGGACCAGAACGGGTTGAGCATCCTGGATCGGGACGAATACATGCGCCCCGGCACCGACATGGAGAGCCTGGGCGCGCTGAAACCCAGTTTCAAGGACATGGGCGAGGTGATGCCGGGCTTCGACGCGGTGGCGAAGCTGAAATATCCGCATCTGGAGGCGATCAACCATATCCACCATGCCGGCAACAGTTCGGGCATCGTCGACGGGGCCGCCGCCGTGCTGGTGGGCTCGAAGGCATTCGGCGAGAAATGGGGGCTTACCCCGCGCGCGCGCATTCGCCAGACCACCAAGATCGGCACCGATCCCACGATCATGCTGACCGGCCCGGTGC
>CAZMZS010000073.1:0-13401 GCA_964570675.1 uncultured Roseovarius sp. | reverse complement strand
ACGTGCGCACAATCGGCTGGGACGTGGTCACAAACCGGCCCAAGGCGGCCGCCTATCGCGCCCCCGGCGCGCCAATGGCCGCCTTCGCCGTGGAAAGCGCAATTGACGAACTGGCGCGCGATCTGGGCCTGGACCCTCTCGAAGTGCGCCTGAAAAACGCCGCGCGCGAGGGCACGCGGGCCTCTTACGGGCCGACCTATCCCGCCATCGGTCTGGAAGCGACGCTGCGCACCGCCCGCGACCATCCGCATTGGTCCGCACCGCTTGGCCCCAATCAGGGGCGCGGCGTGGCCTGCGGCTTCTGGTTCAATTTCGGCGGTGATACCTGCGTGAGCCTCAACATCACGCCGGACGGCACCGTGAACCTGTCCGAAGGCAATCCCGATATCGGCGGTTCGCGCGCCTCGATGTCGATGATGGCCGCCGAGGAACTGGGCGTCCCCTATGACAAGGTGCGCACCGTGATCGCCGATACCGGCGCGCTTGGGCAGAACGAAGTGACCGATGGCAGCCGCGTGACCTTTGCCGTGGGCCTTGCCACCATCGAAGCCGCCCGCGCCGCAAAGCGCGAGATGTGCAAACGCGCGGCACAGGTCTGGGGCATCGACGAAGAGGCCGTCATCTGGGAAGACGGCGCCGCGCGACCCTCTGGCCCCAATGCGGGCGAACATCCCCCCATGACCCTGGCCGAAATCGCCGCCATCGCCTCCAATACCGGCGGGCCGATTGCCGGCCACCACGAAGTGAACGCCGAAGGCGCGGGCGTCAGCTTTGCCACCCATATGGTCGATACCGAGGTCGACCCCGAGACCGGCGCGGTCAAAGTCCTGCGCTACACGGTGTTTCAGGACGCGGGCAAGGCCGTGCATCCCTCCTATGTCGAGGGCCAGTTCCAGGGCGGCGCGGTGCAGGGCATCGGCTGGGCGCTGAACGAGGAATATATCTATGACGATGACGGCATCTTGCAGAATGCCGGTTTCCTCGATTACCGCATACCGGTCGCCTCGGACCTGCCGATGATCGACGCGGTGATCCTTGAAATACCGAATCCCGGCCACCCGTATGGTGTGCGCGGGGTGGGCGAGACCTCGATCGTGCCGCCGCTGGCAGCCATCGCCAACGCGGTCTCGGCCTCGATCGGCGCGCGCATGAACGACCTTCCGATGTCGCCGCCCAAGGTTCTCGCGGCGATCCAGGCGCGCTAGAGGCGGGGGCGCGGGCAATGGTTCAGGTCACGATCTGGGGCTCGCTTGCAGCGGCGACCGACGATCAGACCGAAGTCGAGATCGAGGCCTCCACCCTGCGCGAACTCCTGGACGGGCTGGCGGCGCGCTATCCGGCGCTCAAGCCGCAGCTCGAGCGCGGCGTTTCGGTCGCCATCGACGGGCGCATTTATAACGACAGCTGGTTCACCCCGATTCACGAGGATAGCGAAGTGGTGCTACTGGCGCGCCTGAAAGGCGGATGAACATGGCGCAAGGCAAGGCAACAGCATGATCCCCAGATACGGCGAAACCCCGCGCCAAGGCATCGCCTACCGCCCCCGGCCCGGCGTCTATGCGATCCTGCCCGGTGATTCCGGTTTGCTTCTGACCCGCCAGGAAGAGCCGAGCCCCGAAATACAGCTTCCCGGCGGGGGCATCGACCCCGGCGAGTCGCCGCTTCAGGCATTGCACCGCGAGGTGCGCGAGGAAACCGGCTGGCGGATCGCCGGGGCACGGCGGCTCGGGGTCTATCGCCGTTTCGCCTATATGCCGGAATACGAACTCTGGGCCGAGAAGATCTGCATGATTTTCGTGGCGAACCCGGTGCGCGCGCTATCCGCGCCCACCGAAGCGGGACACAGCGTGATCTGGGCCAGCGCACAGCAGGCCGTGGGCCTGCTGGCCAGCCCCGGCGACAGCGCCTTTGTCGCGCGCTACGCCGCCGCCCGGCGTCTGCCCTGACGGATACTCAGCCCCCGGTCATGACCCAAGGCAGCGCCGCGCGGTCCCGATGGTAGGGCAGCCGCGCCCTTGCGCGGGCGACGGCGGCATGATCCAGCGTCGCGCTCAGGCTTTGCGGCGCGGCGCCCGCGCGTGCCAAATCGGCGCCATCGGGCGCAACGATGCAACTGCCGCCATGATAGGTCAGGCCGTTCTCGGTGCCGGAATGATTGCAATAGGCCAGGAAAACGCCGTTCTCGAAGGCGCGGACAGGAACCAGCTTGTCGGCGACCAGCGGCCATTGATCCGAGAGCGCCGTCGGCACGATCACAAGATCGGCCCCCGCCATGGCCACATGGCGCACCGTCTCGGGGAACTCGACATCATAACAGACCAGCAGCGCCACCTTGAACGCGCCGATCCCGAACAGAACCGACCCCTCACCCGGCGCGAAATGCTCGCCTTCGAAACCGGGCGGCAGAAGCAGCTTGCGATGGTGGCCCAGCATCCGCCCGTCACGACCAAAGGCCAGCGCCGCATTGTAAAGCGCATCGCCATCACGCTCGGCGCAGCCATAGACGATGGCGGTGTCCTGCGCGCGCGCCAGCGCCGCGACCGCCTGCGCAAAGGCGCCGTCGCGCGGTTCGCCCGCTGCACTCAGCCGCGCCGCAACATTGTAGCCGCATTGGAAAAGCTCAGGCAGAACGACGATGTCTGGCGACGCAGGTGCCAGCTCCTGAAGCCGGGCTTCCAGCCATGTCAGCCGCGCCGCCTGACCCTCCAGATCCGCAGGCGATTGCAATAACGCAAGGTTCAAGCGGTCGCTCATCGCGTCATCCTTTGCTTAGCAGGATCGTGCGCGGATAATCAGTGATGTATTCCGCGCCCTGCGGCGTCACCACGATGGAATCCCCGATACGGCCTGCCGTCTCTCCGCCGACCGAAATACCACCATCCACCGCAAAGGTCATGCCGGGTTTCAGAACGGTCTTGTCGCCGGCCTTGAGTTCGGGCGCCTCCAGATAAGCGACGCCGATCGAGCGCCCGGTGCGGTAACCCGTCTGGAAACCGCGTTCGCGGTAGACCTCGTTCGCGGCCTCGGCGACGTCTTCGGCCAGAACGCCGGGACGGATCGCAGCGATGGCGGCCTGCTGGGCGTCGATGGCAGCTTCCTGGACCTCGCGGTCGCGCGCATCGACCTCGCCAATATGGAACATCCGGTCGAAACCCAGCTTGTATTGCTTGAACTGCGCCATGTTGCAAAAACAGAAATAGACCGGGTCGCGCCGCCGGTAGGCCCGCAGGCTGGCGCGGCGATGCACCATTGCGGTGTCGCGCCCGCTTTGCACGATCTGAAGGTTGTGGATCATGGGCGAAACGAACCTGTCCCAGCCCTTGTCAGTCAGGAAACCGGCCGCCTTGCGCGACCCAGCATCGATCACGGCGAGCGCGGATTCATACTCCGTCGCCCCTTCGCCAAGCGAGTCATGCGCGGCCTGCATCATCGCCCCGGCGATCTGACCGGCCTGTTTCATCACACCGATCTCGAAGGGGCTCTTGATCATTCGCATCTCGCCCAGCACCGGCGAGATATCCCTGAGCGCGGCCCCCGGATAGGTATCGTCAAGAAAGTTGCGCACCAGCGCCGGGACCGTATTGCGCTCGATCCAGATCGCTCCGGGCGACGCGCCCAGCACCTCCGACAGCACCCGCCCCCAACCGCGTGGGCCGAAATCCTCCCAGACACGCAGGTCCTCGACCCATGTCATCGCACCGACCATTTCGGATTCCATCAGCGGTGTCACGATCACCGGGGCGTCCTGCGCGCTGACGATCAGCATGGTCGGGCGGCCAAACTCGATCCCGAGATAGCCCCAGAACCCGGCCAGATAGGCGATCGAGCTTTCATCGGTAAAGATCGCCCGGTCGATCCCGCGCGCGGCCATCATGGCCTGCAACGCGACACAGCGCGCTTTTGCCTCTTTCAGCATATCGTGGTCCTTCATCCCAGCCAGCCGCGCAATTCGCGCTGGCGATTCCCGTCTTAACCAACTAAGCTGCATACAGCTTTGGCGTCAAGCGGCACAAAACGGGTCAATTGTCGGGTTTTATCACATATGTGTATGCACCATAGTCAAAATATCGACCTTACCGGGGCTTTTGATCGCGGGCGGCATTATCGCGCCAAGATCGGTTTCGTGCTGCTTGCCACCGAGCAGACGATCGAGGACGACATGATGCGCCTCTGCCCCGAGGGGGTGGGCATGCATTTCACCCGCGCCCTCATTCCCGACACGATTACCCTTGCCGCGCTTGACGCCCATGCCGCGGATCTTGCGCGCGCCGCCGGCACGCTGTTGCCCGATGGCAGCCTTGACGCGATCTGCTATGCCTGCACGTCGGGCAGTCTGGTGATCGGAGAGTCCCGCGTGATGCGCGAGCTGGCCATCGGCGCACCCGGCGCGACCGCCACCAGCCTGATTACCGCGGTGATGCGCGCGCTAAATGCCATTGGGGCACAAAGGATCGTCGTGGCCACGCCCTATCTGGACGAGATCAATCAGGCCGAGGCCCGCTACATGCAGGCGGCGGGGTTCGAGATTCTCGACATCCAGGGGCTGAACCTTGAACGTGACAGCGACATGATCCGCCTGCGGCCCGGCTTCATCGCCGAATTCGCCGCCAGCGTGGATCAACCCGACGCCGACGCGCTGTTCATCAGTTGCGGTGCGCTGCGCAGTCTCGAGATCGTCGATGCGCTTGAACAGCGGCTCGGCAAACCGGTGATCTGCTCGAACCAGGCGATGATCTGGAACGTCCTGCGCCTTGCGGGCATTGACGAGCGGATCGCCGGTCATGGCCGCCTGCTGCGCGAATACTGAACCGGCGGAAAGACCGATCATGCAAGACGACAAGAGCATCGTTGAAATCATCCAAGACGAAATCCTGCGCCGCATCTGTTTTCTGGAAACGCCGCCCGGCACGCAGCTCAAGGAGGCCGAGCTTGCCGGGGAATTCAATGTAAGTCGCACGCCCGTGCGCGATGCGATCAGCCGGATAAGTCATCTTGGGCTGGTCGAAACCCGCAACGGCGTTGGCAGCGTAGTCATCGCCTTGAACCCGGAAGCGATCAGGCAGGTCTATGCCATGCGGCTGGAACTCGCGCCGCTGATCGGAACGATGTCGCCTCGTCCCATTTCCGACGACCATCGGCGCCTGTGCGACGAACTTCTCGATGCGGCGCTGGTGCTGCGCGTGGGCTTCGATCCGGGCCGTTACATCCAGATCAATCATCGCCTGCACGGGCTTATCGCCGATCTGATCGGCAACCAGTCTTTGCGCGCCTTCTGGTGGCAGACCTATTACCAGGCGGCCAGCACCTGGCACCGTCTCGGACATGCCTTGGGTGCCGAGATGGCCGAGGCGCTGGTCAGCGAGCTGCGCGAGGTGGGCCGCGCGCTCAATTCGGGTGACGTGGCCGCCATAGGCCATATCCAGCGGATCCATATCGGCTATGGCTTTGCGCGTATCGAGCGCCATATCCTGACCGGGCCGTGACGGCCCGGTCATGTCAGCTCAGGTCAGGCCAGACTTGGAAGCCAAAGCACAATCGCCGGGAAAGACACCAGAAGCGCGATGGTGATCCCGTCCGCAATGAAGAACGGCATCACGCCCTTGAACACGTCCTGTACGCTCAGGTCGGGGCGCACCCCGGCCACAACGAAACAGTTCAGGCCAATGGGGGGCGTGATCAGGCAGAACTCGGCCATCTTGACCACCAGGATACCGAACCAGATCGCGCACATCGGCCCCGACATGCCGAAGGCCGCATCCTCGGCGCTGACCATCGGGCCGCCATTCAGCGCCATGACGGCCGGATAGACCACTGGCAATGTCAGAAGCAGCATCCCGATCGCGTCCATGAACATGCCCAGCACCGCATAGGCCAGCAGTATGCAGACCAGGATCACCATCGGCGACATGGTCAGCGAGGTGATCCAGTCGGCGAAAGCCCCCGGCAGATCGGCAAAGCCGAGGAAGCGCACATAGATCAGAACGCCCCAGATGATCGTGAAGATCATCACGCTCAGCTTGGCGGTTTCCAGAAGCGCATCCTTGAGCTCGGTCAGGCGCATGCCGCGCCAGACCGCCATCAGGAAGACGATGAAGGCGCCGATCGCACCGCCTTCGGTCGGCGTGCCCCAGGCATCGCCGCCAAAGGGGTTGTAGACGAAGAAGATAATCGTCACCACGACCAGCAGGATCGGCAGCGCGGGCGGCAGCGACACCAGCCGTTCGCGCCAGGTGAATCCGCTGACCGGCGGGCCGAAACCCTTTATGGTCAGCGCCATGCAGATGATCAGTGTAGCGTAGACCAGCGCCGAGAAAGCCCCGGGAATGAACCCCGCCAAGAGCAGCATCCCGACATCCTGCTCGACGATGATCGCGTAGATCACGAGGATCGTGGAGGGCGGGATCAAGCTGGCAAGCGTGCCACCCGCCGCCACCACACCGGCGGCGAATTTCTTGTTGTAACCGATGGCCAGCATCTCGGGGATGGCGATGCGTGCGAAGACCGCCGAGGTCGCGACGCTCGCGCCCGATACCGCCGCGAAACCCGCCGTGGCAAAGACCGTCGACACCGCCAGACCGCCCGGCACCCAGGCGATCCACCGCTTGGCCGCCTCGAACAGGGCGCGCGTCAGCCCGGCATAATAGGCCAGGTAGCCGATCAGGATGAAGGTCGGAATCAGGCTCAGCGCCTGCGAACTGACCTTGGAATGGGGCACCTGTCCGGCGGTCTTGGCGGCCACGGTCAGCGCCCAGCCCAGTTCGTCGGGCGCATAACCTTTCTTGGACCAGAAGATCCAGACCAACCCGACCAGCCCGGCCAGACCCGCGGCAAAGGCCACGCGCATCCCCAGCACGACAAAGACAAGCAGGCCCGCAGTGACGGCAAGGCCGATATCGATGGGATCCATTATGCGCCCCTCTCGTCGCTGTCATTGCGCTCACCGATGCCACCGACATGCTCGGCCTCATGGGCCGCCACCGTCGCCGCATCCAGAACCAAAGGCACGCCGATGGGCTTCGAAAGCCCGTAGACAAAGGCGCGCGCATAACCCCAGAGTTGCAGCGCAAGACGCAGGCACATCACCGAGAAGGCCACCGGCACCAGCAGTTTCGCTGGCCATAGCGGCAAGGCGATATCCATCGAACTGTCCCGGCTCCACAGCGGCGCGCCCCAGTCGAAACTGCGGTCGAAATGCGCCCAGCTTCCCCAGACCAGCAGCGCCATCAGCACCAGCACCGCCAGCGTGGTCAGGAACTCGACCGCGTAAAGCATGCGCCCCTTGAGCGCGCCCACGACGATATCCATACGGATATGCCCACCGTCACGCTGCACATATGAAATCCCCATGACCGCGATCAGCGGCATGGCCTGTTCGATCCAGTCGACATAACCGGGCAGCGGCTGATTGAAAAAATTGCGCCCGCCCACCGAGAAGACCGCCAGGAACATCAGGGCGAAAACCGCAATGCCGCTCATCAGCGCCAGGACTCGTTCGACACGGTAAAGCCCGCAATCGATCTGGCTGAGACGGCTGGAATCGGACAGAACAGATGCGGCGCCTGCCATGTCTGCCCCCCTTGATTGATATCAGAATTGAAAGCTCCGCCGCACCGGGCGCCTGGGCCGGGTGCGGCGGGTCGTGTCGTCAGCCTGCGGGGCTCAGTTGCCCTTGAGCTCGGCCAGCTTGCCAGTGGCGAAGTCATAAAGCTCCTGTGCGGGCAAACCGCGCGCGCTCATGTCTTCGATCCAGGCTTCGGCCGCCGGACCGGCAACCGCTTCCTCGAAAGCGGCCAGCGATTCCGCGTCATAGCTGATGCGCTCGATGCCGCGCTCGTCCAGCGCCGGACCCCAGGCTTCCATCGTGTTGTTGGTGTAGAAATCCACGTAGTAGTCCAGCGCCTCATCGATCGAGCTCATCAGCGCCTCGCGATGCGCGTCGGGCAGATCGTTGAGCGCGTCGGTATTGGCAACCACCGGGCAGTTCACCGTGCCGGGGTTGAGGTTGGTCGTCCACCACTTGGCATTTTCGATCGTGCCGAAGGCCATATGCGCATGGGGCGCAAAGGCGGCGGCAGAGATCACGCCGCTATCCAGGGCCTGTCGCACCTCGGTCGCCGACATCGAGGTCGGCACGGCGTCCACGGCCTCCATCGCGGCACCGATGCCGCCGGTGGCGCGGACGCTAAGCCCTTCGAAATCGTCAAGTGTGCGCGGTGCATCGCCAAGGCCGACAAGGTTGTATTGCGGCATGGGCGAGGGCATCAGCAGCGTGGCGTTCCAGCGCGCCAGGTCTTCCTTGACGGCGGGCTGCTCATAAAGCGCCATCGACAGTTCGCGTTCCTGCTCCAGCGTTTCAACACCCAGGAACGGCAGTTCCAGCACGGTGATCGACGGGTTCTTGTCGCGGTGATACCCGGCACAGAACTGCGCCATCTCGAAGGCGCCGATGCTGATCCCGTCCAGGTTCTCGCGGTTGTTGGACAGACCGCCATAGCTGATGTTGAGGGTGAATTCACCGTTGGTCTTTTCGGCCACAAGTTCGGCCAGCTTCTCGGTGTTTTCGGTAAAGGCGCGCTGTTTGCCCCACAGCGAAACATTCCATTCAGTCGCCATCGCCTCGGTTGCGAATGCAAGGCTGATCGCGGCCACGGCCACACGGCCAAGAATCTTCTGCATGGTTTCTCCTCCCAAAATACATGCGGATATGATGCGGCAAGTATCGGGAAAACCGAGTCCTTCGCCAAGGAAGAAAACCGCGCAGCCGAAGACGGCATGCCTGCGGATTTCCGCAGGCTAAAGCAGCGCCTCCTTGTCGAGCGCCAGTTTCACGATCTTTTCGTTGAGCGTGCGCCGCCCGATGCCCAGCGCCTCGGCCACCGCGTCCATGCGCCCCTCGTGGGCCTTGATCGCCTTGCCGATCAATTCGCGCTCAAAGGCCGCGACCGCCTCGCGCAGGGTGTCGGGCACGTCCTCCTGCAAGGGGTCGGTGCGCATCGCCTGCGCGACAGACCCCCCGCCACGGCGCGCCGCCAGCACCCGGCGTTCGGCGACATTGCGCAGTTCTCGCACATTGCCGGGCCAGTCATGCGCCATCAGCGCGGCGATGTCCTCCTGGGTGAGCGGCGGCGGCGCGGCTTCGTGGACGCGGCCCGATTCCTCGGTGAAATGGGTCAGCAGCAGGACCAGATCATCGCGGCGCTGGCGCAGGGTGGGCAGGTTCAGCAACATGGTGTTGATGCGAAACAGCAGATCCTGGCGCAGCCGCCCTTCGGCGACCGCCTGCTCGGGGTCCTCGTTGGTGGCCGACACCACCCTGAACGCCAGCGGAATCGGCGCGCTGCCGTCGCCCGGCAGGATCTGCTTGTCCTCGATCACGCGCAGCAGCTTGGCCTGCACGTCCAGCGGGCAGGAACAGATCTCGTCTAGAAACAGCGTGCCGCCATCCACCGTCAGAAGCCGCCCGCCCTGCCCGCCCATGCCGCCGAACATCTCGGCGGCGAAACTCTCTGGCGCGAGCGCTGCACAATTGAGCGCGAGGAACGGCCCGTCGCTATGGTCGGACAGATCGTGAAGCGCGCGCGCCACCAGCTCCTTGCCGGTGCCGGTCTCTCCCGCGATCAGGACCGGCGCTTCGCTCTCGGCAAGGTCAAGGATATCCTCGCGCAGCGCGCGGATCTCGGGGGCCTCGCCCAGCAGCACCCGGTCAAGCCCCGAGAGCCGCAGCAGCCGCGCCTTCAGGCGCTCGTTGCTCTGCCGCATGTGGTGCTGATCGGCCGCATGGCGCAGGATCGTCAGCAAGCGGCGCGGCTCATAGGGTTTCTCGACAAAACTATACGCGCCGTCCTGCATGGCCTTCACCGCCATCGGAATATCACCATGCGCCGAGATCAGTACCAGGGGCGGCGACACGCCCGGCACAAGGCTGTCCAGCAGATCAAGCCCCGACATGCCCGGCATCCGCACATCCGACAGGATCACGTCGGGCTGGAATGCGCTCAGTCGGTCGGCCACCCGTTCGGCACGCGCCACCGCCTCGACCCGCCATCCATCGGCCTCGAGCAGCTCGACAAGGGACTCGCGCATGGACCTGTCGTCATCGACCAGAAGAATGCTGCGCTTTTGCGAGCGGTTCATTCGGCGGCCTCCTCTTCCTCGGTGCGGGCCAGCGGGATTTCCACCCGGAACACCGCACCGCCCGTATCTGCATTGCGCGCCGTGATCCGGCCATGATGTTCCTTGACGATATTGCCCGAGATCGCAAGGCCCAGCCCCATCCCACGCCCGCTTTCGCGGGTGGTGAAGAACGGTTCCTGCAGGTCCGACAGCGCCGCATCGCCAAGCCCGTGACCGCTGTCGCGCACCTCGAACCAGCCGGTTCGCGCGGCCATGCCGATCCGCACCACAAGCCGGCGCTCGCTGCTGTCGTCCAGCGCGTCCATCGCGTTGCGCAGAAGGTTCGTCATCACCTGCTCCAGCCGTAGCTGATCGCCGCGCACCACAACCGGATCATCCGGAGCCTCAAGCGTCACCTCCGCCTCGACCTGCTGGATATTGGGCTCGACCAGCTCCAGCGCGGCCTGCATCGCCTGACGCAGATCTACCTCGCGAAACCCCTCATTGTCGGTGCGCGCAAAAAACTTGAGCTGGCGCGTTATGCCTTCCATCCGGTCGACCAGCGCCGAAATGCGCGGCGCTACCTTCTGCGAGATGCCATTGTTCATTTCCGCCGCCGCCAGATGGTTGCGGATCGCCGCCAGTGGCTGCCCCAGTTCATGCGTCACCGAGGCCGCCAACTGCCCCAGCGCCGCCAGGCGGCTGGCGCGTTCCAGCTCGCCCTGGGTGCGCTTGAGCTGGCGTTCGGTCAGCTTGCGTTCTTCGATTTCGACGGCCAGCCGCTCGTTGGCCTGACGCAGCTGTGCCTCTTCGGCGACCGAGCGTTGCAGCGCCGCGCCGATCCGGTTGGTGCGGCGCAATTGCGAAAAGATAAACACCAGCGCGGCCAGGATCGGCACCACCGCCGTCACCAACAGACTGCGCGCCACCGCCCGGTCATCGCTGGCAAAATAATGCAGCTCCCAGCCATGCGGCAGGTCGTCGGCGATCAAGTGAATCCGCGGCACACCCCCGATCTGCGCGCGCGCGCCTTCAAGCGGGGTCCAGTCCAGCGGGTCGAGCGGCTGGCCGGGAAACTGGCGGGACTGGCGGATCGCCTGCTCCTGTTCGGGCGAAAGCGCGCGCAACGCCCGATAGCGCCATGCGGGGGTCGATGACAACAACACCACCCCGGCGCGGTTGGCCAGAAAAACCTGCTCGCCCGCCGCGCTCCAGCTGGCTTCCAGCTTCGAAAGATCAAGCTTGATCGCCACCACCCCGATCACCGCGCCCGTGCCGTCGCGCACCGCATCGGCGATGAAATAACCCGGCAGCCCGGTGGTCGCCCCGATCCCGTAAAAGCGCCCTTGCCGCCCGGCAGTGGCATCCAGAAAATAAGGGCGGAAGGAATAATCCTGCCCGACGAAGCTGCCCGGTTGGCCGCTGTTGGAGGCCGAGATCGTCACACCGTCGCGCCGCATCAAATAGATCGCATCCAGCCCCGATTGGCGCGCGAAAGCGGCAAAGCGGCGGTTCAGCCCGTCCGTGCCCGCGCCTTGCGCGGTCTCGATCACGAAAGGGTCGCGCGCCAGCACATAGGTCAGATGCGAGAACCGCTCCAGTTCGGACAGCACGGTGCTGCGAAACAGCGACAGGCGGCCTTGCGCCTTGGTCCGCTCTTCGGATTGGAAATAGCTCAACGACACCCAGAAAATGGATGTCGTCACCACGGCCACGGCCAGAAGGGCAAGAAGAGCATGCAAGCGGCGCATACCCATCGATTGTCGCTCTTGCCCATGATTGCAAGGGTTTTCGTGCGCCCCTGGTGCGGGCCGCTGAATAGAGAAAGGCCCCGCTGATCCGACAGCGGGGCCTTTCCTTTAGCTGCGCAATGCGCGTGGTTCAGTCGTCGCGGCTCTCGGGAGTGTCGACAAAGTTGTCGAACTCATCGCCCCCGATCACGTCGTCCTCGACGGGCGCTGCCAGCGCGGCGGCGGCCTCGGCCTCCTCGCGGCGGGCCTCGATCACGACATTGTCGCGGCTCTGGGCAATGTGGCGCACCTTCTGGGTCGCGCCACCGGTGCCCGCCGGAATGAGGCGGCCCACGATGACGTTCTCCTTGAGGCCTACCAGCTTGTCGACCTTGCCCTGCACCGAGGCTTCGGTCAGCACGCGGGTCGTTTCCTGGAAGGAGGCGGCCGAAATGAACGAGCGCGTCTGCAGCGAGGCCTTGGTGATGCCCAGCAGGATCGGCTCGCCACTGGCGGCGCGACCACCCTTGGCAATCGCCTTCTCGTTGGCCGCGGCCAGCTCTGCCTTGTCCACATGCTCGCCCTTGAGAAGGGTGGTATCCCCGCTGTCGAGAATCTCCCATTTCTGGAGCATCTGGCGCACCACGACTTCGATGTGCTTGTCGTTGATCTTCACGCCCTGAAGACGATAGACCTCCTGCACCTCGTTGATCATGTAATCGGCCAGCGCCTCGACACCCATGATCGACAGGATGTCATGCGGCGCGGGGTTGCCGTCCATGATGTAGTCGCCCTTCTGGACATAGTCGCCTTCCTGGACGGGGATATGCTTGCCCTTGGGCACCATGTATTCCACCGGCTCCATCGACTCGTCGGCAGGCTCGATCGTGATGCGGCGCTTGTTCTTGTAGTCGCGCCCGTAACGGACATAGCCATCAATCTCGGCGATGATGGCGTGGTCCTTGGGACGGCGTGCCTCGAACAGTTCCGCCACACGCGGCAGACCGCCGGTGATGTCCTTGGTCTTGGCGCCCTCGCGCGGAATCCGCGCAACCACGTCACCGGCCTGAATCGGCTCGCCTTCCTCGATCGAGAGGATCGCGTCAACCGACATCGGATAAGTCACCGGGTTGCCTGCATCGTTGCGCACCGGTTCGCCATCCTCGCCCACGATCAGGATTTCGGGCTTGAGCTCGTTACCCCGAGGCGCGGCGCGCCAGTCCGAAACGATCTTCTGGGTCATGCCCGTCGCGTCGTCGGTCACGTCACGCAGCGATACGCCGGTCGTCAGGTCGACGAATTTCGTCGTGCCTGCCTTCTCGGCCAGGATCGGCAGCGTATAGGGATCCCACTCGAACAGCTTGTCGCCACGGTTGATCTTGTCGCCGTGCTTGACGAACAGCTTGGTGCCGTAGCCGATCTTGTGGCTGGCCAGTTCGACATCGTTTTCGCCCATGATCCGCAGCTTCATGTTGCGGCCCATGACCAGCATCTCGCCCGAGGAATTTTCCAGGGTCTGAGCGTTGTCGAACACGATCGTGCCCGACTGGCTGGCCTC
>CAZMZS010000072.1:0-13480 GCA_964570675.1 uncultured Roseovarius sp. | reverse complement strand
GGCCATCTCGTCGGCGGTCTCGTCCGAGTAGTTCATCGCCAACTCGTTGAAGCGGTCGAGCTTGGCCTTTTTCGCGGCGACGCCCAGCATCACGTTTTCACGCACGCTGAGATCCGGGTCGAGCTCGGGTTCCTGGGGCAGGTAGCCGACCTTGGCGCCTTCGGCGGCCCAAGCCTCGCCGGTGAAGTCGGTGTCGAGTCCGGCCATGATCTTCATCAGGGTCGATTTACCCGCGCCGTTCGGCCCGACGACGCCGATCTTCACGCCGGGCAGAAAGCTGAGATGAATATTCTCGAAGCATTTCTTGCCGCCGGGATAGGTCTTGGAGACGCCCTGCATGTGGTAGACGTATTGATAGGCTGCCATCTGTTGTCCGCTCCTGATGGGTGAACGTGTGTCGCGGCCCTGATAGCCGAGGCGGCGCGCAGGAGCAATCACCCAAGGGTGTGCTGCATGCTCAGAGGATTTTTTCGAAGAAATGGTCGGGGGTCAGGGCAGACCATTTACCCCTGTCAATCACGGCTTGGCGCTTGACAGTGGCTTGGCGCCAAGGTGATGGAAGCATGATGATAATCACGCTGCCATATGTGCGCCCCGGCCAGATCGTGGGATTGTTGGGCGGATCCTTCGATCCGCCCCATGCGGGACATGTGCATATCAGTCGCGAGGCGCTGCGCCGCTTTGGTCTCGATCGGGTGTGGTGGCTGGTCAGTCCGGGCAACCCGTTGAAGGCGAAGGGCCCCGCGCCGCTGGAGCGGCGGATGGCGGCCTGCCGCGAGATCGTCGATCATCCGCGCATCAAGGTGAGCGATGCCGAGGCGCAGCTTGGCACGCGCTACACCGCCCAGACCCTGCGGTTGCTGCAAGAGGCGCGCCCCGGGGTCAGATTCGTCTGGCTGATGGGGGCGGACAACCTGGTGCAGTTCGATCAATGGCAGGACTGGCGCGACATCATGAACAATGTGCCGGTGGGCGTTCTGGCGCGCCCCGGCCAGCGGATTTCGGCGCGCATGTCCAAGGCCGCCAAGGTCTATGGGTTTGCCCGTCTGCCGACCCGCGACAGCCGCTTTCTGGGCCAGAGCCGCGCGCCCGCATGGTGTTTCGTGAACGTGCCGATGATCGCGCTTTCATCGACCCGGCTGCGCAGACAGGGCGAATGGCCGGGCCGCGAAGAGGGCTGAGCGGGAAATTCTGCGTGAAAGCGATTGTCTCGGACGCCGCGCTCAGCTTATTTTCGCATCATGAGCAGACCCGTTTCGAGACGACTTTTCCTTGGAAGCGCGCTGGGCGCGGTTGGCGCGTTGGCGCCGCTGGCCGGTTCCGTTGCATGGGCCGCTGCCCCGGCGGTATCGCTGCGACCGCAGGCCCGTCCCGGCAGCAAGGCGGCGCGCGTCGCGCCGGGCGCCGAGAAGCTGGTCGAAGCGGCGAATCTGGGGGGCGACGTCACCTTTGCGGTGATGGATGTGAAAACCGGGCTGATGCTGGAAGCGCGCGGCGCGCATGACGGTTTGCCTCCGGCCAGCGTCACCAAATCGGTGACGGCGCTTTATGCGCTTGACACGCTGGGCGCAGATTTCCGGTTCAGCACGCGGCTGTTGACGACCGGAGCGATCGAGAACGGGGTCATCAAGGGCGATCTGATCCTGGCGGGGGGCGGCGATCCGACGCTGGATACCGATGCCTTGGCCGATATGGCGGCTGAACTGAAGCGCAAGGGCGTTCACGAAGTGCGGGGGCGGTTCCGCGTCTGGGGCGGGGCGCTGCCCTTCGAGCGGACAATCGACCCGACCCAGCCCGAACATGCGGGTTACAATCCGTCGATTTCGGGGATGAACCTGAATTTCAACCGCGTGCATTTCGAATGGAAACGCGGCGGAAGCGGCTACCAGGTGACGATGGATGCCCGCGCGCGGGCCTATCGCCCGGCGGTCACGATCGCACGCATGGCGGTTTCGAAGCGCAAGGGGCCGGTCTATACATACCGTGACGGCGGCGACCACGATTCCTGGACCGTGGCGAATGCGGCGCTGGGCAATGGCGGCGCGCGCTGGCTGCCGGTGCGCAAGCCCGAAGCCTATGCCGCCGAGGTCTTCGCCACGCTGGCGCGCTCGCACGGGATTGTCCTTGAAGACGGCGCGGCGTTGCGCGAACCGCCAAGGGGCAAGACGCTGGTCGTGCATCAAAGCGGATCGCTGCGCGAGGTGTTGCGCGACATGCTGAAATACTCCAACAACCTGACGGCCGAACTGGTCGGCATGACCGCCAGCGCCAAACGCGTCGGGCGTGCACAATCGCTGGCGGCATCGGCGCGCGAAATGAGCCGTTGGGCACGCACGGAACTGGGCATGGAGGGGGCATCGCTGGTCGATCATTCGGGGCTGGGCGAGAAATCGCGCCTGAGCGCCGAGGCGCTGGCGCGGGCGATGGTCAAGGCGCATGGCGATGGCCAGCTGCGCGCGATCCTCAAGGAGATTCCGCTACGCAACGACAGGGGCGGGATTGACCAGAACAACAAGATCCAGGTGCTGGCAAAGACCGGCACGCTTTACTTCGTCAGTTCGCTGTCGGGATACATGACCACGCCGGACGGCGGCGAGTTGGCCTTTGCGATATTGGCGGCGAACCAGGGTCGCCGCCGTCAGGCTGATCTGGGGGCGGCGGGTCGCCCGCCGGGTGCGGCAAGTTGGAACGGCCGCGCCAAGACGCTGCAACAGGCGCTGATCGAACGCTGGGCCACGGTTTACGGCAGTTAGCGCCGACGCTTACGGGTCAACGACGCAGACGCGGGTCGCCCAGCCCCGGCAGCGTTCAGCCAGCGGAGCGGGCAGGGGGCTGTCGGTGAAGAACTGGTCGATATCGCACAGCGAACCGATGCGCATCGGAGCGCTGCGGGCGAATTTGGAATGATCGGCCACGAGGATGCATTCGCGCGAGCGGCTGAGAAGGGTCTGCCCGACGATCACCTCCTGCATATCGAAATCGAGCATGTCGCCATCGGGATCGAGCGCCGAGCAGCCAAGGATCGCATGATCGAACTTGAAATCTGCGATGGTGCGCGCGGTCAGCGCGCCCACCAGCCCGCGATCCGAGCGCCGAAGCGTGCCGCCCGCGACGACGATCTCGCAGCTTTCATTGGCCAGCAGGATCTGCGCGACGTTCATGTTGTTGGTCACCACCATCAGGTTTTCATGCCCCAGCAAGGCGCGCGCCACGGCCTCGGCGGTGGTGCCGATATCAAGGAACAGCGAGGCGCTGTCGGGGATCGTGGCGGCGCAGGCGCGGGCAATGGCCTGTTTGGCGCTGTCATGGAGGCGGCGGCGTTCCTCGTAGAGGATATTGCTGACGCCGGAGGGCAGGATGGCGCCGCCATGGACGCGTTCGAGCTTGCCCGCGTCGGCGAGTTCGGTGAGGTCGCGGCGAATGGTCTGGACGGTGACGCCGAAATGCGCGGCCAGCCCGTCGACGGTGACCTTGCCCGCGCTGCGGGCGATTTCAAGGATGTCAGGCTGTCGGAAGCTCTGTGACACGGGGGTTCGAGGCCTTTCGGTGATTTGTTCGATTATGTTCGTATATGGGGAAATGACAAGTAAAGATTGATATAAACGGGCGAATTGGGGAAATTTCGAACATAATTTTAAGCAAAACGAATATAAACGAATGATTCGGATTGACTCTGTCAGGCGGGCCGTGCTTGCGTCGGCGCATCGGCATGGCAGCGAAAGGACGTCAGGTGGAACCAGCGCGGGGCAAGGATCCGGTCGATCTTTTCGTGATCGGCGGTGGGATCAATGGCTGTGGTATCGCGCGCGACGCGGCGGGGCGGGGCCTGAGCGTCGAACTGGCCGAGATGAACGACCTGGCCTCGGCCACGTCATCGGCCTCGACCAAGCTGTTTCATGGCGGGCTGCGCTATCTTGAGTATTTCGAATTCCGGCTGGTGCGAGAGGCGTTGATCGAACGCGAGACCCTGTTGCGGGCGATGCCCCATATCAGTTGGCCGATGCGCTTCGTGTTGCCCTTGCATGATGGCATGCGTTTTGAGGGGGAGACGCCGGCATCCGGGTTGCTCAACCGCGTGATGCCCTGGATGAAGGGGCGGCGACCGGCATGGATGATCCGGCTGGGGCTGTTCATGTATGACCATATGGGCGGGCGCAAGATATTACCGGCGACGCGGGTGGTGGACCTGACGATGGATCGGGCGGGCGTTGCGTTGAAGGGCAAGTTCAAGCGCGCCTTCGAGTATTCCGATTGCTGGATCGAGGATAGCCGTCTTGTGGTGCTGAATGCGCGCGATGCAGAGGCGCGGGGGGCGGTCATCCGCACCCGCGTCAAGGTGGTGTCGGCGCACCGCGAGGGCGGGGTCTGGACGGTCACGCTTGAGGATGGCGAGACCGGTGAGGTGAGCACCACGCGGGCGCGCGCGCTGGTCAATGCGGGCGGCCCCTGGGTGGGCGAGGTGATCCACGACGCGCTGGGGCGGGATGGCGATGCCGGGCAGGGTGTGCGGCTGGTCAGGGGCAGCCACATCGTGACAAGGCGGCTCTTCGATCACGACCGCAGTTATTTCTTTCAGGGGAGCGACGGGCGGATCATTTTCGCGATCCCCTATGAGGGGGATTTCACGCTGATCGGCACCACCGACGCCGAACACGAGGATGCCGCGACCCCGCCGGTCTGCACGCAGGAAGAGGCAGAATACCTGTGCCGTTTCGCGTCGGACTATTTCGCGCGGCCAGTGACGCGGGCGGATATCGTCTGGAGCTATTCGGGCGTCAGGCCGCTTTACGATGACGGTGCGGCATCGGCGACGGCGGCGACGCGGGATTACGTGCTCAAGCTTGAGCAGGGTGACAGCGGCGCGCCGTTGCTCAATGTCTTTGGCGGCAAGATCACCACCTATCGCAAGCTGGCCGAGTCGGCGATGGGCAGGCTGGCGCCGTTCTTCAAGGGGTTGCAAGGCGACTGGACGGCGGGGGTCGCGCTGCCGGGCGGTGATTTCGAGGTCGATGCCGTGGCGCGGCTGACCGAGGCGCTGTGCGACACCTATCCTTTTCTAGAGGCGGCCTGGGCCGGGCGGCTGATCAGGGCCTATGGCACCGAGGCGGGCGAGATGCTGGGCGATGCGCGCGTGGCGGGCGATCTGGGCCGTGATTTCGGCGCGAGCTTGCATGAGCGCGAGGTGGACTGGCTGATGCGCCGGGAATATGCGCGCTGCGCCGAGGACGTGGTCTGGCGGCGCAGCAAGCTGGGGCTGCGCATGAGCGAAAGCGAAATCGCCGCGCTGGACGCATGGATGGCCGAGCGGCGCGCGCCGCGTCATAATGAGCCAGCCGCCGCCGGAGGAGAGACATGAGCCATATCCTTGCCATCGATCAGGGCACCACATCGAGCCGCGCCATCCTTTTCGACGGTCATATGCGCCTGAAGGCCACCGCGCAGGAGGAGTTCCGCCAGATCTATCCCGAATCGGGCTGGGTCGAGCATGACCCCAATGACCTCTGGTCGACGACCGCGGGAACCTGCCGCGCCGTGATCGAGCGCGCCGGGCTGACCGTGGCGGATATCGCCGCCATCGGCATCACCAATCAGCGCGAAACCACGCTGGTCTGGGACAGGCAAACCGGCGCGCCGGTTCACAACGCCATCGTCTGGCAGGACCGGCGCACCGCCGCACTGTGCCGCAATCTGCGCGATGCCGGGCATGAACCGGCGGTGAGCGAACGCACGGGGCTCTTGCTGGACCCGTATTTCTCGGGGACCAAGCTGAAATGGATACTCGACAATGTGGAGGGCGCCCGCGCGCGCGCCGAAAAGGGCGAACTGCTGTTCGGGACGGTCGACAGCTTCCTGATCTGGAAGCTGACCGGCGGCAAGGTGCATGCGACGGATGCGACCAATGCCGCGCGCACCCTGCTTTATGACATCCGCAAGGGGCGCTGGAGCAGCACCATTTGCGAGATGCTGGATATCCCGATGGGCATGCTGCCCGAGGTGCGCGACAGCGCGGGTGATTTCGGCATGGCCCGCGACGATCTGTTCGGGCGCGAGATTCCCATTCGCGGGGTCGCGGGGGATCAACAGGCGGCGACGCTGGGACAGGCCTGTTTCCAGCCGGGAATGATGAAATCGACCTATGGCACGGGCTGTTTCGCGCTGCTCAATACCGGAGATTTGCCGGTGATATCTCAGAACCGCCTGCTGACGACCATTGCCTATCAGCTTGACGGCAAGCCGACCTATGCGCTGGAGGGCTCGATCTTCATCGCGGGGGCGGTGGTGCAATGGCTGCGCGACGGGTTGAAAATCATCCGCCACGCCAAGGAAACGCAGACACTGGCGCAACAGGCCGATCCTGGCCAGAATGTTGTGCTGGTGCCGGCCTTTACCGGGCTTGGCGCGCCCTATTGGAACGCCGAATGCCGGGGCGCGATGTTTGGGCTGACGCGCAATTCGCGCCCCGAGGAATTCGCCCGCGCCGCGCTGGAAAGCGTCGGGTTCCAGACCCGCGACCTGGTGGAGGCGATGCGAAGCGATTGGGTCGGACAGGGCGATGCGGTGTTGCGTGCCAGTGAGGTCGCAACCCTTCGGGACAGCGAAGTCGCAACCCTTCGGGTTGACGGCGGCATGAGCGCATCGGATTGGACCATGCAGTTTCTGTCGGACATCATCGACGCGCCGGTGGATCGCCCCGAGGTTCTTGAAACCACGGCGCTGGGCGCGGCGTGGCTGGCGGGGATGCAATCCGGGCTTTACCCGGATGCGGCGGAATTCGCCAAGACATGGGCGCTGGAGCGCCAATTCACCCCGGCGATGGAAGCGGACGAGCGTGCGCGGAAATACGACGCCTGGAAACGCGCTGTTACGGCGACTCAGGCATTTTGAACGCGGCGTGCCAAAGGCGGTGCAAGGCAAGACGAGCGCGGTTTCAAGCCCCCGCAAGAGCCCCTTGAATCCCCGCCAGCTTTCACGTTTAAGCGCAAGAAAGCTGCGTTTTGCATAGGGTTTCAGCATTTCACAGACGCTGATCCGGGCTTGGCCGAATTCTCTGATCCCGGAGCGCAGCACCCGGGCGCAAAAGGCGCCGTCTGCGATTGGTTTCAGGAGGAAACAAGATGAATAATTTGAAAACGATGGTCCGCTCCGCTGTTGTGGCGGGCTTTGGTCTGGCGGTCAGCGCCTTGCCGCTGGTGGCCGAAATCGAGCCGGTGAATCTGCGCCTTGCGCATGTGGTGAACGAGCAGGATGGCTTTCACGCTGCCGCCACCAAGTTCAAGGAACTGGTCGGTGAACGCTCGGACGGGGCGATCAGCGTCGAGATTTTCCCCAACGCGACGCTGGGCGATGAGCGCACGCTGCTGGAGGGCATGCAGATCGGCACGGTCGATATGGGCGTGATCACCAATGGCCCGGTGTCCAATTTCCTTGAGGATATGGCGGTTTTCGAGCTGCCCTTCCTGTTCCCCTCGGCCGAGAAAGCCTATGAGGTGCTGGACGGGCCGATCGGGCAGGAATTGCTGGACCGGCTGTCGGAAGTGAACCTCAAGGGCCTGGCCTATGCCGAGCGTGGCTTTCGCAACCTGACCAATTCCGAGCGACCGGTGCGCAGCCCCGAGGATATCGAGGGCCTGAAGATCCGCGTGATGGAGAACCCCGTTTATATCGACACGTTCCGCGAACTGGGCGCCGATGCCATTCCTATGGCCTGGACCGAGGCGCTGACCGCGATGCAGCAAGGCACCATCGACGGGCAGGAAAACCCGGTTGGCGTGGTCTATTCCTTCAAGCTGAACGAGACCCAGACCAACATGACGATGACGCGCCACAGCTATGCGCCGGCGATTTTCGTGATGGGTATGCCGGTCTGGCAGAAACTGTCGCCCGAGGCGCAGGAGATCGTCGTCAAGGCCGCGCAGGACGCCGCCGAATATGAACGCGCGCTCAATGCCGAGCAGCAGAGCGAGCAGCTTCAGGCGCTGCGCGATTCGGGAATGGAGATCGTGGACGATGCCGACCTCACGGCATTTTCCGAAGCGGTCGCGCCGGTCTACGAGAAGTATGGCACGAAGTTCGGCGATTACCTGACGCGCATTCAGGACGCGATCAAGTAAGATGCTGAAGGTGCTGGAGTGGATCGACCGGATGGTCGGCGCGATACTGGGCCCCGTCGTGTTCGTGGGCATGGTCGCGCTGACCGGTGTGATCACGTTGCAGATCGTGTCGCGGGTGGCGTTCACCTCGGTCAGCTGGACCGAGGAGGTCGCGCGTTTCTTGCTGATCTGGATCACCTTTCTGGGCGCGACTCTGGCCTATCAGCAGGGCCGGCATATCGCTGTCACACTGTTGCGTGACAGCCTGCCGGACCGCCTGCGCCGGATCGTGTCGGGCGCAGGCATGCTGGTGGCGATTGCGTTTCTGGCGACCTTGGCGGTGATAGGCTGGCGTTACATGGGGATGCAGAGTTTTCAGAAATCGCCATCGCTGCGCATGTCCATGGGGCTTGTCTATGCGGTGATGCCGGTCTGCGCCGCGATCATGGCGGGGCTGTCGGTGATCGATCTTGTCCGCCTGCTGGCGGGGCAGGAGCCACGCAGTGTCGCCGCGACGCCGGAGGTGCCGCAATGAGCCTGGTGCTGGCCGGTCTTTTCATCCTGTTTCTGCTCATGGGCCTGCCCGTCGCCATCGTCATCGGCGCGGCGGCGATGAGCGCGCTGAACCTTGGGGGCGTGCCGCTGATGGTGGTACCACAGCAGATGTTTTCGGGGATCAACAGCTTTGCGCTGGTGGCGGTGCCGATGTTCGTGCTGGCCGGGGACATCATGGCGCAGGGTGAGATCTCGAAGCGGCTGGTAGCCTTTGCCGACAGCATGTTCGGCTTCATCAAGGGTGGTCTCTCGGTGGTTTCGGTGCTGGCTGGCATGTTCTTTGCCGCAATTTCGGGTTCGGGGGCGGCGACGACCGCGGCCGTGGGGGCAAGCCTTGTGCCCGAGTTGAAGCGCAAGGGCTATGACCCGGCTTCGGCGGCGTCGCTGATCGCCGCGTCGGGCACGATCGGGGTAGTCATCCCGCCTTCGGTGCCGATCATCATCTACGCTGTGATCGCGCAGGAATCGGTGAAAGAGCTGTTTCTGAGCGGGTTCATTCCCGGCCTTGCCATGGGTGTGGGGCTGATCGCCGTCGCGCTTATTCAGGGCCACAGGCGCGCCTATCCGCGCGGCACGGCCTTGTCGCTGGCCACCATCGGGCGCACGCTGGTTTCGGCGAGTTGGGGCCTTATGGCGCCGCTGATCATTCTCGGTGGCATCTTTTCGGGCCTCTTCACCCCCAGCGAGGCGGCGGTGGTGGCAGTGAACTATGCCGTCTTCGTTTCGTTCTTCATCTACCGTGACCTGACGCTGAGCGGGCTTTACCGGATCGTGCTGCGCGCTGGCGTGACCACGGCTGTCATCATGTTCGTGATCGCGGCCTCGTCGGTGCTGAGCTGGGCGCTGGCCAGTTGGCAGGTACCGGGGGCGATTGCCTCGTTTGCGCTGTCGCTGTCGGGCAATATCTATGTGCTGCTGATTCTGATCATGGCGCTGATCCTGATCACCGGCGTCTTCCTTGAGACCGCGAGCGCGCTGATCATCCTGACCCCGATGCTGTTGCCGCTTGCGGCGCAACTGGGGATCGACACGGTGCATTTCGGGATCATCATCGTCGTGGGTCTGGCCATCGGCATGGTAACGCCGCCGGTGGCGATCAACCTGTTTGTGGCCTCGACCACGGCCAATGTGCCCATCGAAAGGATCGCCCGTGCGGTGCTGCCTTATCTGCTGGTGCTGATCGTGGTCTACATTCTCATCGCCTTCGTTCCGCTGCTGCTGGCGCTTTAGTGCGGTGCGGGGTCAGCCGTGCGTCAGGACCCGGTCGATTTCGGACTGCATGCGGTCCACGGCGGCTTCCAACTCGCGGATGAAGGCGCGTCCGGCCATTGATTGGGTTGCGTAACCGGGTGTCAGGATCGAGACGCTGTTGGAAATGCGTGGCCTGAAACGCCGGATCGCGAGGCGCGCGCCTTCGGGGGCCACGAGAAGGTGGCTATAGGCGGTGATCATGTCGCAGACCATCACGCAGACACCCGCCGCTACGAATTGAAGGCCGGGCAGAAAGGTGCGCAGCTCCAGCCGTTTCTTGAACCGGCATCCGGCGGTGCGAAACGCGGCCTCGGTCTGGACGGCTGTTGGGTGCTCATCAAAGAGCACGGCCATGGGGCGCCCGTCGAGATCGGCGGGGGTGATCGTGTCTGATCGGGCCAGAGGATCATCGGCGGGCAGGATACAGACGCATTCGAGGTCGTAATCGGTCTGACGGATCGAGGCGCGGGGCCGGGGCGTTTCGGAAAAGCCGACATCGAATTGCTGGGATGCGATCAAATCCTCGATGATGTCCGAGGAGCGCATGATCAGGGAGACGTCAAGATCGTCGCGCCCGTCGAGAAACCGGGTCATGAGCTTGGGCAGAAGCACGCTTGAGGCCGCAGGGTGGCACGCGACCTGCAATTTGCCCGACTCGATCGCGCCGATCCGTTCAAGCGTGCGCTCGGCGCGTTCGACCCGGCCGAGGATTTCTTCGCATTCCTCCAGAAAGAAATGGGCCTCGGGTGTCGGCGTGAGCTTGCCCTGTTCGCGCACGAAGAGGGCAAAACCAAGCTGCCCCTCGAGCGACTGCACCATTGTCGAAACCGCTGGCTGGGTCCGCCCGACGGCGCGCGCGGCCTGACTGATCGAGCCTGAGCGCATGACTTCGCGAAAGGTGGCGAGTTGGCGGAGGGAAAGATGCATGGGGTATCAATTCAATTGATGGCTTTAAAGATATTATGAAATTGATTTTATGGCAGCTGTCCAGTGTTATGAGTCACGGCTCAGCGCGGGGAACGCGCGGGTTAGGGGGATTGATGGACGCTTTCGCCAAATATTTGCTGACGGGTTTGATCTGCATCGTGGCCCTGGGCCAGTTCGTGCAGGTCATCACGCGCTACGTGCTGCAGGTGCCCGTGATGGGGCTTGAAGAGACGATGCTTTATCCGACCATGTGGCTTTACATCCTGGGATCGGTCAACGCATCGCGCGAGAACACGCATATCCGCGCGAACGTGCTGGAGATTTTCATCACGACCGAGCGCGGCCACACGATCCTTGCCATCCTGGGCGAGATCATCAGCCTGATTGTCGGCCTCTGGCTGCTGACCTGGGCGTGGGATTACACGCGCTATGCCTGGCGCGTCTGGCGCGAAAGCCCGACGCTTTATATCCCGACATTCTATTCCGATATCGCGTTGCTGATCGGGCTTGGGCTGATGATGGCCTATACGGCCTGGCACCTGTGGCGCCATATCCGCAGCCTGAGCGGCAGGGGAGAAGCGGCATGATCGAGATTGCGCTTCTGGCCATCGCCATTCTGGTGATCACCCTCACGCTGGGCGTGCCGCTGCCATACTGTTTCGGCGCCGCGTTGATGGTCATGTACATGATCGGTGACGTGACCATGAAAGGCATGATGCTCTGGGGTGTCCAGCAGCTTGGCAACCCCGTGCTGCTGGCAATTCCGTTGTTCGTGCTGGCGGGGACCATCATGTCCGAGAGCGGAATCGCCGCGTCCCTGCTGCGTTTCGTCAATGCCTTCATCGGCCATGTCCGGGGCGGTCTCGGCGTGGTTGCAGCCGTCTCCTGCGCAGTGATCGGGGCGATCTCGGGCTCGGGTCTCACCGGTATTGCCGCCATCGGCCCGCTGCTGATCCCCGAAATGGAAAAGCGCGGCTACCCGCGCGAATACGCCACCGCGCTGATCGCCAATTCGTCGATCCTTGGCCTGCTTATTCCGCCATCGGTGACGATGATCGTTTATGGCTGGGTCACCGACACCTCGATCCTGGCCTGTTTCCTGGCGACGCTGGGTCCCGGCCTGCTGATCATGTTCGCGTTCTCGGTCATCAACCTGGTGATGTCGCGCAAGTTCGATCTTGTGCTGGATGAAAAGCCTTCTTTCTCGGAACTTTCGGGCGAGGTCGCCCGACGCGGCATTCACGCCTTTCCCGCGCTGCTGATGCCGGTCATCATTCTGGGCGGCATCTATGGCGGGGTCATGACACCGACCGAGGCCGCCGCCGTGGCGGTGATCTATGCCGTGCCCGTCGGGTTTCTGATCTACAAGGGGCTGAGGCTGTCCAACTTTCTTTCGGCGGGCAAGGAAGCCGCCACCGCAGTGGGCGCGATCATGATGATGATCCTGTTCTCGATGATCCTGTCGCAGATGTTCGTCTATGAAAGCATCCCCCAGCAACTGGTGCAGGGGATTTTCGCAATCACCGAGAACAAGGTCCTGTTGCTGATCATGATCAATATCCTGCTGTTCCTGGTGGGCATGGTGGTCAATGACGTGACCGCGATCATCCTGATCGCACCGCTGCTGTTGCCCCTGATGAACGCCATCGGCGTCAGCCCGGTGCAATTCGCGGCGATCATGGGGGTCAATACCGCGATGGGCGGGGTGACGCCGCCATATGCCTCGATCCTCTACCTGGGGGCGCGGATCGGCCAGGTGAAGGTGACCAAGGTCATCCCGCCCGCGATGAAGCTGATCCTGTTCGGTTATGTGCCGGTGGTCTTTCTGACCTCGCTCTGGCCGGATCTGTCGCTCTTTTTGCCGCGTCTTTTCGGCTACGACGTGGCGCCTTGATCAATCCTAAGCAATTAAGTTCAACAAGGAGAAAACCCAAATGAAACATGCATTCCTGACAACCGCTGCCACGGCGCTGATGGCGCTTGGATCCTTTGCGCAGGCGCAAGACCTGAAGATGAGCCATGTGCGCCCGCAGGACGCCACCATCGACGTGGAACTGCGCGCGTTCTCGGCAGCCGTGGCCGAGGCCACGGACGGGGAGGTCAACGTCAATATTTTCCCGGCCTCGGCGCTTGGCGATTACACCACGGTGCAGGAGCGCGTGAGCGTTGGCGCCATCGACATGGCGACGCAACCTGCCGCCACGGCCGCCGACCGGCGCATGCAGATCAGTTCTTTCCCCTATCTGGCCGGAAACTGGGAGCAGGCCCGCGCGGTCTATGGCCCCGGCGGTGTCGTGCGCGAGGTGATGGCCGGGCTTTACGCCGAGCAGGACATTACCATGCTCGCGGCCTACCCCGTTTATTTCGGAGGTATCGCGCTCAATGTCGATCATCCCGGCGCGGGCTCGGTCGAACCGAATGGCATCAAGGTGCGTGTGCCGGGGATCAAGTCATTCCAGCTGACCGGTGAAGCATTGGGCTACATCCCCTCGCCGATCCCGTTCTCGGAGGCTTTCACGGCCGTTCAGACTGGTGTGGTGGATGGTGTGATCGGGTCGGGCGCCGAAGGGTACTACGCCTCGTTCCGTGACGTGACCAAGACCTATATCCCGGCCAACACGCATTTCGAGGTCTGGTACATGATCATCTCCAACGAG
>CAZMZS010000071.1:0-13576 GCA_964570675.1 uncultured Roseovarius sp. | reverse complement strand
TTCGTCTCCGCCACGCCCGCGTCCTGGGAGATGGAGCAGACCGGCGGGGTCTTCACCGAACAGGTGATCCGACCCACCGGCCTTCTGGATCCGCAGGTGGAAATCCGCCCCGTGGACATGCAGGTCGATGACCTGCTCGAAGAGGTGCGCCGCGTGTCGGCGGCGGGGATGCGCACGCTGTGCACCACCCTGACCAAGCGGATGGCCGAGGATCTGACCGAATACCTGCATGAGCAGGGCATCCGCGTGCGCTACATGCATTCCGATATCGACACGATCGAGCGGATCGAGATCCTGCGCGACCTGCGCCTTGGGGCCTTCGACGTGCTCATTGGCATCAACCTCCTGCGCGAGGGGCTGGATATCCCCGAATGCGGGCTGGTGGCCATTCTGGACGCCGACAAGGAAGGGTTCCTGCGCTCGGAAACCTCGCTGATCCAGACGATTGGCCGCGCCGCGCGCAACGCCGAGGGCCGGGTCATCATGTATGCCGACCGGATCACCGGCTCGATGCAGCGCGCGCTGGATGAAACCGACCGTCGCCGCGCCAAGCAGATCGCCTATAACGAGGAACACGGCATCACCCCCTCGACGATCAAGAAGAATGTCGAGGACATCATGGCCGGTCTCTACCAAGGCGATGTGGACATGAACCGCGTCACCGCCACCATCGACACGCCGCTGATGGGCGCGAACCTGCAAGCGCATCTCGATGGGCTGCGCACCCAGATGCGCAAGGCCGCCGAGAACCTGGAATTCGAAGAGGCCGCGCGCCTGCGCGACGAGGTCAAGCGGCTCGAGGCGGTGGACCTTGCGGTGCATGACGACCCGCTGGCGCGTCAGCAGGCCGTGGAAAAGGCCTCGGCGGAGGCCACGAAATCGCGCGGCCGCTCAACGGCAGGGCGTCCGGGCCAACGCGGCGGGAATGTGAAGCGGCGGGGGCAGTGATTTCCGGTTAACCTCGCCTTAACCGCCTTGGCCGCATCCTGCCCCGCATGCAGAACCGAAACTCAACCCTCTCGCCCGATATCTGGCTGCGTGATCTCTTTGCGTCCAAAGCGGTGCAACAGGGCGAAGTGATCCGGCGCAAGGCGCGGGATGTGGAACGCTTCGCAGGGATGGAGCGGTTCATGCGTGAAATTCACCGGCGCGGATACCAGGTGGCCGAAAATTCGGGACAACTCGTGATCTTCTGCAATCGCGCGCCGGTGCGCTGGCTCACCCCCGGCGCAGACCCGATTTCTTCAAAAGAAATCGGGCAGAAATCCTTTCAGGATTTCGGCTCCGCGGCGCGGCTCGACAGATGAATCCGCGCGGCCCGCCGGGGGGCAGGCCGCAGCGCGTTGTCAATTTGTCCAATGTGCGCCCACGTCGAAACCCTCGGGTACGGGCATCTCTGCCAGATGGTCCGCCATCCGCGTCCAGAGCGCGGTCACCTTGTCGGCATTCGCGTCCGAAAGTTCGCGGCTTTCCACCACCGACACCACATAGCCCATGCCGTCCTCATTCATGACGTTGATGAACTCCTTCAGGCCCGGCAGCGCCATGATGTCGGCTTTCATGCTCTCCATCGTGGCCATCGCCGCGTCGCGGGCGCCGGGTTTCAATTTAAATCGCGTAATGCGTGCAAACATGGCACGTCCTCCCTTTTTGTTATGACCTTGTCTTTGGAAGCGCCCTTTATTGACGCTGCGTCAACATAGCATGACCTTGCCATTCAGAGTCGCCTTTTCTCGGCGTGGATCGCGACAGGTGCTAAACTCGTCGCTGATGACCGAACTCGAACCCGCCAATACCCATCTCTATCCCGGCGCGACGGGGCGCATCGCCTCCGGGCCCATGGACGGTCCGGTGATCCTGAGATTTGCGGACGGGAGCACGGCGCAGGGGGCGCTGCGCGGTGATGTATTGGCGGTCATGCCACATGTCACCGCCGCGGACACCTCCATCACTGCCAAACACTGGCGGATCGGCATGTCGGGCACGCGCTTCAGGATCCTGAAGCGATTGCCGTCGGCGCCCTAGCCCCTACACATCCGCCCGCGCGGCCTCTATCTTTGCGCCTATGGCGCGTTTCCTGATCCTAGCGGGCCTTGTGCTCATCGTGACGGGGCTGCTCTGGGGGCCGCTCAGCCGTCTGGGGCTTGGCCGTCTGCCGGGCGACATCGTGATCGAGCGCGAGAATATCCGCCTCTTCATTCCCATCACCAGCGCGATCCTCGTCTCGGTGGTGCTGTCGCTGCTGATCGCGCTTGTCCGCATCTTTCTGGGGCGGTGATCCAAACCTCTGGACAGGGCCGCGCTCCGGCGACACTCTGGCGGGATGTTCGCTGCGCGTTTCTTCCTGCTGGCCTCGGCCTTCATCCTGCTCATGCTGCCACCGGTGGGCGCACGCGCCGCCCCCATATGCGCCGATTATCCCTATGCCAGCGCCCCGCGCATCGCCGCGCTGATGGCGCCGCTGCGCCCTGTTCTGGCGCGTTTGCCTTCGATGCGCGCCGCGCTCGACTTCCGTCAACCCGAGATCTGCCTGCGCCTGAATCTCCTCGATGCGCATGGCTATCTCGACGCACAGGGCACCCGGCTGGTGTTGTCAGCACAGATCAACCCGGCGCTGCAACGGCTGATCCTGCTGCACGAGCTGCGCCACCTCGATCAGGTCGTGCATGGAGTCTGCCCTCCGCCGGACCTCTCCATGCAAAGCAACGCCCGCGCGGTCATGGCGATGGAGGCCGACGCCAGCGCCATCAGCCTGCTGGCGGCATGGACGCTGCGCGAATGGGGCGACCCTTCGGTCTGGAACGCGGCAAGCGACTGGCCCTCGCAATCGGACATAGCCGACGCGTTTGCCCGCAACATGGAGGAAACCCGCGATCCCGCTGCCGCTACCGCGGCGGCATTCGCGCGCTGGTTCGCGTCTGACTGGAGACGCGAAAGCTATTACCTCGCCGCCTGCGATGACTACCTTACCGTGCAGGACCGCACAAAACGGTTGCCGCGATACCGTGCGCTGTCCGCGGACTTCCTCGAAACCCTCTGCCGGATGCCGGGCGGGCAGGCCTATGCCTGCGCGCTGCCCGACACCTCGCGCTGAGCCCTCAGAAGTCGAACAGATCCTCCAGGAACCCGCCGCGCTTCTTGCGCTTGTAATCACGCGCATCGCCGCGGGGCATGGGTTCACCGCGGTCACTTGCTCCGCCCTGCGGCGCCGATCGCTCGACGATCTTGTCCAGCTCACCACGGTCGAGCCATACGCCCCGGCATTTGGGGCAGTAATCAATCTCGACCCCTGCGCGGTCGGTCATCACCAGATTTTCTCCGTCGATCGGGCATTGCATGGGCGTCATCCTTCCTGAAGTGAACATACATCCTCAAGATGGGGTCGCGCATCGCGTGCGCAAGACATCCTAGTCGCCTGTGACGGAAAGCCCCAGTACCCGCCAGCTTTGCATGCCGCCCCGGTAATAGAATATCTTTTCCGCCGGGTAGCCCGCCGAGATCATGTTGCGGATCGCCGAGGGGCTTTGCCCGCACCACAGCCCGTTGCAAAACAGCGCCACCGGGCGGGCATTGCTGCAATCCCAGCCGTCGAAATCGATCTCGCAGCCCAGATCGCCCAGCCGGTCAACCACCTGCGTATAGGGAATGTTGATCGCGCCGGGGATGGTGCCGCCCTCGAACCAGTCGGGGGTGCGGCTGTCTACCAGCACGGTTTCTGACTCCTCCAGCATATCCAGCAATTCCAGCTCGCCGATGGTGGTGACGCCCGGCGCCGGGGTCATCGGCTGGATGCAGAAGGGCGGGCAGGGGCGCGACGTGCGCGCCCATTCGCCGGTGATTTCGTGGTCGTTTTCCTGAAGACGCTTGATCTCGAACGGGCCGCTTGGTGTTTCGACCGTGACCGAGGGGCGGTCGGGCCGGATATTGACCGGCTCCTGCGCGGCCAGCGGCGCGGCCAACAGGCCCAGACAGATGGTGGCCAGCGTGATGATCGCTCGCATGATGTCCTCCCTTGATGCGGGGCGGGCGGCGCGTATGCGACATGCTCCGCGCCGCCGCCCGATTCCGTGCAACCCGTTTAACGGATCACATGCACCGAGCATGTGGCATGGCGCACGACCTGGGTTGCGGTGCTGCCCAGAAGCAGATCCTGCATGCCGGGGCGGTGGCCCGCGATGACGATGCAATCCGTGCCGTTCTTCTCGGCATAATCGAGGATCGTGCGGCTGGAATGGCCGGTCACAACTTCGCTTGCGCCATTGGCCAGCGGTGCCGCCATATCGCGCAGCTCGGTCTCGATCGCCTGACGGCTTTCGACAAGGTAATTGTCCGGCACATAGGTGATGGCATAGCCCGGAATCTCCTCCATGACGTGCACCAGCGTGATTTTTCCATCATCGCCTGCCAGCGCTTCGGCCACCTTGATCGCGCCGGCTGCGTCGCGGTCTTCCTCGAATGAAACGGGAACCAATATATTCTTGTACATTCTATCCTCCGGTTTTGAATTCGGCCCATCCTCGCAGATCGCGCGATGCGCCACATTGATACAGGTCACGCCGATGTCAACGCGGCGCGATCACTCCACGCTCGCCTCGATCTGTCGGGCGATCTCGGCAACCCACTCGCCGATGATCGGCAAGAACTCCACCTGGCTCAGCGCCCAGGCCACCAGCGACAACAGAACCGACGCCCCCAGCACCGTGCCAAGGCCAAAGGCCAGCCCGCGCGCCAGGTTGAACAACAAAAGCCGCGGGATCGAGTTGTGAATCCGCACGAAACGATGCGCATTGAGTCGCGCCACTTCGGCGCGCAGCGCCTGCAATTCCGCGGTCATCTGGCTTTGCGTGGCGTCGCCTTCGTCCTTCATGGTCAGTCGAACGTCGCCGTTACATCATACATGACCGGCTCGAAGCTCTTGCACAACTCGTTGATCCGCCGGTTGCGCGCGCGCATCTCATCGCTGCGCAGCATGGCAAGGAAATCCTCGCGCTTGCGCCACTGGGAATAATTGGCGATCCGGGTCTGTGCGTCGTTCACATGCAACCCGGCGGCGATGAAGCCGGGCTGTTGCGATATGAACGCGCGATAGGCCTCGGTCAACTCGTCCATCAGATCCTGGCAGGTGCCGGGGGTCATCTCGAAGGTGGTGATCACGGTCTGGTAACTGCTGGATGTCTCGATCTTCGGCATGGCACACCTCCTTGGCCGAATCTCAGCCTATCAGCTTGGCGGCGCAGGGCAAATTCTTCTGTCGGTGGTTGGGTGCACCGTTTCCCGGCGTGATCCGCCTGCGATCGTTAACCCCCGGTTTACCCTGATTGACGATAAGTGAAACCGGAGGTGAGCGATGCGCGTCCTGTTGATTCTGCTGTTGGGCTTTTGCGCGCTGCCGCTTCAGGCCGGGCCTTGGCTGCGCGACAAGGGCGAGACGTTCCTGTCCGTCTCGCTTGAGGGCGACCTTCTGAGCGGTGGGGATTTTGTCGGAATCTACACCGAATATGGCTGGAGCGACACGATGACCCTGGGGCTCGATCTTGGTGGTCATTCGGGCGCAATGTCCAAGGCGATCGTCTTCGCGCGCCGCCATTTCGGCACCGCGCCCGGCGGGATGCGCCTGGCGGTGGAACTCGGTGCGGGGCTGGCGGATGACGATCCGGTGCTGCGCCCGGCGCTGTCCTTCGGGCGCGGGCTTGACTGGAAGGGGCGCAATGGCTGGCTGGTGCTCGATGCCCGCGCGCTGATTATCGGCGAGGGGCGCGAGATTGCATGGGAAGGCGATCTGACCTTCGGCATGCAGGCCTTTCGCAAATCGCGCGCGATCCTTCAGCTTCAGGCGCGCCAGCCCGTTTCGGGCGATGCGCAGTTCAAGCTGGCGCAGTCCTGGGTGATCGAACGCGCACCCGGCCGCCACCTCGAAGTCGGGGTGACGACCGGGATCAGGAACAGTGACGCGCTGGCGCTGAAGCTGGCGCTCTGGCACAACTTCTAGCGCCCCGAACCTCAGAAGGGGTCGTCGATGCGCACCTTGACCATGACCGTGCCTTCCACGGGTTCTTCCCATCTGAGCGTGATGCGGTCATTGTCCGGCCCCTGCTTGGCCAGGTAATAGGGCGCGCCGTAATGGATGTCGCCGTTCGCCTTGCGCAGCGGTCCTTCGGCGACCACAGATTCGACCACCTGCGCCCAGGCGTTGAAGGGCAGCTTTGAATGCGCCTCGATGCTCCAGGCCTGCGACGGGCTGGATTCGGTATGTTCGATCGTCACCGGGGTGGCGACCGGGTTCGCCACGTTGTTGAAGGTGTTGTCGCGGAAGGTCACGTTGTAGGACCGGTTGTAATCCAGATCGGCAAAACTGGTATCGACCCTCTCGACCCGGTCGATCGCATCGCCGACGACACGGAAGGCATTGCCGGTGACGGTCAGCCCGTTCAGGAAATGCCCCGGACCCATCGGCTTGATCACCAGCCAGTTGAACCAGGGCGCCACCTGGCTGACGATAAAGGTGTTGTCGGTGATGCTGAGCTGGCTGAACGAGAATTCAGACGAAAAATCAGGTGCTTGATCGTGTTCGTTCACCCACTCGATGAAGTTGTTGTCAATATAGTTTCCGTCGATCGTGCCCCGGTTGTTGATCCGCGTCAGCACCAGCCCGCCCACGCGCGGCGAGTTCTGCAGCGTATCGCCCTGGAACCAGTGATTGCCCGAAATGATCGAGCTCGACCCGCCGATCACCGCGAAATGGCGGAAATGCACCGCGCGGTTGTTGCGCAGCTTCACGTCATTGGCGTTGGTGTTGATGGCGATGGTCTGGCGCTCGGTCGCGGGCAACGGGCTTTCGTTGGACAGGAACTGGCAGCGGTCGATCAGCATCCCCTGGCAGCCCTCGCCATGGCTGGTGATGCCGCGATCCTTGGGGCGGACGATGAAACAGTCGCGCAGCGCGAAAACGCTGCCCTGTGGCGGCAAAAGGATACCGCTGCACTCGCCGCTGCACTGAAGCTCGACATCGGCCAGGTGAAAGCGCCCCAGATCGGAAAAGCCGCTGAAATCAAGGATGTATTTGAACCGCCGGAAGGTAAAGACCTGGGTGCCGTCCGCATCATAAAGCGGCGCGCTCAACTCCAGTGTCTGTGCGGCGATGTTGCGGTCACGCACGTAAACCTCGCGCCCCACGCCATTGCCCTCGATCAAGGACCCCACCGGCACGTTGGCCACATTCTCGACGCCGGTCAGCCGCTTGGGGTCGCTGGGCGAATAGCTGGCCTGCGATGTGTTCACCTCGGTATCCCATGCGCTGCCGGGAAAGACCGAGAATTGCCCGTTGCGGATCACCCGGCGCTGGTTGAAAAAGGTCCGGTTGGCCAGCGCCGCCTGCAGGTCGATGGGCGCGCGCAGCCCGATCAGCCGCCCGCCAAGATCCAGCTCGTTATGCCCGGCGGTATTGAGCAGCGCCTGAAACGCCTTCTTGAGCGCCAGTTCCTCGTCATCGCCAAAGGCGTCGATATAGGCGGGCAGGTCGAAATTCTTGGTCAGTCCGAGGATCTTGTCCTCGGGCATGGTCAGCGTCCCCTCAAAGCGCACGCGGCTCTGGAACGTGACGCTGTCACCCAGAAAATACGTGCCTGCGGGCACCAGCACCTCGCGCCCGTTCGCGGCCGCGTCGGCGGCCTCGAAGGCGGCGCTGTCGTCGCTCACGCCGTCGCCCACCGCGCCGAAATCGCGCACATCGACCAGGCCCAGCATGTCACGCAGGAAAACCTGCGTCACGTCCTCGATCTCGATATCGTCGATTCGCAGGATGCCGCCATTGGGGCCGGTCAGGTCCAGCCCGATATGCGCATAGATGGGCGCCGTGCCCCAGGCCATGTCAACGCCGTTGCGCTGGCCCGGCCCGATGATGGCGCTCAGCTCGACCACCTCGCCATAGGTGGACAGGCTGACCTGCGGACCTGTCTCCACGAGCCCATCCACATGGACGCCACCCGCGCCACCGGCCCATGCGGCGATGCGCAGGCTGGGCAGGTTGCCGCTCATCGCCTTGGCGCGCACCCGCACCTGCAGATAGCACCCCGGCAGGATCGGCGTTTCTCCCATGTAACGCAGCTTTTGCAGGGTCTCGGTCTTGACCAGTTCCAGCGCGCCGCCGAAATCCTGATCGACGGGCACGAAGGCCGCATTGATGGCGCCGTCATAACTGTCCGAACCCGGAGTCCCGTCGCCGCTCGACCACATGTCGAGCCCCGCCTCGAAGGGCGGCGGCATGAAGACGACCCCGTCGGTGATAGCCTTGTTCATCGAAGTTCCCTTTCCGCATCCGGGCGGCGCCACGGATGCCCCATATTGCTGCGTCCATGGAAAGGGGAGATATCAACGATGGGTTAACGGGAGCCGACAGCACCGTGACGGTGCAGGCGCGCGCGCAACGGGCTTAATCGTCCTTCAGCATGCGGTCGGCCTTCTTGCGCACCAGCACGGACCGCAGGTCATGCATCGCCAGCAGCAGCGCGTCGGTGACGTTTTCAAGCTGTTCTTCGGTGGCGCGGGTCTGCACCCAATGGGTGGTCTGGTTCAGGTAATCGACGGCGCGGTGAATATCGTCGATATCGCGCTCGGCCAGCAGGGCGTTGCGGTCCTCCATCCACTCTTGGATCTCGTGCAGGTCCTGGGCGGTCAGTTCGCGATCGCCATGCGGCTTGATCTGGCCGTTGCGGATATTGACCACCGCGATCTGTTCCAGGTCGATCCGGCGCTGCCGGTTCTCGGTATCCACGCGGAATACGAACGCGCCGTTCTCGCGCACCCTGAAATAATAATCAGGCAGGTCCCCCGCCATCCTGTCCGCCCCCTGTTCACTTCAGTGCGGCGCAGAAACTCTGAATGCGCCCGCAGGCCTCTTTCAGGGCCTCGTCAGCGGTAGCGTAGCTGACGCGGAACGCTGGCGAAAGACCGAAAGCCGCGCCGAACACCACGGCCACGCCGGTTTCCTCCAGCAGCGCTGTGGCGAAGGCCTCGTCATCGGTGATCTTGGTGCCCGCCTTGCTGGTCTTGCCGATCAGCCCCTCGATCGAGGGATAGACGTAAAACGCGCCCTCGGGCACGGGGCATTCGATCCCCTCGATCGCGTTCAGCTTTTCCACCACCAGGTCGCGGCGGCGCGTGAAGACCGCGTTGTTCGCCTTGATGAAATCCTGCGGGCCGTTCAGCGCCTCGATCGCGGCCCACTGGCTGATCGTGCAGGGGTTCGAGGTGCTTTGCGACTGTATCTTGCGCATACCCGCAATCAGAACCTCGGGGCCGGCGGCATAGCCGATCCGCCAGCCGGTCATCGCATAGGCCTTGGAGACGCCGTTGCAGGTCAGCGTGCGCTCGTAAAGGCCGGGTTCCACCTGCGCCGGGGTGCAGAATTCGAAATCGTCATAGGCCAGGTGCTCATACATGTCGTCGGTCATGATCCAGACATGCGGGTGGCGCATCAGCACATCGGTCAGCGCCTTCAGTTCCTTGCGCGAATAGCCCGCGCCGGTCGGGTTGCTGGGCGAATTGAAGATGAACCAGCGGGTCTTGGGGGTGATCGCGGCCTCCAGCGCCTCTGGCGTCAGCTTGAAGGCGCTCTCGATGCCCGCAGGCACCACCACCGGCTCACCGCCCGCCAGCAGCACCATGTCGGGGTAGCTGACCCAATATGGTGCCGGGATGATCACCTCGTCGCCGGGATTGAGCGTCGCCATCAGGGCATTGTAAAGGATCTGCTTGCCGCCGGTGCCGACACTTACCTGCGCGGGGCTGTAGCTCAGCCCGTTGTCGCGGCTGAACTTGTCGCAGATCGCCTGTTTCAACTCGGGGATCCCGTCGGGGGCGGTGTATTTCGTCTTGCCCTCGTTGATTGCGCGAATGCCCGCTTGCTTGATATTGTCGGGGGTGTCGAAATCGGGCTCGCCCGCGCCCAGCCCGATCACGTCATGCCCCGCCTGGCGCATTTCCGTCGCCTTGGTCGAGACCGCGATGGTCGGAGACGGTTTGACGCGAGATAGTGTCGCGGAAAGGGGGTTCATGACGGCCTCCGGTTTGTATAGCGATAACGCATGTCATAGGTTCTGTGCCAACCCGGATCAAGCATCCCGGCAAGACCACTTGAAAGGAAGACCGATGAACGACGATTCGACCGAAGGCTGGTTCGACCCCGACGCCACCACGTTCGGCGACCGTGTCGCCGGCGCGCGCGAACAGGCCGGGATGACCCAGGCCGAACTCGCCAAGCGCCTCGGCGTCAAGCTCAAGACCCTCAAGGGCTGGGAAAACGACCTCAGCGAACCGCGTGCCAACAAGCTGTCGATGATGGCGGGGCTTTTGAACGTCTCGCTGCTCTGGCTGCTGTCGGGCGAAGGCGAAGGCCCCGACGGTCCCGGCGAAGACGGCGAACTGTCGCGCGACGTGACCGAAATGCTGACCGAGATACGCGATATCCGCACCCATCTGGTGCAATATACCGACCGGCTCGGGCGGCTCGAAAAGAACCTTCGCGCCAAGCTCAAGGACGAGGCCGGTGCCTGAAGAAGACCGCGCCACCCGGATCAAACGCCTTGCCATGCGCTCTATGCGCCGCGGCATCAAGGAGATGGACATCATCCTGTCGCGCTATGCCGCGGCCCGTCTCGACGCGCTTGGCGAGGCGCAGCTGGCGCTTTATGACCGGCTGCTTTCGGAAAACGACCAGGATCTTTACCAATGGGTCACCGGGCAGACCCCGGCGCCCGATCCCTTTCGCGACCTCATCGCCGAGATCGCGATGCTCTCGGATGCGTCGCGCTCGGCGGTGGCTCCGCAGTGAAATAGCGCGCATTTTAGCTGTTATTGGTTCGGTTTACGGATTTTTCGGTATTTTCGCTCAGTTTCCTCTCCCAGACGCATCGCACGGAGACGAAGATGAGCTTGCACACCCAGATGGCCGAGGCCGAACAGCAAAGCTTCGTGACAGGCTATCTTGATGCCCTGTCACTGGTGGAGCGGCTGCACCGGCTGCTTCTTGATGTCATCAAGGATGAATTCGAACGCCTCGGCGTGCTCGAGGTGAACCCGGTCCAGGCGCTGTTGATGTTCAACATCGGCGAGAACGAAGTGACCGCGGGCGAGCTGAAAACCCGCGGTTATTACCAGGGCAGCAATGTCAGCTACAATCTCAAGAAACTCGTGGAAATGGGCTATATGCACCACCAGCGATGCGAGATCGACCGCCGCTCGGTCCGCGTCCGGCTGACCGCCAAGGGCCGCGCGGTCCGCGATATCGTCGCCGCGCTATTCGGCCGGCATGCCGACGCGCTGCAGGGCAAGGGCGTCCTTGGCGCTGACGGGATCGACCAGATCACCGGCGCTCTGCGCCGGGTCGAACGCTACTGGAGCGACCAGATCCGATACATCTATTGACCGCCGCCCCGGCGCGGCGGGCAGGGTGCCCAGCATGATGTCATTGATCTCGCGGAACAGTTTGCGCGACATGGCGCGCCTGTAATCGTCATAACCGCTTGCCACCTCGACAAAGGCATTCGTGCCGCGGATCACCTCGTTGCGGTAGAAATCCAGAACCTCGGGCGCATCGCCCAGCACCACCAGCCCGTTCACGGTGACATTCCCCAACGGGAAATGCCGATAGGCAAGGCGCGGGCCGAACCCCTCGTTATTGACCCCGTCGCCCGAGACGTCGATCACCTGTCGCGCGCAGGTCGGCGCGCGTGCCAGCAGCCCCGCCGCGTAGCCCAGACCATAGCCCATAGCGGTCGGGAACTCGGATTCGCTGCGCGTCGCGCGCGCCAGCGCCGCCACCGCGCGGTCTATATCGCCATGGCCGCGCAGCATGCTCCAGTCCAGCAGCAGCTTTTGCTTGTAGCGCCCGCTCCATTCATAGATCGCCAGCGCCACATCGCCCTGGCCGCCTGCAAGGATCGCATGGCGGATTTCGGGGGCATTGAGCGCGCCGGCCAGCCCGGTGCGCTGCAACTCGTATTCCTGCGCATCGACCGACGAGGACACATCCAGCGCCAATACCAGCGCCAGCCGGCAAGCGGCAGTGGCGGGCCATGCAGCCATGGCCCATACCGCCGCCGCCAGTAAGGCGGACCTTACCAATGGCCTGTATTTTCCATGCTGGCCCAGGGCTCCTCAGGGGGCTTGGCGCCGCCCTCCTGCAACAGCTCGACCGAAATATTGTCGGGGCTGCGCACAAAGGCCATCCGCCCGTCGCGCGGCGGGCGGTTAATGGTCACGCCATTGGCCTGAAGATGCGCGCACATGGCATAGATATCCTCGACCTCATAGGCCAGATGCCCGAAATGGCGGCTGTCCGACGGCAGCCCGTCATCCCCATCCCAGTTCCAGGTCAGCTCAACGGGGCATTCCTCCTGACCCTCGGGCGCCATGAAGACCAGCGTGAACCGCCCGGCCTCGACATCCGTGCGCCGGGTTTCGCGCAGGCCCAGAAGGGCGTAGAACCTCATGCTCTCCTCCAGGTCCTTCACCCGGACCATCGTGTGCAAATAGCGTATGCGCATCGCCTGACTCCTCGTTGCTTTCGCCCCACAGGATAGGCTCATTCCCCTTGCTGTCGACCCATCCGGGCAGCAGCGCGGCGATTCCACCCGATATTGGCGTTTTCACTGCAGCCCTCCGCAAGATATAGTGGGGCGCGACTCGCGACGATGGCTTTGCACCGAAAGGAATCCCCGATGCCCCTCACGCCCGACCAGCAGGCCGAAATCGACAGCCTGCGCAGCCAGCCCCAGGACACGCTTCGCACCGTCGCGCCAGGGATGGAAAAGCACCTCTATACCGCGCATCCGGTGCTCGATCATGGCTTCGTGCGGGTGGTCGATTACATGGGCGACGACGCCGCCATCTGTCAGGCGGCGCGGGTCAGCTATGGCAAGGGCACGAAATCCGTGTCCAATGACGAGGGGCTGATCCGGTATCTCATGCGCCACTGGCACTCGACCCCGTTCGAGATGTGCGAAGTGAAGCTGCATGTGAAACTGCCGGTTTTCGTGGCGCGCCAGTGGATCCGCCACCGCACCGCCAACGTGAATGAATATTCCGCGCGCTATTCGATCCTTGACCGTGAATTCTACATCCCCGCGCCCGATGCCCTGGCGGCGCAGTCGACCACCAACAACCAGGGCCGCGGCGCCGCGCTCGAGGGCGAAGAGGCCGACCGCGTGCTGCGCATCCTGCAGGATGACGCGATGCGCTGCTATGACAATTACGAGGCGATGATCTCGGACGAGGGGCAACAGGGCCTGGCGCGTGAACTGGCGCGCATGAACCTGCCCGCGAATATCTATACCCAATGGTACTGGAAGGTGGATCTGCACAACCTGCTGCATTTCCTGCGCCTGCGCGCCGATGCCCATGCCCAGTACGAGATCCGCGTCTATGCCGACGCGATCTGCAAGATCACCGCCGACTGGGTGCCCGCCGCCTACAAGGCGTTCGAGGATTACCGCATGGGCGGCGCCAACCTTTCGGCCCGCGCCCTCGACTGCCTGCGCCGCATGCTCAAGGGCGAAGAGGTCACCCAGGAAAGCTCGGG
>CAZMZS010000070.1:0-14047 GCA_964570675.1 uncultured Roseovarius sp. | reverse complement strand
GGTCCACGATCTTGGTGGATTTGCCGATATAGACGCCCATGCCCAGCACCGAGCCCTCGCGCACGATGCAGCCCTCGACCACCTCGGAGCGCGCGCCGATAAAGCAGTTGTCCTCGATGATGGTGGGGCCGGCCTGCATCGGTTCCAGCACGCCGCCGATCCCGACACCGCCAGACAGATGCACGTTCTTGCCGATCTGGGCGCAGCTGCCGACCGTGGCCCAGGTATCGACCATCGAGCCTTCGTCAACATAGGCGCCAAGGTTCACGAAACTGGGCATCAGCACGACGCCGGGCGCGATGAAGGCGGATTTGCGAACGATGCAGTTGGGCACCGCGCGAAAGCCCGCGTCGCGCCATTGATCGTCGCCCCAGCCCTTGAACTTGCTGTCGACCTTGTCCCACCAGCCGCCGCCCTGCGGGCCGCCGGGCTGGATTTCCATGTCCTTGATGCGAAAGCCCAGCAGAACCGCCTTCTTGGCCCATTGGTTGACGTGCCAGTCGCCATTGTCCTGCCGTTCGGCCACGCGCAGCTTGCCGCTGTCCAGCGCATCGAGCGTGGTCTCGATCGCCTCGCGGGTCTCGCCGCCGGTGGACGGGGTGATGGTGTCGCGCGCCTCCCAGGCGGCTTCGATCGCTTGCTCAAGTTGGGCGTTCGACATCGGTTTTCTCTCCGTCAATCTGGTGCTGTCTCTTGGGGCATGACCTATACGGTCCGCAAAGGCGAGGCGCAACAAGTCAAACCCGCGCGATCCGTCATCTGATATGGCGCGGGTGGCTTCCCTTGGCCGCGCGAACGGGCTACGCCTGAAGCGAACACGCAGACCAAGGACCGCCCGACATGGATGACGACCGTCACAGCCAGTTCCGCGACGCCCATACCGATCGCAGCAGCGCCGAACAGGTGCCCGACACCCCCCAGACCCGAGCCCCGGCCTATCGGCTGGCCTTTGCCGATCCAGATTTCCTGTGCCGCGACGAATTGCGCCCGGTGCGCCTTCAGCTTGAGCTGCTCAAACCCGAGATGATCCTCAACGAGCGCAGCATCGAAAGCACCGTGGTGCTGTTCGGCGGCGCCCGCATCCCCGAACCCGCCAAGCGCGACAGCGCCCGCACCGACACCCTTGCGGACCTGTCGCGGTTTTATGACGAGGCGCGCGAATTCGCGCGACTGGTGACGATGAAATCAATGGCCAGCTACGGGCGCGAGCTGGTGGTGGCCACGGGCGGCGGCCCCGGCGTGATGGAGGCGGGCAACCGCGGCGCGGACGATGCCGGTGGCGCGTCGATCGGGCTTAATATCGTGCTGCCCCATGAACAGGCCCCGAACGAATACGTGACGCCCGGCCTGTGCTTTAATTTCCACTATTTCGGCATCCGCAAGATGCATTTCCTAATGCGCGCCAAGGCGATCTGCGTCTTTCCCGGCGGTTTCGGCACCCTTGACGAGATGTTCGAGGCCCTCACGCTGATCCAGACGGATCGCATGAACAAGGTGCCCTTCCTGCTGTTCGGCGAGGAATTCTGGCGCAAGATCATCAACTGGGACGCGCTGGCGGATGCCGGGACGATCAGCCCCGAAGATCTGGAGCTGTTCAGCTTTGTCGAGACCGCGCAACAGGCGATGGAAGTCATCGACGCCTGGTATGACGATCAGGCCTGCTGACCTGCGATCACCCGCCGGGCGGCGCCACAAGGGCGCACCGCCCGGCCCGGCGGATCATGCGATATCGTGCGTCAGGCCGCGTGGGCCGGCAGCGAACACAGAAGGCTGCCGCGGACCAGTGAGGTCACGATCCGGCCTTCGGTCGTATCCTTGATGGCATAGCCATAGCCACGCAGGCGATGTTGCCATTCGCGTTCGGAAACCGCCATGCTGCGCTCGCGCAGGACCAGGTTCAGGATCTCCGTTTCCGATTTACTCATATATTGTTTCATCGTTTCCAGCCTCAAAACAGTTATCGGTGAGACAAGGGATAGAATCGCTGAATGGCGACAATCGTTCGGAAATGCGGCAAGCCGAGGGTTTCATCGCGGCGTGATGCGGGCCGCTTTCAAAGATCGGCGCGATCCACCCGGTCCATCTGACCGCGATGTGTCCGGCGCGCCTCGGCCGCCGCGACCAGCGCGCGGAACAGCCCCTGTTGGCGGCGCGCATAAAAGAGGTGCTCGGGGTGCCACTGGACGCCGATGGCGAAAGGGTCTTGCAGGCGTTCGATCGCCTGGATCATGCCACCCCGGTCGCGCGCCGCGACGCGCAGGCCGTCGCCCAGGGTATCTACAGCCTGGGAATGCAGCGCGTTGATCTTCATCGGTGCTTCGCCCGCCAGTTTCGCCAACCATGTACCGGGTGTGATCAGCACTGTCTTGCGTGGCAGGATGGTGCGGTGCCGGTCGCTGTCGCGATAGGCGTCATAGGCATCCTGATGCAGCGTCCCGCCAAGCGCCACGTTCAGCATCTGGCTGCCCCGGCATATCCCCAGAACGGGCTTGTCCAGATCGAAGGCATCATGCACCAGCCGGCGTTCCAGCGCATCGCGCCCCGGATCGAGCCGCGCCGAACTGACCAGCTGGCCGCCGTAGAGGTCGGGCGAGATATCGTCGCCTCCGCCGATGATCAGCCCGTCCACGTCCTCGGCGCGCGCATCCGATCCGTCGACCCATCGCACGGCGCAGCCCCCCGCCATCCAGACATTGAGCGCCATCAGCGGAAAGATGCGCCAACCCGAGCGGCGTGACGTGGTGACCCCGATACGCGGGCGCATCATCCGGGTGCGTCCTCCGGCAGGTCGAGCCCGGACTGGCGCAGCAACGCCCCGCAGCGTTCCGCCCAGCTGGCACGCGAGAACGTCACCATTCCGTGATCGTCCAGCCATGCCGCCCCCAGCCGCGTGAGCAGGCGTTCATCTTCGGCGATCCGCTCGACAGTGATCCAGCGTTGCCATTCGTGCGCGATCGACCAGTCGGGCTCGTCGATCAGGCAGTCGGGCAGGCGGAAATGAAAGGCGGGGCGCGCCGAAACGGATTCGCCCAAGGCCCCCTCGACCGAGCCGGGCGCGAGATGCGCGAAGATCGGCAGCATATCCAGCCCGCGATTGCGCGATGGCGTATGTTCAAGATAGGCCGCGATCATCTGGCGCAGCGAAGCATCCATCCCCAGCCCGAGCAGCGCGCGCACGAAGCTGGTCGGGTAGGGATCGGTGAAGGGCAGCAGGCGGCGCGATTCGTCGATCGGCCCGGCATGGCGCAGCCAGTCCTCGATCAGCGCATAGGCCAGCAGCGGGCGCAGGATGTCGGCGCTTTGGCGCGAGGCGATCTCGATATTGAGATGCAGCCCGAAGCCGAACACCCAGCCCGCGCCACTGCCAAGCGCGCCCGCGCGGCGCAGCGCGTCGGTCAGGTCGTGCAACGCCTCGAGACCCGCCATCTCCAGCGGAGCGGTCACGATCTCGACCGGGATCACCTCGCGCCCGAGATCGAGCGCCAGATCGCGCAGCTTGCTTTGGGTCGCCTTGCGCAGGGACGTGTCGAGATAGACCTCGATCCGGCCAATCCTTGTGTCGTGTACGGTCCAGAGTGTTCCGTCGCCGTGTTCGGCGCGCCCGCCAAGCACCTCGGCGCAGATCCGCGCGACATGGCCCTCATCAAGCCCGCCCAGTTCGATTTCAACGCCGACCTTGCGCGGCGCGCCCTCGGCATTCTTGGGCCGGGGAAGGGGGGTGAAACGTGGCGCGGTCATCTGGCTGCGGCCTCAGCCAAGCCCGGCCTCGGATTCAATCTGGCGACGGGATTTGCGCGCCCGCTCGGTCGCGGATTTGAGCTGTCCGCAGGCGGCCATGATATCCTCGCCGCGCGGGGTGCGGATGGGGCTGGCGTACCCGGCCTTGTAGACGATATCGGCAAAGGCTTCGATCCGGTCCCAATCGCTGCGCTCATGCGGGGCGCCGGGCCATTCGTTGAACGGGATCAGGTTGATCTTGGCCGGGATGCCCTTGATCAGCTGAACAAGGCGGCGGGCGTCCGCGTCGGAGTCGTTCACGTCCTTCAGCATCACGTATTCAAAGGTGATGCGCTCGGAATTGCTGGCCTTGGGATAGGCGCGCAGCGCGTCCAGCAGCGTGGCGATGTTCCACTTCTTGTTGATCGGCACCAGCTTGTCGCGCACCTCGTCGGTGGTGGCGTGAAAGCTGACCGCCAGCATGCAGCCGATTTCCTCGGCGGTCTTGGCGATCTCGGGAACGACGCCGCTGGTCGAGAGGGTGATGCGGCGGCGGCTGAGGCTGATTCCCTCGCCATCCATCGCGATCTTCATCGCGTCGCGCACATTGTCGAAATTATAGAGCGGCTCGCCCATGCCCATCAGCACGATATTCGAAAGCAGGCGGGGCCGGTCGCCCGCGCCTTCGCCGGGGCGGGGCCATTCGCCCAGATCGTCGCGCGCCATCATCACCTGCCCGATGATCTCGCCGGCATGAAGGTTGCGCACCAGTTTCTGCGTTCCGGTGTGGCAGAAGGAACAGGTCAGGGTGCAGCCCACCTGGCTGGAGATGCACAGCGTGCCCCGGTCGGTTTCGGGGATATAGACCACCTCGACCTCGTGCCCGCCGGCGATCCGCGCCAGATACTTGCGGGTGCCGTCGGCGCTGACCTGCTTGCTGACCATCTCGGGAATCTCGATGACGAAATTGTCGGCCAGCTCCTTGCGGTAGGCCTTGGCGAGGTTGGTCATCGATTCGAAGTCGCGCACGCCCCACTGGTAGATCCATTGCCAGATCTGGTTGACCCGCATCTTGGCCTGCTTTTCCGGCGTGCCATGGGCGATCAGCACTTCGCGCAGCCGGTCGCGCGTCAGGCCGACAAGGTTGATCGGCCCCTCGGCCTGTTTGCGGGGGATGGTCATCACGTCCTGGGTGATCGGAGCGGTCTGGGTCATGGTCTCGCGCGTGTGGGTTCAAATGGGGTCAGATGGGGCTCCATATAGGATATGCGCGGCGATTCCAAAACATTCCCTGTGTATCGGCGGCGCACCGAAAACACACCGACACGATACCGACGCGAGACAGATGCCGCTGTCAGGGCCTTGCCGAGAGCCGCGCCACCCTGTCGTGACAGGGGCAGGTGACCAGGTGATCGTTCACCATCCCCACCGCCTGCATGAAGGCATAGACAATGGTCGGCCCGCAGAATTTGAACCCCATTTTGCGCAAATCCTTTGAAATTTGTCTGGAAATTTCGGTCTCTGTCGGCACCTCCTTGAGGCTGGTCCAGCGGTTCTGAACCGGCACCCCGCCGACATGGTCCCAGAGGTAGGAATCAAAGCCCTGTTCCGCCTCGATCCGCTGCCAGACACGGGCATTTCCGATGGTCGCCTCGATCTTGCCGCGATGGCGCACGATGCCCGGATCAGCCAGCAACCGCTCGACCTCGGGCGCACCCCATGTGGCGATCACATCAGGATCAAATCCCTGAAAAGCAACGCGAAAATTCTCGCGCTTGCGCAGGATCGTGATCCAGCTCAGTCCGGCCTGGAAGCCGTCGAGTATCAGCTTCTCCCACAGCGTGCGGCTGTCATATTCGGGCACGCCCCATTCAGTGTCGTGATAGGCCTCGTAAAGCGGGTCGGCCCCGACCCAACCGCATCTTTCACCCATCTCGTTCCCTCCCTGCATGCGCCGCGGCGTGCAAAAAGAGCATGCGCGCTTAAATGTTCCTTAGCCCTTGCGCGCCAGCCTGTGAACCGAATGATCAGGAGATGTGCATGGGCCAGGATGGAAATTGGGCTGATATTCCGGCCGGGCACGACACGGCGCTGAACTACGCCGTGATGTCGCGCGACCGCTCGGTGATGGACATGGTCCAGCAGGCCGTCGATCACAACGAGGTGATGCTGGCCTACCAGCCGGTCGTGCCCGCCCGCAGCCCGGACAGCCCGGCCTTTTACGAGGGGCTGATCCGCGTGCTCGACGAGACCGGACGCACGATCCCGGCGCGGGACTTCATCGAGGTGGTGGAAGCCACGGAGACCGGACGGCGGATCGACTGCCTTGCCCTTGAGCACGGGCTGGACACGCTGATGCGCCAACCCGATCTGCGCCTGTCGCTGAACATGTCGGCGCGCTCGATCGGCTATCCGCGCTGGATGCGCATTCTGAATGGCCGGCTTGATGATCAGCCCACCCTTGGCGAACGGCTGATCCTGGAAATCACCGAAAGCTCGGCCATGCTGGTGCCGGAACTGGTGATCGGCTTCATGAGGGACTTGCAATGTCGGGGCGTCAGTTTCGCGCTGGACGATTTCGGCGCCGGGTTCACGTCCTTCCGGTATCTCAGGGACTTCTACTTCGATATCGTCAAGATCGACGGGCAGTTCATCCGTGGCATCGCCGACAGCGCCGATAACCAGGTCCTGACCTCGGCACTCAGCGCGATCGCGACCCAGTTCGACATGCTGACCGTCGCCGAAAGCGTCGAAACGGCGCGGGATGCCGAATACCTGGCCGCGCAAGGGATCAACTGCCTGCAGGGTTACTATTTCGGGGCGCCGACAGTAAATCCACCCTGGCTGGACGCCGCGCCGGAACATGCCGCCGGCTGACATGTGACATCCGGGCCGTTGCCGCAATGCGGCGAGTGCGGTATGACAGCCGGGATAGGCGGGGGAATCCGAGATCGTGTCTGGACGCATTTTCAGGCGCACCTCCGACCGAATAGACGTCTGGTGGAGGACACATATGACCAATGTAGTAATCGCATCCGCGGCCCGCACGGCTGTGGGCTCTTTCGGTGGCGCATTCGCCAATACCCCGGCCCATGATCTTGGCGCCGCCGTCCTTGAGGCGGTGGTGGAACGCGCCGGGATCGAAAAGGGCGAAGTTTCGGAAACCATCCTCGGACAGGTGCTGACCGCCGCGCAGGGCCAGAACCCGGCGCGCCAGGCGCATGTCAACGCCGGTCTGCCCATCGAGAGCGCAGCCTGGAGCATCAACCAGGTCTGCGGTTCGGGCCTGCGGGCCGTGGCGCTTGGCGCGCAGCACATCCAGTTGGGCGATGCCGATATCATCTGCGCCGGTGGCCAGGAAAACATGACGCTCAGCCCCCATGCCGCGCATCTGCGCGCCGGGCACAAGATGGGCGACATGAAGTATATCGACACGATGATCCGCGACGGTCTGTGGGATGCCTTCAACGGGTATCACATGGGTCAGACCGCCGAGAACGTCGCCGAGAAATGGCAGATCAGCCGCGACCAGCAGGACGAATTCGCGGTGGCGAGCCAGAACAAGGCCGAAGCGGCGCAGAACGCGGGCAAGTTCGACGACGAGGTGATCGCCTTTACCGTCAAGACCCGGAAGGGCGATATCGTCGTCGACAAGGATGAATATATCCGCCACGGCGCGGTGATCGAGAACATGCAGAAACTGCGCCCGGCCTTCGCCAAGGACGGTTCGGTCACGGCGGCCAATGCCAGCGGCATCAATGACGGCGCCGCCGCAACCCTTCTGATGAGCGCCGACGCCGCCGAGAAGCGGGGCATCGAGCCGCTGGCGCGGATCGTGTCTTATGCGACTGCGGGCCTGGACCCGTCGATCATGGGCGTCGGCCCGATCCATGCCAGCCGCAAGGCGCTGGACAAGGCGGGCTGGAGTGTCGCCGACCTGGAACTGGTCGAGGCGAACGAAGCCTTTGCCGCGCAGGCCTGCGCCGTGAACAAGGACATGGGCTGGGACCCGTCGATCGTGAACGTGAACGGCGGCGCCATCGCCATCGGCCACCCGATCGGGGCGTCGGGCTGCCGGGTGCTGAACACGCTGCTCTTCGAGATGAAGCGCCGCGGCGCCAAGAAGGGCCTTGCCACGCTGTGTATCGGCGGTGGCATGGGCGTTGCCATGTGTGTCGAGCGCGATTGAGCGGGGACGCATTGCCGGGAAACAGGAAAGGGCGCTTGATTTGGCGCCCTTTTCCATGAGGGGCGGAAAAATCGCCGCGACGCGGCAAATTGATGAAGCAATATTATTGCGCACGTCACACTGAAATAGTAACAGAGTTACCAACACGTTTAGCCAGATTGGAGGATAACATGGCAAGAACAGCACTCGTCACCGGCGGATCGCGCGGTATCGGCGCAGCGATTTCCAAGGCTCTCAAGGCCGAAGGCCACACGGTTGCGGCCACCTATGCCGGAAATGATGAGGCCGCCGCCAAGTTCACCGAGGAAACCGGAATCAAGACCTACAAGTGGAATGTCGGCAGCTACGAGGACAGCAAGGCCGGCATCGCCAAGGTCGAAGAGGATCTGGGCCCCATCGATATCGTGGTCGCCAATGCGGGCATCACCCGTGACGCGCCCTTTCACAAGATGAGCCCCGAACAGTGGCAGGAAGTGATCGACACCAACCTGACCGGCGTGTTCAACACCATCCATCCCGTCTGGCCCGGCATGCGCGAACGCGGCTTCGGACGCATCGTGGTGATCAGTTCGATCAATGGTCAGAAGGGCCAGTTCGGGCAGGTCAACTATGCCGCCACCAAGGCGGGCGATCTGGGTATCGTCAAGTCGCTGGCACAGGAAGGCGCGGCCAAGGGCATCACCGCCAACGCCGTCTGCCCCGGCTATATCGCCACCGAAATGGTCATGGCCGTCCCCGAGAAGGTGCGCGAAGCGATCATCGGCATGATCCCCACCGGACGGCTGGGCGAACCCGATGAAATCGCGCGCTGCGTCACGTTCCTGACGTCGGATGATTCAGGGTTCATCAACGGTTCGACGATCACCGCCAATGGCGGTCAGTTCTTCGTCTGACATGCACCGCAGGCGCCGCGCGGCGCCATGAAAACAAAAGGGCCGGGCGCATCCGCGACCGGCCCGTTTTTCCCACCAGTTTACCGCATTGTGCCGCGGTCGGGCCCGGACAGGTCATCAACCTGCCGGAAATTCAGCAACAGACGCGTTCAGGCGCCCATCGACAGGCGTTCGATCTCTTCCTTGATCCGAAGCTTCTGTTTCTTGAGGTCCGCAATCTCCAGATGGCTGACGCCGGGCGCGCGTTGCACCTCTTCGACGCGATCTGAGAGTGCCCTGTGTTTCTTCTTCAGTTCCTCGACATGCGAACTCAAGCTCATTGGCATTCTCCTCTGCGGTTATGTTGAACATCCCGAGTGCAGCACAGTTTCATGAAACTGTCACGCTGCAAGCGCAGCATAAGCTGAATTTTGCAGGGTCAATTTTACTCAACTCAGACAGGAAATGGCAGCGCCGCACCCGAGCGAAGGATGCAAGCCGTTGCTGTGTTGTAATTTTCCCGGTCGTCGTCATGAGATGCGCCATTATGAAGCACCCAGCCGTCATGCAGCCTGAAATCCGCCCGGCCACCCTTGCGCCCCCGCACCAGCACCAGCCGTGCGGCCCGTCCGGGGCGGGGAATCAATGGAAGAACCTCAAGACTGCCGAAATGGCGGCCCATGGCCGACAGAAGATCGGGCAGGCGCGTGGTGCGCTGGATGAAGGTGGCGTGGCCCTTGGGGGCCGTGCGTTTCGCCGCCGCCTTGACCCAGTCCGCCAGCGGCGTGCCCTCGCCCAGGGCGGTCTCGCGCCCGGTGTCGCGGGCGGCTGTGCTGGCGCTGCGGTCGAAATAGGGCGGGTTGGCGAGGACTTGGTCGAATTGCCGTTCGCGCAGGGCGGCGGGCATGTCGGCCAGGTCGCCGGTTTCGACCTGCATTTCGATCCCGTTCCGGCTGGCGTTGCGCCGGGCAAGATCGGCGTAGTCCGGCTGCAGTTCAAGCCCCGTCAGCAGCGCGCCCTCGATGCGCCGCGCCAGGCAAAGCCCCGCTACCCCCGCGCCGCAGCCAAGGTCAAGCACCCGGTCGCCCGCACGCGCCGGGATGCTGGCCGCCAGAAGCACCGGGTCGATCCCGGCCCGGTAGCCATCAACCGGTTGCAGGATGTGCAGTCTGCCGCCCAGAAACGCATCGGTGCTCAGCCGGTCCTCGGGCCAGCCCTCAGCCATTCACGTCGATCCCGTTGTCGACCAGCGCCGCGCGGGCGCGGTCGTAATCCCGTGCGGCCACCATCAGGCGGCGGGGGAGAATCCCGATAGAGCCTTCTAGAATGCTCATGTTTACGTCCATTTCAAAGCAGTCTATACCCTCGCCCTGAAGCAAGGCGCGTGCAAAAGCGATGGCCGTGGGATCGTTGGTGCTGAGCAACTGTTTCATGGGGATGACTTAAGGGCACCGGGGGCGACTTGTCGACAGGTGTGACGGGAGTGTGATGGGATTGGACCACGCCGCGACGAAACCGCATGAACAACTGGCCCGGCATCTAGACAGCCGGATGGATGCCGTCAACAGCCTGATCCGCGAGCGCATGGCCTCGCGTCACGCGCCGCGCATTCCCGAGGTCACGGCGCATCTGGTCGAAGCGGGCGGCAAGCGGCTGCGCCCGATGCTGACATTGGCCAGCGCCGATCTCTGCGGTTATGACGGCGGGTTCGACGTGCATCTGGCCGCCACGGTCGAGTTCATCCATACCGCCACGCTGCTCCATGACGATGTGGTGGACGAAAGCAGTCAGCGGCGCGGCCGGCCAACCGCCAACCTTCTGTGGGACAACAAGTCAAGCGTGCTGGTGGGCGACTACCTGTTCGCGCGGGCGTTCCAGCTGATGGTCGAGCCGGGCAGCCTGCGGGTGCTCGACATCCTGTCGAACGCGGCCGCCGTGATCGCCGAAGGCGAGGTGCTGCAACTGAGCGCTGCGCGTGATCTGGCCACCGACGAAGGCGTCTATCTCCAGGTGGTGCGCGGCAAGACGGCGGCGCTGTTTTCGGCGGCGACCGAGGTTGGCGGCGTGATCGCCGAGGCACCCGAGGAACAGATCAAGGCCCTCTATGAATATGGCGACGCGCTTGGCATCGCCTTTCAGATCGTTGACGATCTGCTGGATTACCAGGGCGACAGCAGCGCCACCGGCAAGAATGTCGGTGATGATTTCCGCGAGCGCAAGCTGACCCTGCCAGTGATCAAGGCGATTGCTCTTGCCGATGAAGTGGAGCGGGCCTTCTGGGCGCGCGCCATCGAAAAGGGCAGGCAGGAGGAGGGCGATCTGGACCATGCGCTGGACCTGCTGAGGAAGCATGACGCGCTTGAGGCCACGCGCGCCGATGCGCTGGCATGGGCCGCAAAGGCGCGCGCCGCCATCGAGACGCTGCCGGATCATCCGGTGCGAAAGATGCTGGCCGATATCGCCGATTACGTGGTGGCGCGGGTCAACTAGGCGCGTTGAGCCGGGTCGCTGCCACCCACCAGCCCGCAAATCCTTCGCGCAGGCGGCCAGCGGCCGATGCGGCGGTTTCCGCATCGTTGTAGAGGCCGAAACAGGTCGCCCCAGAGCCCGACATGCGCGCAAGCTGGCATCCCGGCGTGGCCGACAGCGTCTCGATGACCTGCCCGATCACCGGCTGCAGGGCTTGGGCGGGCGCTTCAAGGTCGTTGCGCATGGAACGAAGCCATGCCACCGCCGCGCCCGCGTCGGCCAGCGGCGGCAGTTCATCGGGCATTGGCGCGTTTGCTCTGGTTTGAAGCTGCTGGAACACGGATTGCGTGGCAACCGGCGCGGCCGGGTTTATCAGCACCGCGTGAAGCGCGGGAAGGCCCGTGACCGGGGTGATCGACTCGCCGATACCGCGCATCCGTGCGGCGCGCGCCTGAAGGCAGGCGGGCACGTCCGCCCCGAGCGACAGCGCGTCCTCGGGCACGGGCCGCCCCGAAAGCTGCGCAAGCGCCCTCAGCACCGCCGCCGCGTCGCTTGAGCCGCCGCCGAGGCCCGCGGCATTGGGCAGGAATTTCTGCAGGCGGATTCTGGCATCGAGCCCCATCAGGCGCGCGGCCCGCATCACCAGATTATCGTCATCCTCGGGCACGCCATTGGCCATCGGTCCTTCGACGGTCAGTTCGGAGGTTTCGGCCAGCTCGATCCCGATCCGGTCGCCGATATCAGCGAACACCACGAGCGAGTCGAGCTCGTGATAGCCATTATCGCGCTGCCCCGTCACATGCAGCGTCAGGTTGATCTTGGCCGGGGCGAAGGCCTCAATCACCGTCGTTGGCCACTTTCAACGGCGGCGCGCCCTCTTCTTCGAGAACCTTGTCCAGCCCGACCTCCAGCTTGCGGCGGATACGTTCGGGATCGATATCGGGAGAGGGTCTTTCGGGGTCGATCAGGGACAGTGCGCGTTTCCAATGGAAGGTGGCCTCGGTCTTGCGACCGACCGCCCACAGCACATCGCCAAGGTGATCGTTGACCACCGGGTCCACCGGCATAAGTTCGGCGGCGCGCTCCATATGGCCGATCGCCTCGTCGTAGCGGTCCAGCCGGTAAAGCGCCCAGCCAAGGCTGTCGACGATATAGCCGCTTTCGGGTTGTGCCGCGACGGCCTGTTCGATCATCTCCAGCGCCTCGTCGAGCTTGATCTGATGTTCGACCAGCGAATAGCCGAGATAGTTCAGCACCTGCGGCTGGCCGGGATTGAGTTCCAGCGCGCGGCGGAAATCGGCCTCGGCCTTGTCCCACTGGTCCAGCCGCTCATAGCTGATGGCGCGGGCATAATGCACGAACCACTGATCGGTTTCGTTCGCGCTGAAGATTTCAAGCGCACGGTCATAGGAGGCCACGGCGGCCCCGTAGTTTTCAAGCTGCCGGTTGAGATCGCCCGAGGCCACATGCACCGACGGCAGATCGGGATGGGTTTCTGCCAGCTGTTTGAGCACCTCGATTGCGGCATCGGTCTTGCCTGCGCGGCGCAGGCTTTCGGCGCGGCCCAGTTCGGCGGCATGGAAGGACGGGTTGTCGCGCGGCACGCGGCGATAGGTGTCGGTCGCCAGCTCATAGCGTCCGAGGCTTTCGAGAAGTTCCGCGGACATCAGGATCGCATCCACATGCGCCGGGTTCAGCTGTTCGGCGACACGGGCGTAGAGCAGCGTGTATTCCTCGCCCGAATCCGACATCAGCGCCCGGCCCAGAGAAAAGAACACTTCGGCCAGCCCGTCGCGTGCCGTCTGGATGCGCGAGAAAGGCACCTGTTCGCCCGCTGTCAGGCGTTCGCGCAGCTGTGCGACCTCGGGGTCGAGATCGGCGATGAACACTTCGTCGATCAATGCGACGGCGTCGTCGTTGCGCTCCAGCTGACTGAGCACTTCGGCCCAGGCCATCGTGCCGCTGCGGGTGCTTTGCAGGGGGCCGTCCTCGTCGCCGGCAAAGATATCGTCGGCGCTTTCGAAATCGCCCACCGACCCCAAGGCAAGGGCCTTGTGGTACAGCCCGAAACTGCGCAGCCCGCGCTGGTCGGCCACCTCGTCGAAATGATCGAGCGCGGTGCTCATGTCGCCCTTGCCCAGATGGGCCCAGGCCGCGATCAGCCCGTCGGCCAGCGGTCCAACGCCGCGATTGTCTTCGATGCGATCCAGAAGCGCGTCGTAGTCTTCGTTCTGCGCTTCGTTCTGGATCAGGGTGATATGTGCGATCTGGCTTTGCAGATCGTCGCCTTCCATCTTGCGCGCGATCGGCAGGGCCTGATCGAACTGCCCCAATGCCATATGCGCGAAGACCGCGTTCTCGAGGATGAAGGGGTTCGACGGATCTTCGGTCAGCGCCTTGGTGAAATACTCCGCCGCTGCGCTGAAGTCGTTTTCATAGCGGGCCTGACGGGCCGACAGATAGGCGCCGATGGCCTCGTCGGCCATCACCGGCGGCGCCGTCACCGGCAACAATGCGGCGGTGATCAAGGCGCAAAGGGTTTTTGAAGTCACGACAGCCTGCCTCGGATCTCTGTGGATTATTCAGCGAACCTAGTATGACACGCCCTACAAGGCAATGCGGGGCGACCGCTGGCCGCCCCGCTCGCGAGAATGTGCGTGATGCGTCACATATTGGGATAGTTCGGGCCGTCGCCGCCCTGTGGCGTGACCCAGTTGATGTTCTGGGTCGGGTCCTTGATATCGCAGGTCTTGCAGTGGACGCAGTTCTGGAAGTTGATCACGAAACGCGGCTCCTGACC
>CAZMZS010000069.1:8075-14162 GCA_964570675.1 uncultured Roseovarius sp. | reverse complement strand
CTATATCCCGGCCAACACGCATTTCGAGGTCTGGTACATGATCATCTCCAACGAGAGCCTTTTTGGTCTCTCGGACGAGGACCAGGCCGCGCTGAAAGAGCAGGCGGCGGCCTTCGAGGCGACCCGCTGGGAGGTGGCCCAGGCCGATCAGGGCCGTAACGAGCAGCGTCTGGTTGACGAACTGGGCGCCACCGTCGTTGAATTGAGCGACGAGGAACTGGCCGGGATGGCCGCGAAAGCCCGCGCCGATGTATGGCCCGCCGTTCTGGAGGATGTCGGGGCCGACTGGGGCCAGGCGATCCTTGACAAGGTTGCCACCGCAGCCAACTGAGCGAGCATGGGGCAGGGCGGTTCAGGCCGCCCCGCCCGTTTCCTTTCTATCGGGGCGCGGACATGGAAACCGATTATGCCATCATCGGAGGCGGGGTCGTCGGCCTCTCGCTGGCCTGGGGCCTGTTGAGGCGCGGGCTGACGGTGACGGTTCTGGATGGCGATGACGGGTCGTTCCGTGCCAGCCGCGGGAATTTCGGTCTGGTCTGGGTTCAGTCCAAGGGCATGAACCAGCCTCGCTATGCCCGCTGGTCACAGCAATCCGCCGCGATCTGGGCGGAGTTCGCCAAGGAACTGGGCGCCAATACCGGACAGGACGTGCCGCTTGAACAAAGGGGCGGTTACGATCTGCATTTCTCGGAGGAGGCGCTTGAAGCCAAGCTGGCCAAATACGAGACTCTGAAAGCGCAGTTGGGAGGCGATTACCCTTACGAGGTGCTGGGTCATAATGCGCTGCGCAAGGAAGAACCCCATATCGGCCCCAAGGTGGTGGGGGCGATTCTGCATCACCAGGATGGTCATGCGAACCCGCTCAGGCTGCTCATGGCGCTGGCCGCCGATGTCCGGCGCATGGGTGGCCGTGTGCTGACCGGCAAGACCGTGACTGACGTGACCAAGCCCGACGGATTTCGCATCGCCTGTGCGGACGGAACGATCGTCCGGGTCGGCAAGGTGATCCTCTCGGCGGGTCTTGGCGCGGCAGAGCTCGGGCCGCGGATGGGATTCAAGGCGCCGGTGCGCGCGCAGCGCGGGCAGGTGCTGATCACCGAGAAACTGCCCAAGCTGATCAACCGCCCCTCGCTGATTGCCCGTCAGGTCGACGAGGGCGGCATACAGATCGGCGCCACCAACGAAGAGGTCGGGCTGGACGACCGGGTGACGCAGCCGGGGCTTTCGGGTCTGGCCGCAAAGGCGATCGCCGCCTACCCCGCGCTGGCCAAGGCGCAGCTGGTCCGAAGTTGGGGCGCGCTGAGGGTGCTGTCGCCCGACGGGCTGCCCATCTATCAGGAAAGCGCCACGATGCCGGGGGCTTTTCTTGTGACCTGCCACAGCGGCATCACGCTGGCCGCCGCGCATGCGCGCCTGATGCCCGATTGGCTGGAAGGCAGCGATGCGGCCCCGGATCTGGAGGTGTTCAGTGAAGACCGCTTCGCCGTTTCTTGAACCCGATGACGGCGGTACGCGCGTCGAAGTCAGTCTTGACGGGGCGCCGCTCTTGTTGAGCGAGGGCGCGAACCTGGCCGCCGCCCTGCTGGCCGCGGGCGTGGAGGTGTTCCGGCACACCAAGGTCACGGGCGCGCCGCGCGCGCCGTTCTGCATGATGGGTGCCTGTTACGACTGCCTTGTCGAGATCGACGGCGTGGTGCGGCAGGCCTGCATGACCGAGGTATCCCCAGGGCTGCGGATCAACCGGCCGCATGAGGCGGAGGCGCATGATGATCCGGCGTGATCTTGTCATTATCGGTGCCGGGCCTGCAGGCATGGCCGCGGCGGCCAGGGCCGCCGAGCTGGGCCTGAGCGTCAGCATCCTTGATGAGCAGCCCCGCGCAGGCGGGCAGATTTATCGCGATGTGGACCGCGCCGCCGCGCTGCGCGGCGATATCCTGGGCAAGGATTACAAGCATGGCGCAACCCTGACCGACGGGCTGCGCCGCGCAGACATAGATCACCTGCCCGGTGCGGTGGTCTGGGCCATAGAGGAAGGTTTTCGCATCTCCTACAGCCAAGACGGACAGGGAGCACAGATCGCCGCCGCGCGCGTGCTTTTGGCGACGGGGGCTCTTGAGCGACCGATGCCGCTGCCGGGCTGGACCCTGCCGGGCGTGATGACGGCGGGTGCGGGGCAGATCCTGCTCAAGCAATCAGGCGTTCTGGCGCGCAATGCCGTGCTGGTGGGCTCGGGGCCGCTACTTTACCTTATTGCCGCGCAGATGATCCGCGCGGGTACGCCACCCGCCGCGATGATCGAAACGCAAGGCCGGGGCGACATTATCAGCGCCATGCGCCACCTTGGCGGGGCGCTTCGCGGATGGCCCTATCTGCTCAAGGGGATGAAGATGCTGGCAGAGATCCGGCGCGCCCGCGTGCCGCGTTTCACCGGCGCGCAGGGGATCGCCATCGAGGGCGAGACGCGGGCCGAAGCCGTTACCTTCAGCAGCGCGGGTCACAGCCGGCGGATCGCTTGCGATACGGTTTTCCTGCATCATGGAGTCGTGCCCAACACGCAGGCCGCACGGTCGCTTGGTGTCGGTCACGAATGGGACGATTTTCAGAACTGCTTTGTCCCGGCCTTGGATGAATGGGGGCAGAGCGACGTTGCGGGCGTTTTCATCGCCGGAGACGGAGCCGGGATCGGGGGGGCGAAGGCGGCGGAATATGCCGGTGGCCTTGCGGCGCTGAAGATCGCCGAGGAACTGGGCCGTCTTGATCCCGCGGCCTGCATGGAACAGGCCGCCCCGCTGCGGGCCGCGCTGGCGCGCGAACGCGCACCGCGCGCGTTTCTGGATGCCGCTTATCCGCCCTGTGTCGAGGCGCTCGCGCCCGCGGACAACACGATTGTCTGCCGCTGCGAGGAGATCACCGCCGGAGACATCCGCCGTTATGCCAGCCTGGGCTGTCTTGGGCCCAACCAGGCCAAGGCGTTCGGGCGGGCGGGCATGGGGCCGTGCCAGGGGCGGTTTTGCGGCCTGACGGTCACCGCGCTTTTGGCCAAGGCGAATGGGCGGACACCTGACGAGACAGGTCATTTCCGTATCCGTCCGCCCCTGAAGCCCGTCACATTGGGCGAGTTGGCCGCGATGGACTCACAGACGCAGGATGCGGCAGAGTAAGTGGAACGCAGTGTTCTAGACCAATTTTTGCCGCCCCGTGAAGGCACCTGATCGATTATTGCGTGAGCTGAAAGCGATCCGATGATTTTGAGTATTTCTGAACGGTGATAGCCGATGCGATCGCCTGCCGCAGATCGACTGCTTATGGATACCGGACAAGCGATTGAATATCTGCTTCGAAATTCTGAGGAAAATGGAGGCGAGGAGCGTAGCCGAACCGGTATACACGGCTTGGCAATCCGGAATGTTTTTGTGATCCAAACGCGAGAACGGCATATGGGCTTGTTTAGCTCACCTTGGACAGCAGACTGAAATTGGCGTGGCCCCTCCTTTGAGTGATCATCCCATGTTGATGCGGCTCCTCGCGTCCTCGGTTGATTGGCAAGCTTCGTCTTCGGGCCGTTAACCCTTTCAGTGGTGTTTGGTCTGTCAGTACGAACCCGCCGCCACAGTCGAACGCGCGTGGCTTTTCGGGAGATGTCGATTTGCGCTCAGTTCGGCTGGCTGAGATGTCATGGGCGGCTGTAACGTCGAGCTTTTTTGCAGCCACGTCACGGGATCGGCCTGCGGCAGCGTTTCGGGAGAAGTGCACGTCGTAAGTGTTTGCACCGCTCAATCGAGAGGCGCGGGCAGCCTTTGCGTTCAAGGCCCGATGGTAATTCTTGGCAATGTGTCGCGTCTGCGTGATACGCGCAGGTGCAGAGACGAGGTTGTTCTCGGATGTCCCTTTGATCTTCTGTACTTTTCCTACTTTTCCGAAGCCGCATGGTTAAGTCGTTGAAGTTACGTCACCTATCTTTTGGATATCACCTATCCTTTTTTCCCCCTGTACACGCGAAAGCGAACATCATACTGCGTTTGACGGGCCGGCTGAGTGAAAATCATGCCGGGAGTGGGTAGGGCTTCGGCAGACAGTTTTCGCATTTTAGCCCCGCTTTTGTGTCTTAACGAGTGCAAGGACTGCGTAAATGCTTGATAATTCTGTGATCCGTCTGGAAGTACGTTCGGGTTCCGTTTCGATAATCCCGGGGCAGCACTACCAAGCATATGACAGTGTGACAGTGGTCGACGGGTCAGGCAGCCTTGGCGAGCAACCCTATGTGGCGGTTCGGGAGGGCAACGACCTCGTCCTGCTTTATGCGGATGGCACAGAAGTTGTTCTGCAGGATTACTTCCTCGGAGATACGCTTTTCTCGATGGATGGTTTGGGCGGGGTGATCGAGCTGCCGGCCGACATGGCGCCGATCGGAATGATTGATGGCAAAGCCCTTTACGCCTTTGGCGGCAGCTCTGACGCCGCAGGATCCATTCTGGCGAATTCTTCTACCTTTTCACCTCTGGAACCTCTCCTTGTCGACGAGTCCACTGGCGCGGCCTTGATCGGAGATGGAGGGAATCTTGGTCTTGCCCTGGGTGGTCTTGGCGCTGGGGGCGTGGGTTTGGCTCTTATGGGAGGTGGAAGTGGCGGAGATGCCTTGCCCTTCTTCGCAGCCCCTTCCGGAGGCGGGTCCAATTCGAACACCGTGATCTCAGGTTCATTCGTGGCTGGGCCCGTTATCCCCGGCAATGGATTGGTTGTGGATATCTACGACTCAAATGGCAAGCTCATTGAGGCAGGTATTCCGTTGGACGCCGATGGGTCGTTTTCGGTTACCCTGAAGGGCACGATTCCCAACGTGATCGCCATCATGCGCGACACCAATATCGACCCTGATTACCGTGATGAAGCGACTGGCTCGGATATCGACCTCAACGCGAATCTTGCTGGTATCGGCGCGGGTGATCCGCAGCCGAACGGCACGACCAGAGTGTCTTTGAACATCAACCCTGTGACAACGGTGGCGGCGCGTCTTGCCGGCGTAGGGCCTGATGGAACGATCCCCGAGGGTGGTATCTCTTCGGAGGAGATTGCCGAAAGCATTCAGAAGGTCGAGGACAGTTTTGGCTTGGAGGACATGAACGGTGTCGTGCCCAAGGATATCTTCGACGAAGATTTCAACGACACCGATGGCGATATCGATGAGGGCGAAAACTACGGTCAGGTCTTGGCAATGTTGTCGGGCAAAGACAAGCTCAACCAAGGAGATCCGGACGCCACGATCGAGGAGTTCGTTTCCGCGATTGATGACGCAGGCGATGATTCCTCCCAGGCACAATCTGACGTTCGGACAAAATTGTTGGAAGGTGCGCGGGAATTCGAATTCAATAATCAGGGTCAGACCGAAAACGAAGCCGACTTGTTGCGCGCACCCAGCTTGGGTGTAGAACGCACGCCAGAGGTAGATGGCGAAGGCGAGACAGCCGAGCCGGAATTCTCCGCCCTCCTTGAGGACTCTCTCGAGGGGACGTCCACTGGTGATGACCCCAACCCCAACGCAGAAACGATTGAGGGCTTCCAAACGCTGGTGGATACCTCAGGTGCCGCGCAAGATCTTGCGGCACTCGAGGCGGGCGCTGATATCCCGCAGGATGTTGCCGACCAGCTGACCGAGGAAAACCTCTCTGCTTTGGGCCTCACAGGTCTGGCCGAGCCCTCTCCATATCTGGCGGGTTTCCTTGAAGCTCTTCGCGACGCCGAACCTGAAGGCGCTGATACGGTTGCCGAGTTGCAGGCGCTTCTGGATGAGGTGATTGCGGACTTGTTCTCGACGAGCGTCGAGCAGGTGGATGGCAATGTCGCGATCGATTTGCCTGCGGGGGCCGAGACGGCAACGGTAAGTTACACGCCTGCGGGTGCGGATGCTTCTGTCGATCTGGTTCTGACGCGCGACGAGAGCGATGCTTGGGTTCTGCCTGGTGATGCGCCGGAGGGAACAGAGGTTGACGCGGATGGCAATCTGACGATCCCGAACAGCGCGTTGGAAGATGGGACCGACGTGACGGTGACGGTTGCGGATGCTGCGGGCAACGCGGCGGATGCGACCTT
>CAZMZS010000069.1:0-7975 GCA_964570675.1 uncultured Roseovarius sp. | reverse complement strand
GCGATCCGCTGCCGACGGACTTCGCGCTGGTGGGCGACGAGCTGACGATTGCGAATGGCACGCTGGCGGAAGGCTCCGACGTGACGGTGACGGTTGCGGATGCTGCGGGCAACGCGGCGGATGCGACCTTGACGGGCGTGGACAACACCGCGCCGGTTGATCCGACGGTTGAGCAGGTTGACGGCGACGTTGTGGTTGGCCTGCCGACGGATGCCGAGACGGCGACGGTGAGCTATGTGCCGGATGGCGCGACCGAGGCGGTGGATCTGGAGATCGAGCGCAATGCGGACACGGGCGAGTGGGAGAGCGCGAGCGGCGATCCGCTGCCGACGGACTTCGCGCTGGTGGGCGACGAGCTGACGATTGCGAACAGCGCGTTGGAAGATGGGACCGACGTGACGGTCACGGTGGCCGATGCAGCCGGCAACGCGGCGGAGGCAACCCTGACGGGCGTCGACAGCGCCGCGCCGGCTGCGCCGACCATCAACGAGGGTATCACCGATCAGGCCAATACGGTCAGCGGAACGGGTGAGGCCGGGGCTACGGTGACGGTGCGGGAAGGCACTACGGAAATCGGCAGCACCACGGTCTGGACAGATGGAAATTGGTCATTCGTGGCGGCAAGCCCGATCACGGATGGGGCGGAATTGACCGCGACGCAGACGGATCCGGCGGGGAATGTCAGTGAGCCATCCGCGCCTGTCACAACCTTCACAGATACTGATGGGGATGGCGTAGCGAATACGTCGGACACCGACGATGACGGGGACACGCCGGATCCGGTCGAGGTTGAAGTGATCGATCGCCTGATCGCGGTCGAGGCGGATAGTAGCGGTCCGATCGAAACGACCATTCCGGGCACGACGGGACCAGAACCGAGCCTGATTACCTTCAGCGGTAATGGCGCAAGGTCGACAACCAGCGGTTTCCGTTATCCTGAGGGATCGAACGAAGCGAATGTCGGAGATACCTACACACTCGCGTTCGACCAGCCAATCACGGATATCAAGCTGTTCCTCGACAACATGATCCTCGGGACGAATATAGGTAACTTCACCGTCACCTATGATGATGGATCGACGGCGTCGGACCTTGTTCCTACCGTGTCGCAAGCCAACGATTTCAATGCGCCTCGTGCCGGCGGCAGCCTGACCGGGCTAGGTGCATTCACCGAGAACGGTTTCAATGCCGTAGGTGATATCGAGGGAACGCCGGATGCATCGAGTACGCAGCCGAATGATGCCCAGGCTGCTGGTACGGTTTCGTTCGCCGGTCTCGACGCGAACAAGAGCATATCGGAAATCTCCTGGGAGGTCACCGGCTTGACCTCCGCGGTGAACGCGGAGACGGGGATTGGCGGTTTTGTGACGCCGATCATCAGCTATGACAGGGACCCGGCCGCCTTTGAGCTTCCGGACACGACGGAAGCCGCGACGGAATCTGAATCGATCCTCAGCTATCCTGCGCAAGACCCGGCAGTGAACATGGACATCGCGTCACCAAGCCCAGGGTATTCGAGCTCGACGACGACCGATAATTCGTCAGGCAGCTTGATCGACATCACCGCGACAGCACCGGGTGAGTCAGGCAACCTGATCGATACCGGTGCCGGGGCGGGTGTTGGCACTGTCTCGTTCTTCAACTACCGCGCCGAGGTTGTGGGGAATGAAACGGTCGAAGACCTGAGCATCGGGATTTCGATCACTGATTTCGACGATGGCCTCTATGTCGAGATCGACGATGTGGTGATCGTGTCGTTTGACGCGTCTGATTATGCCGGCCTTGACAGCATGGCCGGCTACGACAGTGATGGCGATGTTGCCTTCGGATTTCCCTGGGCGCCGTTCAATGGTGAGGGAGACCCGGAACTGGTTGTCGATCTGGTCAACGGAACGGTTCAGTTGTTGGTCACCGAAAGCGACGGAACGACCCGGTCTGACATCTTCGCCGCGATGCTGAATGATGGGTTCGATGCCACACCGAATGCGGTGCCAACGGTTGACGCAACCAGTCCGGAAGGTGTGACCATCGGCACGGCATTCCAGAATTCGAACACCAACACCGATGATCCGGGCAGCATCGGGGTGCAAACCATCACCGTGACCGGCGAATTCGGCAATGCGGCGGATGTCGATGTGGACGGTATCGACAATTGGCTTGATATCGACAGCGATAACGATGGCATCTGGGACAAGTATGAAGGTGCGACCGATAGCGATGGCGATGGTGTCGCAGATTACCGCGATACGGATAGCAACGGGGCAACCGCGGGCGATGACCGATCCCTTGCAAGCCTTGATACGACAGGCGTCGCGGCGCTCGAGTCTGGAACGCCGAATACCGACGGGTTCATACTGCTCAGCGAGGCGGTGTCCCTGGATCTGACAGGCCCTAATGTCGATGTAACCGATCTCGAATACATCGACATGAATGACGGGGCGAATGCACAGACCATGACGGTGGATGAGACGTCGCTAATCGCGCTGACGGATGCGGACAACGAGCTGATCATTGTCGGTGACAGCAACGATACCGTCGATGCCTCGGGCTTTGAGGACACGGGCAAGGATCAGTCGATACAGGGGCAGACCTTCGATATCTACGAGGCGAGCAATGGTGCGACCTTGATCATTGATGAGGAGATCACCGTCACTCTTGCCTGATCCGGGTCGGATCCTCAGGGCGGCCCCTTTCATCGGAGGCCGCCCTTTGCTGTTGCGCGTCTTATCTCATGGCCGCGTGGCGTGTCGGCAAAGAGACACAATCCGGAACTTAGGAATAAACTTGTGGCGTTTGACGGAAGGTCTGATAATTTTTCCCTTAAACATCGCATGGCACGACCGTTGTGAACCATGCGAGGCGTGAGGCGGTTAAAATGGTAGCAGGTTCGACGGTATACGGTCCTCCGTTCCGGTTTAGCAGGCAGTTCGCTGTGGGCAAACTGCGCGGCACATCTGGCGCATTCGCTGTTTTCGCCCTTCTGGCGGGCTGTGTTCCGCAAGAGGGCGGTCCAGCTCAGTTTTCATCTCAAGTCCACGGCGGCCAGTCCGACTCTGAGGCGTTGGCGAAAGACGATCAGGAGAGTGGCGCGCTGAGCGCGACCTATGTGCTTGACGGCGCATACCTTGACGATTGGCATCCTGCACTGCGCAGCGACACGGCGATTGGCCAGATTGCGCTTGAGGCCAACCGGATGTCGATTGCCCGTTCGCCCACCCTGTTTGCGCTGCGGGCCGCCGAGGCCGATAGCGCCGCTGAGAGTGCAGCATGGTTCCCGCGCATACGGCCTACGGCCTCGTTCGGGCTGGGGGCGGTCGATCCTGGCTTCGGCATCTCCGTCACGCAGATGATCTATGATTTCAGCCAGACCCGAACACGGCGGGAAAAGGCCGATATTTCCCGGGCAATGACTGAGATTCAATTCTGGCAGGAGCGAAACGAAGATGTGCGCGACGCGCTGCTGTCCTATGTCGACGCGGTGGAGGCCAACGAGATCATTGCTACGCGCCAGGATCTCGAGCAAAGGCTGATGCAACTTGCCATGCAAGAGGTTGATCGCGTGCAATCCGGTGTCACGGGGCAGGGCGATACCCTGTTTCTGGATGTGAGCCGACAGGAAAACCGTCGCGACATGATCCGCCAGCGGGCAAAATTGACCGATGCGCGTGCCCGTCTTTTGCGCGATGCGGGTATTCGGTTGGACACGGCGCCGGACCTGCGGTTCGCAGCTTTGGCGGGGGCATGCCAGCCAACGCAGAAAAGTGATCATGCGCCAGCTCTCATGCGGGCTCGGCTGGCGGTCGAACTGGCCGAGATGTCCGAGCAGGAAGCCCGGAAAAGCCTGTTTCCGCGCATCATCGCCGCTGCGGATCTGACGACCGGAACCGATGGCGCACCGCAGGACAATGCGCGGATTGCGCTTGAGGGTGGCTCGCTGGCCGGTGGAGGTGGGCGCCTCAGGGTCGAGGCGGCAAGACAGAGAACGCTCGCCGCGGACCGTGGATTCAACACCGCGCGTCTGGACCTGGCGCGCGAACTGGAGCGTTTGGAGATCGACACGCAGGCGTTGCAAAACACGTTGCGGGAATATGGCGAGCTTGTGCAGACGACCGAACGCAGCCTTGCATTGTTCGAGGATCGGTTTCTGGCCGGTGCCGCATCTATCTCGGAGGCGGTACGTCTTGAGGTGGAACGCAATGCCAACCTTGTTGCGATTGCCGAAACCCGCGGCGCGCTGGAGCGCAACTGTATCGAGGGCGCGCGCCTTTACGGTGCTCTCTCCGCTGCCAATATCGATCTGGATTGAGCATGTTTTGGAAACGCAGAGGACGGGCTGCACGGCCACTGGTTCTTGAGCAGTCCAGCCGGATTTCCATAGCGACCGACCTGGATCAGGTCAGCTATTCCGGTCTTGACCGATCCGCAGCCAGCTACCTCTCGCATCTGGGCCAGCCGGTGACGGTCGATCGTCTATGGACCGGATTGCCGAGCGCTGCGAGTGGGATGGACATGCCCTTGCTGGCGCGGGCCTTGGGGAATTTGGGCTATGAGCTGTCGCATCACATGTCGGTGCGCCTGTCTCGGGTCGAGACCCCGTGCCTTTTGCGCCTGAGAGATGGGCGTTACGTTCTGGTCATCGGTCGTGAAGCCGATGGCCAGCATTTCGTGGTGGCCGAACCTGCCTCCGATGCACGGATGCTGGTGCCCCAAGAGCTTCTTGCGGCAAGATACACCGGCGAAACGCTATCCTTTTTTCCGCGTCTTGATGCCTTGGCCGAGCGCCATGTCGGAGAGCGCCCCAACCAGCATTGGTTCTGGCGTCATTTTGCACCGATGCGTGGCCGGGTGTTCGATGTCGTGCTGTCCTCGGCTTTTGCCAACCTGCTGGCGGTTGCGGTGTCGCTGTTTGCCTTGCAGGTCTATGACAGGGTTGTGCCCAACCAGAACGAGGCAACGCTCTGGGTGTTGGCCAGCGGTGCCGCGCTGGCCATCGCGTTGGAATTCACACTACGAATCTCGAGGGCGCGACTGATCGACAATGCGGGCCGCGAGATCGAAATTGCCGTGAACCGCGATCTTTACGAGAGGCTGATAAACCTGCGTCTTGACGAGCGGCCCATGCCTCCGGGCTCTTTGGTCAGTTCCATGCGCGAATTCGCCTCGGTCAAAGAGTTCTTTGCGATTTCTGCTGTAGGTGTCGTCACCGACTTGCCCTTTGTGCTGATCTTCCTTTTGGTGATTTACGCGATCGCCGGTCCGCTTGTCGTGATCGTTGGGTTGGGCGCCTTGCTGATGATCATTGCAGGTTTGATTTTCCAACACCGTATTCATGCCCTGTCGCGTGACATGCTCGGAGGAACAACCGCTGCGCTGCGTCTTCTGACCGAAACGGCCTATGGGCTTGAAACCCTGCGTAGCCATCGCTTTGCGCCCTTGTTCCAGCGCAACTGGGAAGAGGTGACAACGCTGAACGCCCTTCAAAGCTCGCGGCATCGGCGCCTGTCGGCAGGGCTTTCGTTTCTATCATCTTCGATTCAGATGCTGACCTATGTCGCCGCGATCACAGGCGGGGTTTATCTTTTCTTCGCTGACGCCCTTTCTGTTGGCGGTATCATCGCGGTATCTATCCTGACCAGTCGGGCCCTTGCACCAATCGTCCAATTGTCTGGGATACTCTCTCGCTGGAAATACACGACAGCGGCGCTCGAGGGGCTGGAGGTTATCGCCAAGGCGCCGCAGGATCGTGATGCCGCGCGCAGCTATATCCGGCGAACGCATATTGCAGGCGACCTTCGCTTGCGCGATATCCGGAGCGCCTATCCCGGGGTGGAGAATGTGCAACTGGTTATCCCGGATCTCAAACTCAAGCCCGGCGCGCGCGTCGCGGTATTGGGCGAAAACGGGTCGGGGAAATCCTTGTTTCTGCGGATATTGGCAGGACTATATGTCCCCAATCAGGGCAGTTATCTGGTTGATGGCCTTGAGGCGCAGCAAATTGATCCGGATGATCTGCGCCAAGCGATTGGCTACCTGCCGCAAGAGCCGCGCCTATTCAAGGGCACCTTGCGCGAAAACCTGTCGATGGGGGCTTCGCAAGTCAGTGACTCCCGTCTGTTTGAAGCGCTGGACTTCGCCGGTTTGGGCAAGTTGATCGCCTGCAGCACGCGAGGACTGGATCTTGAGATTCATGATGGCGGTGAGGGTCTTTCGGTGGGGCAGCGTGCCGCTGTTGGCCTCGCGCGATTGCATCTGCAGAATCCATCAATCGTGCTTCTGGATGAACCGACAGCTGCGATGGACAGCCGAAACGAGGCAACATTCGTCGCGCGCTTCAAGGATTGGCTTGCCGAGCGCAGCACGATCATCTGTACGCACCGGATGGCTTTGATGGATGCGGTTAATGAGGTGATTGTGTTGGCGGATGGTCGCATGCTGGCACATGGGCCCAAGGAAGAGATCTTGGCAAAATTCACGCGCGTCGGTTCTGGCGTTCCCGGTCCCCGAGTGCCTGCCTCGCAGGGCGCGCAATGAAAGCTTTGGGCGTGATAGACAATACTGCGCCTTCTGTCGCGCAGTCCCGCAATGTCGTGTATCTCGTCATCGGGGTTATCCTGGCGTTCCTGCTTTGGAGTTATTATGCGCCGCTCAATGCCGTGGTGCGCGGCACGGGCCGGGTTGAGCCGCGCGAAGCCACGCAGAGCATCCAGAATCTTGAGGGGGGCATTGTCCAGTCGATACTTGTCCGAGAGGGAGACATGGTGAACAAGGGGCAGCTTTTGGCCCAGATGGACGACACCGCCTTTCGCAGCGCATATGATGAATTGCTGGGTCGTGAAGCCCTGCTTGAAATGCAGATCCTACGCCTTCAAGCCGAAGCGAACCCTGAGCAGTCCGGTAGCCTCATCATCCCCGGAGTTCTTGCGGAACGGGCGCCTCAAGCGGCCCAGACAGAGCAAAGCCTTTTTGTCGCACGGATGGACCAATATCGCGAAACGCTGGATGTTTTGTCCCGGATCAAGGCTTCGCGCGATGCAGAGTTACTGTTGCTGAAGCCATTGGTCGAAAGGGGGGCGATTCCTGAAACCGATCTGATCCGTGTTCAGCAATCGGTTCTGACGGTCGCACAACAGATCACTGAACATCGTACTGGCGTCGAGGCGGCCCGGATGCAGGCGCTCTCCGAACAGCAGGCTGAATTGGCCCAGGTCCGCCAGCAGTTGCGCGTTCGGGCCGCCCAGGTTCAGAGGGCCGAATTGCGAGCTCCCATGGAAGGGATCGTCAATCGCGTTGTCGTTCGTACGGCAGGCGGCGTGATCGCCCCGGGTGGCCCAATCCTCGAGATCATTCCGCTCGACGATGCGCCGGTGGTTGCTGGGAGGATCAAACCGCAGGATATTGGGCCGGTTTTTGTTGGCATGCGGGCAAGCGTCAAATTGACGGCCTTTGATTATCGAGACTACGGCAGTCTGGCCGGCGCAGTGATCCATGTAAGCGCGGACACCGTGACTGATCCGGAAAAAAATGATCCTGAACCCTATTACGAAATCGTCGTCGAACTGGATAGCCAGACCTTGACCGGCCCAAAGGGCGAGGTTTTCATACGGCCGGGCATGCAGGCCACGGTCGAATTGGATGCCGGGCAGAACACTGTGTTCACTTATCTGTTCAACCCGATCCTGCGCGCAAGCGAGGCGTTTTCCGAGCCGGACTGAACGCCGGTTTTTTGCTCGGGTAACCGCTGTTTTCCTATCGGATCACGGCAGCGGCGCATGCCGCTTTTTATCCAACGCTTAGTTATTTTGCGCATGGAGGATCCGCAGTATCTGGATCGTGCAAGATCATGACCGAGCGTCGTCATGATACTGTACAGATCACCGATAACTACGGTGAATGAGCGCTAGAACGAGCGCAAAGAGGTCGCAAGAAAATGGAGGCGAGTACCGGAATCGAACCGGTGTACACGGATTTGCAATCC
>CAZMZS010000068.1:0-14634 GCA_964570675.1 uncultured Roseovarius sp. | reverse complement strand
GGCTTCGATGAAACTCTGCGTGTTCAGAAGGTCGTCGAACACCGCATCCGGGCGCTTGTCGCAGACCACGCTGTCTTCGGGTGAAAGCGCTGGAATGCGCAGCGATGCCTTGGCGCCGCTTTCCTTGAACTTGGTGTGGTCGACGGCCATGACCGTGCTGGCCGAGACCTCCATCATCGCCTGGGCGATATCGACCTCGCATTGATCGAAGGCCAGAAAGCCGCGTGCGGGATGCACCGAGGATGCCGACAGGATCGCGTAATCGACCGAGGCGCTGGCGATCACGTCAAAGGCGTTACGGTCAAAGGCCGCGCCATCGTGATTGCGCAGTTGCGTGCCGGCCATGAACACCCGGTTTCCTTCGATCATGGCGAGCTTGCTGGCGATGAAGGCGGAATTCGTCACCACCGTCAGGTTCCGCCGGTTTTCAAGCGCCTGCGCCACGAAGGCGGAGGTCGAGCCGGTGTCGATGGTCAGTGAATCGCCGTCCCGGATCAGCCGCGCGACGCTATTGGCGATAGCGGCCTTGGCAGCGCGGTTTTCATGCATCCGCGCCAGAAAGGGCGGGTCCATCACGCTTTGGGTGCTGACCAGCGCGCCATGCACCTTGCGCAGCTCGCCGCGTTCAACGAGCGGTTTGACGATCCGGCGGATAGTCTGGTCCGACACATCGAGAATCTGCGCCAGTTCCGAGACCGAAACCGTGCCGCGCAGGTTCACCGTGCTGAGAATATCGTGTTCGTATTTTGACATGACAGCTTCAGTTTAGGTGGTTTTCTGGGGGAAGTTGAGCGGAAATTGGCGATTTAAATCAACAAAAAGCAAATAAATGCGATTAAATATGTTGATTTATGTTGAAATTGACGCTGTATTTCGATGAGCGAGTTTCATCGAAAGGTCTGACGGACATGACGGCGCATGCGGCAAAGCACCTGATCATCGGAGGCGGTATCATTGGCTGCTCGATTGCCTATCACCTTGCCAAATCGGGTGAAAAGGATGTCGTTCTGCTGGAAAAGGCCGCGCTGACCGAGGGCGCCACATGGCATGCCGCAGGACTTGTCGGGCAGCTGCGCTCTTCGCGCAACACGACGCGGATGCTCAAGCGGTCGGTGGCGATGTATGATGCGCTTGAGGCCGAAACCGGCATGGCGTTCGACTGGAAGAAGGTTGGCAGCCTGCGGCTGGCCGCCACCAAAGAGCGGATGCTGGAGGCGCAGCGGCTGGCGACGATGGCGCGCAGCTTCGACCTCGACATGCAGATCATCACTCCGGACGAGGCGAAGGCGCTGTTTCCCTATATCGCCACCACCGGCCTTGAGGGAGCGGCGTTCGTTCCCTCGGACGGTCATGTGGATCCCGCCAGCCTGTGCCAGGCGATCGCGGCGGGTGCGCGCAAACATGGCGCGCAGATCCGTCAGGGCGTTAAGGTCACCGATTTCGAGATCGTGAACCGCCGCATCACGCGGGTGATGACATCCGAGGGCGATTACGAGGCCGGGAACGTGATCCTGGCCGCTGGGATGTGGAGCCGCGAACTGGCCGTAAAGCTGGGGATCACGGTTCCCGCCTGCGCCGTCGAGCATCAGTATATCGTGACCGAACCGCTGCCCAATCCCGAGCTGGTCAAGAGCCTGCCCACACTGCGTGATCCCGAACGGCTGGTCTATTACAAGCCCGATGCGGGCGGGCGGCTGGTGATCGGCGGCTATGAGGAGGGCACGTTGCCATTCGGCGATACCGGCATCCCCGGAGAATTCATCCGCCAGTTGTTGCCCGACAATCTTGATCGTTTCGCCCCGCTGGCCGAGATGGCGGGACAAGTGACGCCGGTGGTCAACGAGGTCGGCATCCGGCAGGTCATCAACGGTCCGATCCCCTATTCGGCGGATGGCGATTTCGTCATGGGCTGGGCGCCGGAACTCGACAACCTGATGCTGTCGACCGGGTTCCTTTACGGGATCGCGGCGGGCGGCGGGGCGGGCGAGATGATCGCCGAATGGATCGTCGACGGGCGCCCCAGCCTTGATCTTTGGCCGCTCGACGTGCGCCGCTTCAGCCCGCATCACGCGACGCGCGCCTTCATGTATCCGCGCGCCGTCGAGCATTACGCGCATCACTACAAGATGCGCTATCCGGGGCAGGAGGCCGAAAGCGCCCGTAACCTGCGCCTCAGCCCGCTTCATGACCGGCTGAAGGAACATGGCGCGGTCTATGGGTCCAAGAATGGCTGGGAACGCCCGCTCTGGTTTGCGCCTGAAGGTGTCGAGCCCGTCGATCAGCTTGCCTTCATCGACCCCGGCTGGAAGCAATATGCCGCCCTGGAACACAAGGCTGTGCGCGAGGGCGTCGCCTTGATCGACCAGTCCAGCTTCTCGAAATTCGAGATGGTCGGCCCCGGCGCGCTGGAGGTATTGCAGCGCATCGCGGTGTCCAACATGGACAAGCCCGTCGGCAGCGTGATCTACACGCAGCTTTGCAATGAACATGGCGGTATCGAAGCCGATCTGACCATCACCCGCACCGGCCCGGACCGGTTCTATATCGTCACCGGCTCGGGCTTTGGTGTGCATGACAGTGACTGGATCCGCCGCGCACTGCCGCAGGACGGCTCGGTCTATCTGAACGATGTCACGTCGGCGCGGGCGGTGATCAACATTTGCGGGCCGAAAGCGCGCGAGGTGCTGCAAGCGGTCAGCGAGCACGATGTTTCCAACGCTGCCTTCCCATTCGCGACCGCGCAGCAGATCATCGTCGGCGCCGCCCATGTGCAGGCCGTGCGGATCGGCTATGTCGGCGAACTCGGTTGGGAGCTGCATATCCCCACCGAATTCGCGCGCCATGTTTATGACTGCCTCTGGCAGGCGGGGCAGGCGCATGGCATCCGCGATGTCGGATATCGCGCGATTGAATCGCTGCGCCTCGAAAAGGGCTATCTCTACTGGAGCGCCGATATCACCCCCGATTACACGCCGATCGAGGCCGGGCTGGGATTTCGCGTGCATCTTAAAAGCAAGGGCGATTTCACCGGCCGCGCGGTGCTTGAGAAACAGAAATCCGAGGGTACGCGCCAGCGGCTCTGCACATTTGTCTGCGACGACAAGTTGCCCATCACCGGCGGCGAGACCATCCTGCATGGGGGCAAGACCGTGTCCGTCGCCTCAAGCGCGGGCTATGGTCACACGGTCGGCCAGACGATTATCCTTGGCTATCTGCCCGATGCGTTGGCGCAGCATGGCGATTTCGAATTGGAGCTTTTCGGCGCGCGTCATGCGATCCGCCGGGTCGATAGACAGCTTTACGACCCGGCCAATGAACGCCTCAAGGCGTGACACAACAGGGGAGACGAAACAATGAGGGACGAGAATGAGGGAAACGTGATCGCGGTTCTGCGCAATGTCCCGGGATTTGAACAGGTTGCGCCTGAAACCTGTCAGATCGAACGGCTGGGCGGGATGACCAACCTTGTCTACCGGGTCGAGACCGGCGGGCAGAGCGTGATCGTTCGCATTCCTGGGGAGGGGACCGAGGCCTATATCGACCGGGCAGTCGAAATCCACAACACCCGCATCGCCGCCGAAACCGGGGTTTGCGCGCGCGTGATCTGGGCGGATGAAGCAACCGGCGACATGGTCTGCGAATGCATTGGGGGGATCGTCACCATGACGCCCGATCTCTTTGCCAGCCGCCCAGGTGCGGCGGCGCGCGCGGGCGCGGCGCTCAGGCAACTGCATGATGCAGATACGCCTTTTCAGTTCCGCTTCGAGCTGTTTTCGATGATCGACGACTATCTCGAAGTTCTCTCGACCAAGGATATCGAGCTGCCCGAGGGCTATGAGCGCGTGGTGGCCGAGGCAGCACCGATCAAGCAGCTTCTGGCCGACAATCCCGGCGATCTGGTGCCAAGCCATTGCGATCCGCTTTGCGAGAATTTCCTTGATGATGGCGCGCGCATGTGGATCGTGGATTTCGAATATTCCGGCATGAATGATGCGCTCTGGGATCTTGGCGACCTGTCGGTCGAGGCCGGGCTGAGCGATGCGCAGGATATCGAGATGCTGACCGCCTATTTCGGCGCGCCCCCCAGCGCGGAACAGATCGGGCGGACAGTGATCTACAAGGCGATGTGCGATCTTTTGTGGACGCTCTGGGGTTTGATTCAGCACGCCGACAACAACCCGGCCGAGGATTTCTGGGCTTACGCCGTCAACCGTTTCGCGCGGTGCAGGGCCCTGATGAGCGACCCGGCCTTCGCGGGCCATCTGGCCGCGGTGCGCGCGGGCTGAACCTGTTCTCTCCGACTGGCGGGCGTGGCGGCTTTTGGCCTCCATGCCCGTTTTTTTCGCAGCGGAGCGCAGGTTTGTCTGGCCGTGCACGCCAAAGTTGCTTTTATACTTGCAGTATGCGTCTAAAGTTTCTTGCAAACTGGGGAGTGTGTGGATGGTGGATTTTTTCAATTTCATGGGGAATATCCCGCCTTATTCGGAAAACGAGACCACCGTCCATCGGCTCAATCGTCGCCATGACCTGCTGATCGGTCCGTTCCTGCCGCAAATCGAAGGTGCCCGCGTTCTGGACCTTGCTTGCCATGACGGGCGCTGGTCTTATGCGCTGGCTGGGGCGGGTGCCGCGCATGTTCACGGGGTAGAGGCCCGACCCGAACTGATCGAACGTTTTGCGGCCTTTCCTGAAACCGGTTTCAAGGAGCGGGTCGCGCTGCATTGCAATGATCTCTTTGATGAACTCGAGGCGCTTGTCGCACAGGGCGCGCGGTTCGATGTGGTTGCGGTCTACGGCATCTTCTATCACGTCATGGATCACCTGCGGCTGCTGTCGCTTGCCAAGCGCCTTGAGCCGGAAATCATCATCATCGACAGCGAATTCATCATGGTCGACAACGCCATGATTCAGCTGTTGCGCGAAGAGGTGTCCAATCCACTCAATGCCGTGCCCGCCTCTGCCGGGCAGTCGCATACTGTGGTCGGCGTACCCAGCCGCCGCGCGACGGAATTCATGGCCGAGGCGTTGGACATGGATGTCACCTGGATCGACCACGCGCTCATACTGGGTGACGACACCACAGGCATGAAGGATTATTTTCGCGATGGTCGCAAGGTGCGCGGCACTTGTGCGCTGGGTCGGCGCTGAGAGGCGGGCGCGCACGTATTCATGCCAGAAGGGCCATCAGTTCGCCATGCAATTCGGGGGTCGCGGCGCTGATCACGCGCCCGTCGGAATCGTAGTCGAGTGGGCGGCCCTGCCAATCGGTGATGATGCCGCCCGCTTCGGTGATGATCGGGGCCAGCGCGAAATAGTCATAGGGTTTGAGGTCATAGTCGACCACGGCGTCGATTTGCCCGCTGGCGACAAGCGCATGGGGCTGGCAGTCATAGGAGAGACGGCGCAGCTTGCCCGCCGCCATCAGCCGCTCGAACACATGCGGCGCATCGGCGTGTATCTTCTCGCCCTCGTTGATGAACAGCATGGCCCGCTCAAGCGCGGTCTGGCGCGACACATGGATCGGCGCTCCGTTGCGGGTGGCGCCCAGCCCGCGCGCGGCGGCGTAGACCTGTTTGATCGCGGGCAGGCGGCAGACCCCCAGAACCGGCTGCCGCTGACGGGTCATCGCCAGCAACATGCCGAAAAGCGGCACACCCGCGATAAACGACCGGGTGCCGTCAATCGGATCGACAACCCAGATATCCGCCTTGTCGAGACCCTGGTTGCCGAATTCCTCGCCATATATGCCGTCATCGGGAAAGTCCGCCTGCAAGCGGGAACGGATTGCCTGTTCGGTCTCGCGGTCGGCGATGGTGACGGGGCTTTCATCGTCCTTGGTGATGATGTCGAGCGCGTGGTTGAAATGCGCGAGCGAGATGCGGCTGGCTGCCTCGGTGATGTCGAGCGCGGCGGACAGACGGCGGCGCAGGTCGTCCAGATCAGTCACGCACTTTTCCCCCGGCCATGTCGGCAACAGCGATTTCGGTGCCCCAGCCCTGCGCGGCCTCGCGAATGTCCTCGGGGGGTGGGGCGTCGCAGATCAGCAAATCGACCGATGCGGGCGGGCCGATGGCAATCGGGGCGGTGCGGCCGAACTTGCTGTTATCCGCCGCCAGGATCCTTGTGGTCGAATTCGCCATGATCGCGCGCGAATACAGCGCCTCTTCCATGTCAAACAGCATGAACCCGTTGCGCGCATTGATCGCCGCCGCCGAAAGCACGGCGAAATCAGTGCGGAACTGGCGCACGAAATCCAGCACATTCGCGCCGAACACGCCGCCGTCATGACCGCGCAATTCGCCGCCGGGCATGAACACCCGGTTGTTGTTGCGTGCCGCGAGGCTGTAGGCGACGGCGACCGAATTTGTCACCACCAGCAGTTCCTGATGCGCCCTGAGCGCCTCGGCGATGAAGGCGGTTGTCGATCCGACATCCAGAAACAGCGAGCTGCCGTCGCTGATCAGCCCTGCCACATGGGCCGCGATGCGCTGCTTGGGCACGGGGTTCTCGGCCATCCGCTGGGCGAAGTTCAACTCGGTCGAGCCATGCTGGAGCAGAACCCCGCCATGTACCTTGCGCACAAGCCCCTCGTCGGAAAGCCGCCGCACGTTCCGGCGCACCGTTTCCTCCGAGACGTTGAGGGCCTCGGCGATCGACTGGATGCGCATGCTGCCCCCGGCGCGCGTCACGAGGTCGATGATCTCGGCGCCGCGTTGCGAGGCGGGCAGGACGCGGGCGTCGGCGGGGGTCTGCGTCGAGGGGTTGGTCATGTCGGACTCCGCTGCGACCCTGTGGATTTTTAGGCAAAAAACCACAAAATCCATCAAATACCAACACAAAAACCACAAAAAACAAAAATAAATATTGAAAACTAAGATACGCTGTTGAAAATTGTTTGGTATGGCGCGGCGAATCGAAGGCTGTGAAAAAGGCCGTCGGCCAATAAGCAAAAACACAGGGAGTTCTTAGAATGCGTCTTTCAACATTTGCGGCGGCAACATGCGCCGGGCTGGCGATGGCCGGCGGGGCCTTTGCCCAGGCCGAGTCACAAGAGCCGATCAAGCTCACCATGCATGACTGGACAGGTCAGCTCTTGACCACGACCATCATGGGCAAGGTTCTGGCCGAGGCCGGTTACAACGTAGAATACGTGCAGGCCGATTACATCGCGCAATTCGCCGGGCTGAAAAGCGGCGATCTGCATGTGGCGATGGAAATCTGGGAAACCACCGGGCGCGAGGCGATGGACGAGGCCGTCGGCACGGGGCAGGTCGTCAACATGGGCGAGACCGGCATGCAGGCGATCGAGGAATGGTGGTATCCCTCTTACATGGAGGATGTCTGCCCCGGTCTTCCCGACTGGCAGGCGCTCAACGATTGCGCGCGTGAATTCGCAACGCCCGAGACCGCGCCGATGGGCCGTTACCTTGGCGGGCCGGTCACATGGGGCGGTTTCGACGAAGAGCGGATCGAGGCCCTGGGTCTTGATTTCGAAGTGGTCCATGCCGGGACCGATGCCGCGCTATTCGCCGAACTTGAAAGCGCCTATCAGCGCAAGGCGCCCATCGTGCTCTGGATCTACGCGCCGCATTGGGCGCCGACCAAATACGAGGGCAGTTTCGTGGCCTTCCCGCCCTATTCGTCCGAATGCTACAATGACCCTTCGGCGGGCATCAATCCGAACGCGGCTTATGATTGCGGCAAGCCGACGGGGCCGATCTGGAAAGTGGCATGGTCGGGTCTTGCCGATACATGGCCGGGTGCAGCCAAGGCCGTCGAGGCGTTTACCATCGGCAACGAAGACATGGGCGCGATGGTCGCCGCCGTCGATCTTGAGGGCAAGTCGCTGGACGAGGTCAGCGATGCATGGCTCGCCGACAACAGTTCGGCCTGGCAGTCCTGGATCGCCGACTGAACGGGCGCATGACCCAACCGGCGCGCGGGCCTTGCTGCGCCTGCGCCCGGACCTTCCATTCGCGACCAACCGCCCTTTCCCCGGCGCGACCGGGGTTGTGCGCCAGTGCCCGAGGATAAGATGGAAAAACCGATCTTGCTGGATTGCCGGGGCGTCTGGAAACTTTACGGCGCCGGTGCTCAGGATGCCTACAAGCGCCATGGTGGCGCGCTGAGTTCCGAGCAGATCCGTGCAGCGGGGCTTGTCGGGGCGGTCCGCGATGCCACCGTGCAAATCCGCCAAGGCGAGATTTTCGTGATCATGGGGCTGTCGGGCTCGGGCAAATCCACGCTGGTGCGCTGCCTGTCGCGATTGATCGAGCCGACCGCAGGCGAAATCCTGTTCGAGGGCCGAGATCTCTTGTCGATGACCGACAAGGAGATGATCGACATCCGGCGCCGGAAGATGGGCATGGTGTTTCAGCACTTCGCCCTTTTGCCGCATCTGACCGTTTTGCAGAACGCCGCCTTTCCACTGGAAGTGCAGGGCGTGCCAAGGGCCAAGCGCGAGGCCCGAGCGCGCGAGGTGATCGAACTGGTCGGCCTCAAGGGGCGCGAGGCCTATTATCCCCGGCAACTGTCGGGCGGGCAGCAGCAGCGCGTCGGGATCGCGCGTTCGTTGGCCGTCGAGCCTGACCTGTGGTTTCTGGACGAGCCGTTTTCAGCGCTCGATCCGCTGATCCGGCGCGAGATGCAGGACGAGTTCCTGCGCCTTCAGGGGATGCTGCACAAGACCATCGTGTTCATCACCCATGATTTCGACGAGGCGATCCGGCTGGCCGACCATATCGCGGTGATGAAGGATGGCAGGGTCGTGCAGGTCGCAACCCCCGAAGAACTGGTGCTGAACCCGGCCACCGAATATGTCGGCGAATTCACCCGCCATGTGCCACGCTCCAAGGTGCTGACGCTGCGCAGCGTGATGACCCCGGGGGCGCCCGAGGGCGAGACGGCGGGCGATCTGCCCGAAACGCAGCGGATCGAGGCCGTTGCCGACAAGGTCGAGGCCAGCCCCCTGCCGTTCCGGGTGGTGAACGCCGAAGGCGACGTGGTTGGCAGTATCGGTGGGCAGGCCGTCATTGATGTGCTGATCGGTCGGAAACCGGCCCCATGACAGGGCTGCGCGATCATCTTCCTGGGCGCAACGGGTGGTTCTGGCTGGCGCTGTTCGCGGCGACATGGCTGTTGTCGCGCTATTCCTGGGATCTCTACAAGGCTTACGATGCGCGCTGGATCATCAAGTATCCAAGCGCCTACATACTGCCGGTCGAGGCCCGCATCAGCGCCTTCATGCGCTGGCTGGTCGAAGATGCAGGTTTCGGTCTGTTCAGCTTTCGCGACGTGACACGATTCATCTCGACGCTGATCGAGATTCCCTATGATTTCATGCGCGACCTTTTGATCGACGGCTTTTCAACCGGGCTTGGCAATGCCGCCGTCCAGATCGCGCCGCCCCTGAGCTGGATCGCGATCATCGTGACGCTGGTCGCGATGGGCCATTACGCGCGCGACTGGAAACTGGCGGCGCTGATCGGGGCATGCTTTCTTTATCTTGCGGTCTTTGGCCAGTGGGACAGCGCGATGGTGACGCTGGCGTCGGTGCTGATCGCGGTGCCGATCGGGTCGGTCGGGGGGCTGCTGTTGGGCATCATGGCTTATCGCTCGCCGCTGTTCGAGCGGCTGCTGCGCCCATTGCTGGACCTCATGCAGACAGTGCCTGTCTTCGCCTATCTTGTGCCGATCCTGTTCCTGTTCGGTTTTGGTCCGGTGGCGGCTCTCGTGGCGACGATCATCTACGCGATGCCGCCGATGGTGCGGGTCACGATCGTTGCTCTGCACGGGGTGCCCAATGAAACCCGCGATGTCGGCGTGATGGTCGGCTGCACGCGTCGCCAGATGATGTGGAAAGTGATCGTGCCCTCGGCAGCGCCGACGCTGATGGTGGGCGTGAACCAGGTGATCATGCTCTCGCTCAACATGGTGATCATCGCCTCGATGATCGGCGCCGGCGGACTTGGCTTTGACGTGCTGAGCGCGCTCCGGCGACTTGATATCGGCGGCGGGATCGAAGCGGGCCTGGCGATCGTCGTCATGGCGATCGCGCTCGACCGGCTGAGCCAGGCTTTCGCCAGCCGCAATGTCGCGACACCCGCGTCCGACCCAAATCGTAACCTGTTCCAGCGCCATCCCCGGACGGCGACGGTGCTGATGGTAGTGATCTGCACCTACCTTCTGTCGCAGGTCTCGCCTGCCCTGCAGGCTTATCCCGACGCGGCGACCGTTTCGACCGGTGCCTTCTGGTCCGACTTCATGGGCTATATCAACGTGCATTTCTTCGATGTTTTCGAAGCGATCAAGACCGCGCTTCTGTCTTACCTCCTGTTGCCCGTCAAACGGTTCTTCGTTGGCATCCCATGGCCTTGGGGGATCATGGTGATGACGCTGATCGGTTGGCGCGCTGGCGGCCTTGGGCTGGCGGCCCTGACAGGGGCCCTGACCGCGTTGATCGCGATGGTGGGATTATGGGACAAGGCGATGATCACGGTCTACCTTTGCGGGGTGTCGGTTCTGATCGCCTCGGCCATCGGTATCCCGATGGGGATCATGGCGGCACAGAATGACACGGCCAACCGCGTGGTCGGCTCCTTCATCGACACGCTGCAGACGCTGCCCAGCTTCGTCTATCTCATCCCGGTGGTGATGCTGTTCCGGGTCGGGGATTTCTCGGCAATGATCGCGGTCGTGCTTTATGCGATGGCGCCCGCCGTGCGCTATGCGGCCCACGGCATCCGCAGCGTAGATCCGCAGCTTGTCGAGGCCGGGCTCGTCTCGGGTTGCACGCCGCGCCAGGTGCTCTGGCGCATCAAGCTGCCGATGGCCATTCCCGAACTTTTGCTGGGATTGAACCAGACCATCATGCTGGCCCTCTCGATGCTGGTGATCACCGCTCTCGTGGGCACGCGCGACCTCGGGCAGGAGGTCTATATCGCGCTCACCAAGGCCAATACCGGCCAGGGCATCGTTGCGGGTCTGGCCGTCGCCTTCATCGCCATTGTCGCGGATCGCATCCTGTCGGCAACGGCCAGCCGCATGCGCCGAAAAATGGGACTTGAACAATGAACGACGCCGAAAAAGCCGCCCTTGAGCGGGCGACATCCCTGTCGATCTGGACAGCGCCCGAGCAGGCCGAACTGCTGGGCGGCGGGATCACCAATTTCAATGTCGCGCTCAGCGATCAGGGCCGCCGCTACGTGGTGCGGGTCGGGCAGGATATACTGCTGCACCAGATCATGCGCTTCAACGAACAGGCGGTGCATCGCGCCGCGCAGGCCATCGGTATCGCCCCTGCGATCATCCATACCGAGCCGGGAATCCTGGTGCTGGAGCATATCGAGGCGCGCACGCTTGACGAGGGAGATGTGCGCGATGATGCGATGCTGGCGCGGATCGTGCCGATGCTCAAGCGCTGCCACTCCGAGGCGGCGGCGCATCTGCGCGGGCCGGTTCTGACCTTCTGGGTTTTTCACGTGCTGCGCGACTATGCCGCCACGCTGCGCGAAGCCGGGTCGCGCCATTTGGGGCGGCTTGACGGCTTGCTGCGCGTTGCGGGTGAACTTGAAGACGCGGTCGGCCCGGTGCGGCTGGTGCTGGGGCATAACGACCTTTTGGCCGCCAACTTCCTTGATGACGGCCAGCGGCTCTGGCTGCTTGACTGGGAATATGGCGGGTTCAATTCGCCGCTCTTTGATCTTGCGGGTCTGGCCTCGAACAGCGAACTCAATCCCGAACAGGAACGCTGGCTGCTTGAAACCTATTTCGGCACGGGTCTGACCGACGAGCTGAACCACCGTTATCACGCCATGAAATGCGCATCGCTTCTCAGGGAAACGATGTGGAGCATGGTCTCGGAAATCCATTCGGACATCGACTTCGACTACGCCGCCTATACCGACAAGAACCTGTCGCGGTTCGAAACGGCGCTGTCCGGCTTTCAATCTATGCGAGGACCAAAATGAGCACTTTTCCGGCAAGCGCAAAGGCCGTCATCATCGGCGGCGGCATCGTGGGATGCTCGACCGCTTATCATCTTGCGAAACTGGGCTGGAGCGAAGTCGTGTTGCTTGAGCGCAAAAAGCTGACCTCGGGCACGACATTCCACGCGGCGGGGCTTGTGGGGCAGTTGCGCTCGAACGCCAATATCACGCAGTTGCTGGGCTATTCGGTCGATCTTTACAACACGCTGGAACAGGAGACCGGCCAGGCGACAGGATGGAAGATGAATGGCGGGCTGCGGCTTGCCTGCAATCAGGAACGCTGGACCGAGGTCAAGCGGCAGGCCACCACTGCGCATTCCTTTGGCCTCGAGATGCAGCTTCTGACACCCTCCGAGGCCAAGGAACTGTGGCCGCTGATGACCACCGACGATCTGGTCGGCGCGGCCTACATGCCCACCGACGGGCAGGCCAATCCTTCGGATATCACACTGTCGCTGGCCAAGGGGGCGCGCAAGGCGGGTGCGACCATCATCGAGGATACCAAGGTCACGAAGATCGAACTGGAGGACGGTGTCATCAAGGGGGTGATGACCGAAAAGGGCTTTATCGCCTGTGAAAAGGTGATCCTGTGCGGCGGCCAGTGGACCCGTGATTTCGCCGCCAGTGTCGGGGTGAACGTGCCGCTGGTGCCGATGGAACATCAATACATGGTGACCGAGCAGATCGAGGGCGTCACATCGGACATGCCGACGCTGCGCGATCCCGACCGGCTGACCTATTACAAGGAAGAGGTGGGTGGCCTCGTGATGGGCGGCTACGAGCCCAACCCGATCCCCTGGGCGGTGAACGGCATTCCCAAGGGGTTTCACTACACGCTGCTCGATTCCAATTTCGACCATTTCGAGCAACTGGTCGAACTGGCGCTGGGCCGGGTGCCCGCGCTGGAAACCGCCGGGATCAAGCAGTTGGTCAACGGCCCCGAAAGCTTTACGCCCGATGGGAATTTCATCCTGGGTGAGGCGCCTGAGCTCAGGAATTTCTTCGTCGGCGCGGGGTTCAACGCCTATGGCATCGCCGCTGGTGGCGGCGCGGGCATGGCGCTGGCGGAATGGGTCGCCAAGGGCGAGCCGCCCTTCGACCTGTGGCCGGTGGATATCCGCCGCTTTGGCCGCCCGCATTTCGATACCGACTGGGTTCGCACCCGCACCGTCGAAGCCTATGGCAAGCATTACACGATGGCCTGGCCTTTCGAAGAACACAGCTCGGGCCGCCCTTGCCGCAAGTCACCGCTTTATGACCGGCTGTTGGCAAAAGGCGCCTGTTTCGGCGAAAAGCTGGGCTGGGAACGGCCCAACTGGTTCGCGACCAATGGCTCCAAGGCAAAGGATATCTACAGCTTCGGGCGCCAGAACTGGTTCGATCCCGTCGGTGAGGAGCACAAGGCCTGCCGCGAGGCCGCCGTCCTGTTCGACCAGAGCTCATTCGCCAAGTTCACCCTCAAGGGGCCGGATGCCGAGGCGGCGCTAAGCTGGATCGCGGCCAATGATGTCTCCAAGCCGGTCGGTTCGCTGATCTATACGCAAATGCTCAATGACCGCGGCGGCATCGAATGCGACCTGACATGCGTGCGCGTGGCGCAGGATGAATATTACATCGTCACCGGCACCGGTTTCGCGACCCATGATTTCGATTGGATCGCGCGCAACATCCCGCAAGGCATGAATGCGCAGCTTGTCGATGTAACTTCGGCCTACGCGGTGCTCTCGCTGATGGGTCCGCGCGCGCGCGACATCCTTGAACAGGTCACGCGAAATGATGTGTCCAACGCGGGTTTCAGGTTCGGCAGCGCGCAGACCATCGGCATTGCTGGCTGCCCGGTCAGGGCTTTGCGCGTCACCTATGTCGGGGAATTGGGCTGGGAGCTGCACCTGCCGGTCGAATACGCCACCACGGTCTATGACGCCTTGAACGAAGCCGGGCGCGCCTTCGGGCTGCGCGATGCGGGCTATCGCGCCATCGAAAGCCTGCGGCTCGAAAAGGGCTATCGCGCCTGGGGCTCGGATATCGGCGCCGATCACACCCCCGCCGAGGCCGGGCTTGCCTGGGCGGTGAAGCTGAAGAAGAACATGGATTTCAAGGGCCGCGAGGCCGCCGAGACGCAGCGCGACCAGGGCGTGAAGAAGATCCTCGCCTGTTTCACCGCCGACCCCGATATCGTGCTTTCGGGGCGCGAGACGATCTATCGCAACGGCGAGCGCGTTGGCTGGCTGACCAGCGGTGGCTTTGGCTACACGGTCAACCAGTCGATCGGGTATGGCTATGTGCGCAGCCCCGACCCCATCGACCGCGCCCATGTGCTGAGCGGCGAATACGAGCTCGAGGTCGCAACCGAGCGCGTGCCCTGCGCGGTGCGGCTCGACCCGCTTTACGATCCGGCGATGGAGCGGGTGAAATGCTGACACAAGCGGGATGAGCGACCTGCAAGGCAAAGCAAGCGGCGCGCCGCTTGGCACGTCTGTGCGCCGCTCTTTCCCAGCACCACGGCGCAAAAGCTGGCCGCCCTGCGCCACAAAAAAGCGCGGCGCGGGGATCAACCCGCGCCGCGCCCGATTATTGTGACCGATCAGGCTTCGAGATCGAAGCGGTCGGCGTTCATCACCTTGGTCCAGGCGGCAACGAAATCCTT
>CAZMZS010000067.1:0-14685 GCA_964570675.1 uncultured Roseovarius sp. | reverse complement strand
AGCTCTTGATGATCTTTTCGGGCGAGATCACGTCGATGCCCAGCGCCTTGCCGACTGCGTAATAGGTCAGCTGCCCGGCATGGACATTGAGGCCATTCAACAGATGCGGATCGTCCGCGCAGGCCTGTTTCCAGCCCTTGTCGGCCAGTGCCAGCATGAAGGGCATGGTGGCGTTGCCCAGTGCGATGGTCGAAGTGCGCGCCACGGCACCCGGCATGTTGGCCACGCAGTAATGCATGATCCCGTCCACCTCGTAGATCGGATCGGCATGGGTGGTCGCCTTGGAGGTCTCGAAGCATCCGCCCTGGTCGATGGCCACATCCACCAGCACTGCGCCCGGCTTCATCGACGGGAACTGATCGCGGCGCACCAGCTTGGGGGCCTCGGCGCCGGGGATCAACACCGCCCCGATCACCATATCGGCCTCGGTCAGATGTTCGGCCAGAAGGCCGGCCGAGGAATAGCCGGTGTTGAAGGTGTCGCCGAACACGTCGTCAAGATAGCGCAGGCGCGGCAAGGAGCGATCCAGCACGGTGACATCCGCGCCCATGCCCGCAGCGATGCGTGCCGCATGAGTGCCGACCACGCCACCACCGATCACCATGACCTTTGCGGGGCCGACACCGGGCACGCCGCCCATCAGCACACCGCGCCCGCCATTGGCCTTTTGCAGCGTGTATGCGCCGACCTGTGGCGCCAGACGCCCCGCCACCTCGGACATCGGCGCCAGAAGCGGCAGCCCGCCATTGCGGTCGGTCACGGTCTCGTAGGCGATCGCGGTGCAACCGGATGCCAGCAAGTCCTTTGTCTGGGCGGGATCGGGGGCAAGGTGCAGATAGGTGAACAGCAACTGCTCCTCGCGCAGCATCTTGCGCTCGCCCGCCTGGGGCTCCTTGACCTTGACGATCATGTCGCAGGTGGCGAAGATTTCTTCGGCGGTGTCGATGATGCGTGCGCCAGCGGCGACATAGGCGTCATCCTCGAACCCCGCGCCCATCCCGGCACCGGCCTGGATGAACACCTCATGGCCATGACCCACGGCCTCCTGCGCGGCGTTGGGTGTCATGCCAACGCGAAATTCCTGCGGCTTGATTTCTGTCGGGCAACCGATTTTCATGTGCGAATCCCTCCCATGATGATGCGCGCAGGATGCGCCAACCGCCGCGCAATTGCTTTGAAATTTCCCTCGCCAAAACACGTTTTTTGTGAATATCCTTCACGATATCCGCCCCAGAGGTGAAAGGTATTGCTCAAATGGCCCTCGATGCGATGGATCGTCGCTTGCTCGAACTTCTGCAACGGCGCGGGCGTATCTCGAATGCGGACCTCGCCGAGCATGTGAACCTATCGGCCAGCGCCTGTCACCGCCGGGTGCAGCGGCTCGAGGCCGAAGGCTATATCCGCGATTACGTGGCCCTTCTGGATGCCCGCAAGCTGGGTGTCTCGGCCACCATCTTTGTCGAGATCACGCTGGCCACACAGGCCGACGAGGTGCTGGAAGCCTTTGAAAAGGCGGTCGCGCGAATACCCGATGTGCTGGAATGTCACCTGACGGCGGGGGCGGCCGATTACATCCTCAAGGTGGTCGCCGAAAGCACCGAGGATTTCGCCCGCATCCACCGCCAATACCTCACGCGCCTGCCCAGCGTGGCCAAGATGCAATCCAGCTTCGCTCTGCGCACGGTGTTCAACACCACCGCCCTGCCCGTCTGACGCGGCGCCTTGCCATTCCGCCCTTGATCGTCAATCGTTCCGCCATGGAATGGGATTACATCATCGTGGGCGCGGGCAGCGCCGGCTGCGTTCTGGCCAACCGCCTCAGCGGCAAAGGGCACAAGGTGCTGCTTCTGGAGGCGGGCGGGCGCGACAATTACCACTGGATCCGCATCCCGATGGGGTATCTTTACTGCATCGGCAACCCGCGCACCGACTGGTGTTTTCGCACCGTCCCCGAGGAAGGGCTCAATGGGCGCTCGCTGATCTATCCGCGCGGCAAGGTTCTGGGCGGGTGCAGTTCGATCAACGGGATGCTTTATCTGCGCGGTCAGGCCGCCGATTACGACGGCTGGCGGCAGATGGGCAATACCGGCTGGGGCTGGGACGATGTGCTGCCCTATTTCAAGCGCTCCGAGGATTACGTCGAGGGTCCCTCAGAGATGCACGGCGCGGGCGGCGAATGGCGGGTCGATAACCAGCGCCTGCATTGGGAGGTGCTGGACGACTGGAAAGCCGCCGCCGTAGCCGCCGGTCTGCCCGAGAGCGATGATTTCAACACCGGCGACAACGAAGGCGTCGGCTATTTCAAGGTCAACCAGCGCAAGGGCTGGCGGCTCAACACCGCGCGCGCCTTTCTGGGCGCCGCCTCGGGCGAGAACCTTTCGGTCGAAACGCAGGCCCTCACGCGGCGCCTGCTGCTGGAACAGGGCCGCGTGGTGGGCGTGGAATACGACCAGCGCGGCAGTCGCAAGACCGCCCATGCGCGCGCCGAAGTGATCCTTTGCGCCGGGTCCATCGGCAGCCCCCAGATCCTGCAGCTTTCAGGCATCGGGCCGGGCGCGCTGTTGCAGGACCACGGGATCGAAACGCAGCGCGACATGCCCGCGATCGGCGGCAACCTTCAGGATCACCTGCAATTGCGCTGCTCATGGCGCCTGACCGGGGCCAAGACGCTCAACACGCTCTCCGCGACGCTTTGGGGCAAAGCGATGATCGGGCTGGAATACATGATCAAACGGAGCGGCCCGATGTCGATGGCCCCCAGCCAGTTGGGCGCTTTCGCGCGGTCGCGCCCCGATCTTGCGACCCCGGACCTGGAATTTCATGTGCAGCCGCTCTCACTCGATGCGTTCGGCGAGCCGCTGCATGATTTCCCCGGCATGACCGCCAGCGTGTGCAACCTGCGCCCCGAAAGCCGTGGGCATATCCGTATCACCTCGCCCGATCCCGCCGCCCCGCCCGAGATCGCGCTGAACTATCTTTCCACCGATGGCGACCGTCAGGTGGCCGCCAACGCGATCCGGCTGGCCCGGAAAATCATGGATGAGGCCCCGATGCGCCGCTATGCCCCCGAGGAGATGAAACCCGGCCCAGCTGCGCAGGACGACGCCGAATTGGCCCATGCCGCCGGCGATATCGGCACGACGATCTTTCACCCGGTCGGCACGGTCCATATGGGCGCGCATGACAGCGCGCCGCTCGACCCACGGTTAAGGCTGCGCGGGGTTCATGGGCTGAGGGTGGTGGATGCCAGCGTGATGCCGACCATCGTCAGCGGCAACACCAATTCCCCGACCATCATGATCGCCGAGAAGGCCGCTGACATGATTTTGGAGGATGCGCATTAAATGGCCCCGGCAGGGACACCCGCCGAGGCCAAACCGTTGCGCACTTTCCGTGAGTGATGGCGCAGCCGGAACTTATAACCAAATTACTCGTTACAAACCTGACGGTAACCGGCACTTTCATCATAATCATGGGGAAAAATCCCGGCCGTGTCCCGTAGGGGAATCCCTACCTTGGCCGCATGCTGGCCGCGACAAAACGCCGCTATCTTCCCTGAAACGATAAAGGCCCCGGCATTCGCGCCGGGGCCTTCGCCATTGCTTTGAAAGCGGCAGGGGATCAGCCCTCTGCGCCTTCCTCTTTCTTGACTTCCTCGCCGGTCTCCTGGTCGATCATTTTCATCGACAGGCGCACCTTGCCACGATCGTCAAAGCCCAGCAGCTTGACCCAGACTTCCTGACCTTCCTGCAGCACATCCGACGGATGGTTCAGGCGGCGGTTCTCGATCTGGCTGACATGCACCAGCCCGTCCCGCTTGCCGAAGAAGTTCACGAAGGCACCGAAATCGACGATCTTGACGACCTTGCCCTTGTAGATCGCGCCCTCTTCGGGCTCGGCGACGATCGAGTGGATCATCTCATAGGCCTTCTCGATCGCCTCGTTGTTGGGCGATGCGATCTTGATGATGCCCTCGTCGTTGATGTCGACCTTGGCGCCCGACACTTCCACGATCTCGCGGATGACCTTGCCGCCCGACCCGATCACTTCACGGATCTTGTCGGTGGGGATGGTCATCGTCTCGATGCGCGGCGCATGAACCGAGAAGTCGCCGGCTTCGCTCAACGCCTTGGACATCTCGTCCAGAATATGCATCCGCCCGTCCTTGGCCTGTGCCAGGGCTTTCTGCATGATCTCGGGGGTGATGCCTGCGACCTTGATGTCCATCTGCAGCGAGGTGATGCCTTTCTCGGTGCCTGCCACCTTGAAATCCATGTCTCCAAGGTGATCCTCGTCGCCAAGAATGTCGGTCAGAACGGCGTATTCACCGTCGTCTTCCAGGATCAGACCCATGGCCACCCCGGCGACCGGCGCCTTGAGCGGCACACCCGCATCCATCATCGACAGCGAACCGCCGCAGACCGACGCCATCGACGAAGAGCCGTTGGATTCGGTGATCTCGGACACGACGCGGATCGTGTAGGGGAAATCGGTCGCCGCGGGCAGAACCGCCTGAAGGGCGCGCCATGCCAGCTTGCCGTGACCGATCTCGCGGCGGCCCGGAGGGCCCACGCGACCCGCTTCACCGACCGAATAGGGCGGGAAGTTGTAATGCAGCAGGAAGTTCGAGCGGAAATTCCCGTGCAGCGCGTCGATGATCTGTTCATCGTCGCCAGTGCCCAGCGTGGTCACGGCCAGCGCCTGGGTTTCGCCACGGGTGAACAGCGCCGAACCATGCGTGCGCGGCAGGAAGCCGGTTTCCGAACGGATGTCGCGCACGGTATCAAGCGCGCGCCCGTCGATCCGCTTGCCGGTCTTGACCACATCACCGCGCAGAACACTGGCTTCCAGCTTCTTGAGGGCTGCGCCCAGGTTGGCATCCTCAAGCTGCTCTTCGCTCAACGATTCCTTGATCGCTTCCTTTGCGGCGGCGACGGCGGCGGTGCGTTCCTGCTTGTCGGTGATCGCATAGGCTGCGCGCACCTTGTCTTCGCCCGCGGCCTTCACGGCCTCGTAAAGCTCGGAATAATCCGGCGGGGTGAAGTTGAACGGCTCCTTGGCGGCGTCCTCGGCAAGGTCGATAATCAGATCGACGACCGGCTTGATCTGCTCATGCGCAAAGCTCACCGCGCCCAGCATCTCTTCTTCGCTCAGCTCATAGGCTTCGGATTCGACCATCATCACGGCATCTTTCGTGCCGGCAACCACCAGATCGAGGCGCTGATCGGGGTTGTTGCGCAGATCGTGCATATCCTCGACATCGGGGTTCAGGATGTATTCGCCATCCTCGTAACCCACGCGGCAGCCCGCGATCGGCCCCATGAAAGGCGCGCCCGAAATGGTCAGCGCCGCCGATGCGGCGATCATCGCCACCATGTCGGGATCGTTGACAAGGTCATGCGACAGCACGGTGCACATCACCAGCACTTCGTGCTTGAAACCACCCACGAACAGGGGGCGGATCGGACGGTCGATCAGGCGCGCGGTCAGCGTTTCCTTTTCGGTCGGACGGGCCTCGCGCTTGAAGAAGCCGCCGGGCACCTTGCCCGCGGCATAGTATTTTTCCTGGTAATGAACGGTCAGCGGAAAGAAATCCTGACCGGGCTTGGGTTCCTTGGCGAAGGTCACGTTGGCCATGACCGAGGTTTCACCAAGCGTGGCGATGACAGAGCCATCCGCCTGACGGGCCACCTTGCCCGTTTCAAGTGTGAGGGTCTCTTCCCCCCACTGCATCGATTTTTTCACTTCTTTGAACATCGTGTTTTCCTAGTTGGGGCATATCCGGGCGTATCCCGGCCCCCCGTTACAATGGCGGCCCCATTGCCGCCGACCCCAATCCATTCCCATGCGCCCGGGGTCAAAGGCATCACGTCACAGATGGCCGCGCATTACAGGAGTTTGGCGTATTTTGAAAGCAGCGATCACTGCCGCCCCCGCGAATCCGCCTGAAGCCGCGCAAACAACGCGGCCAGCGCCGCCCGAGAACGCAAAACGCCCGCTCGATTGCGAGCGGGCGCTGGCTGTTCTGTCGGGACTGAATCCGTCAGCGGCGAATGCCGAGGCGCTTGATGAGGTCCCGGTAACGGTCCTCGTCCTTGCCTTTCAGATAATCCAGCAGCTTGCGGCGCTGGGCGACCATCTTCAGAAGGCCACGACGTCCGTGGTTGTCCTTCTTGTGGGTCTTGAAATGCTCGGTCAGTGTGGAAATCCGCGAGGTGAGAATGGCGACCTGAACTTCGGGCGAACCGGTGTCGCCTTCCTTGGTCGCATATTCCTTCATGACGCGGTCTTTGTCTTCGGCGGTAATCGACATCGGGGTCTCCTTCTGGTCAGAGGGTCGAGGGCGCAAGCCGGGATGTCGTCCAGCAGGGTCCTATGGAGAAATCCCCCGCATATGGCCGGGGATGGGCGCGTATAGAAGAATTCACGCTGAATGAAAAGGGGCAATCGGCAGACCCCACCCTGCCGCGCGTCAAACGAGAGGCGCCTGCGCCAGTGCGCTTTCGGGAATCAGCGCGACATCGTTCAGGCTCAGCCCCGCCGCGCCTGTCAGCACCGCGATGCGCTCGCCGTTCAGCACAAGGTGCTGGCGATCTGGATCCTCCTCGTCGGGTTCGATGGACAACTCGGGATCGGGATCGGCGCTGTCGTCATAGATCACCATCAGCGCGTCTTCGGCAGCAGAGAAATCGGTGATCTCGGCCTGATGCTCCTGGGTGATCCAGTCGCCCGTCACGAAACTGTCGGCGCCCGCGCCGCCGGTCGCGATATCGTCCTTGCCCGTCAGGATCATATCGTCGCCATCGCCACCATTGAGATAATCGCGGCCATCCTGATCCTCGAAATCCGGCGCTCCGAAACCTTCGCTCACACCTATGATCGCATCGTTTCCCGGCCCGCCGAACAGCGTATCCTGCCCCAACCCGCCGATCAGCGTGTCATTGTCCAACCCTCCATGCAGCGCATCGTCCCCGTCGTCGCCCATGAGCAGGTCGTCGCCCTCGCCGCCATGCAGCGTATCGTCACCTGCCCCACCTGACATCGTGTCCTGACCGCCATGACCATAAAGCGCATCATGGCCGCCCTCGCCGGCCAGCGCGTCATCTCCCGCCTCGCCATGCAGCGTATCGTCGCCCGCGCCGCCCAGAACGGTATCCTGCCCGTCCTGACCATATAGCTGGTCATCGCCCGGCCCGCCCTCGACAAGGTCGTCACCGCCATAGCCGTTGATCTGGTCGTCGCCTTCGCCACCCTCCAGCGTATCCTCACCATCATCGCCCCAGGCGATCTCGCCCAATGGCGCGCCCGGCAACTGCTCCGCCGCCACCGGCGCTGCATCGGTGTCGTCGCCCTCGGTCTCTTCGGGCAAGTCAACCCCGGTCGTTTCAGTATCATCCGCGCCGGTATCTTCATTGGTATCTTCGCCGGTATCTTCGATGGTTTCCTCAACCACGCCATCGGCAGCGGCGTCGACAGGATCCTCTTCCACCTCTTCTTCGGCGTCGGCCTCGGTGCCATCCAACGCGAGATCAAGAAGATCGGTTTTCGGGGTGCCGTCATCCATGCTTTCGGGCGGCATCATCGAGGCGTCGATCTCCTCCTCGGTGCTGAAATCGAATCCGAAAAAAGCCGTCGCACCGACAGCCATCAAACCCAGCAACCCTGCAATCATGAACATCGCTCTAACCCGAAAATACACGCTTTGATTGAGCCAGCGAAACCCTGTCTGGTCAATAACTTCCCGCGAAACCGGTTAATGCTTCATGAAGGCGAGACGCGCGCATCCGGCACGACGATCCGCGGATGCGTTGCGGCGCAGTTCCAGTTTGCCTCCCAAGCGGATAAACAAACCCCGCACCATTGCCGCGTTTTGCGGGCCTCAGTAGGATAATGCGGGCCGTGTGACCTCGTTTCGCGATCAAGGAGAATAAGAATGACGAAAAGAACTGCCCTGATTTCCGGCGCCAACCGCGGCATAGGCGAAGCCATCGCGCGCCGTCTGCACAAGGATGGGTGGAACCTTTCGCTCGGCATGCGATCCCTTGAAAGCCCCGACTGGGATACGGACAAGCGCTGTCATCTGTTTCAGTACGATGCAGAACACGGCACGGAAGACACCTGGGTCGCCGAGGCGCTCGCCAAATTCGGTCAGGTCGATGCGATCATTCCCTCTGCCGGGATCATGACGCCGGGCTCCATTATCGATGCGGAAGACCAAGATATCGACCACCTGATGGACATCAACCTCAAGGCTCCGCGTCGCTTGGCAAAAGCGGCCTGGTCAGAGTTGGCGCGCAGCGAACGCGGCCGGATTATCATCCTGGCATCGCTGTCCGGAAAGCGCGTGAAATCGGCGGCATCCGGGTTGTATTCGGTTTCCAAATTCGCCGTTGTCGGCCTGGCTCATGCCCTGCGGCAAGCAGGGTGGGACAAGGGTATCCGCGCGACGGCGGTTTGCCCCGGCCTGGTGAATACCGCCATGGCCCATGCAATTTCGGATCGGCCGCATGATCAGATGAGCGACCCCGACGCCATCGCGGATGCGGTGGCGCTGCTTCTGGACATGCCCGACAATTCAAGCGTTGCCGAATTCCACGTGAATTGCGCGCTCGAAGAGGTCTACTGAGTCAGGCCCTCGCCCGTAAACATGCGCTCTGCAATCATCCGTTAAAAACAAACAGACTTGACTGTTTGTTTTGTGGAATCCAAGCTTGGTCACACAAGCAAAAAAACCGACTCAGACAAACAGGGAGAAAATGATGTTAAAACAGTTCCTTACAGGGGTTGCAATGACGGGCCTGCTGGCCGGCGGCGCCATCGCCGAGACGGAATTCACGGCGAATTCCTTCTACGCAGCAGAGCATCCGCACTCGAAATATGGCTATATCGAATGGGCCGAAATGGTCGAAGAGATGTCCGGCGGTGAACTGAAGCCGAACGTCTTCACCGGCACCGTATTGCTTGCGCCGCGCGCGAATCTTCAAGGTATCCGTGACAATGTCGTGCAGGTGGCCCACCACGCCGCTGTCTACACGCCCTCCGAGATGCCTGTCGCCAACAGCATCCAGGAGCTGGGGTTCAACTACTCTGATCCGCTTGCGATGATCTTTGCCGCGACGGACTTCAGCATGAACAACGACACTCAACTGCAGGAATGGGCTGACAAGGGCGTCGTGTATCTCGGCTCCTACGCCACCCCGCCTTACGTCCTGTTCTGCCGTGAGCCGGTGCGCACTCTGGACGAGTTCAAGGGAAAGCGTATCCGCACCGCTGGCTCCAGTGTCTCCCAATGGGTCGAGAAAGCGGGCGGCATTCCGGTGAATGTTCCCTCCAGCGAGATGTATACCGGCCTTGAGCGGGGGACACTCGATTGCGCCTCGAATGCGGCCAATGACCTGATCGACCGCTCCCTGTGGGAGGTCTCCGAACATACCACGATGCTGTCGACCGGCATGTACTGGAGCGGCCCGCAATGGGGTTACAACCCCGAATTCTGGTCAGGGCTGACCACCGGGCAGCGTGAAGTTCTCATGAAGGCGACAGCGCGCGCCATGTCGCGCATGATCATCGAATATGTCGGAAGCGCCGAAGAAAAGCTGCAGATTGCCAAGGACAAGGGCAACAACGTCTACCAGCCTGCCGAGGATCTTCTGGCATCGGCAGAAGAGTACCGCGCGAACTCTGTCGAGACGGCCTACAAGACCGCCGAGGAAACCTATGGTCTCAGCAATGGCAAGGAGGTCATCGACGACTTCATCGCCACGCACGAGAAATGGGAGGCACTCCTTGCTGATGTCGACCGCACCGACGAAGACGCCCTGACCGAGCTTGCGATGCGTGAAATCTACAGCAAGATCGACGCGTCCACCTACGGCGTCAAATAAGCTTGTTCAAAGGGGGCGCGGGTTTTACGTGCCCCCTTTGTCACTCGGAGCAGAAAAAATCATGGCGCAACAGAAGCGACGCACACAGGCCCAACGCACGCAGGAGACAACATCCAGTCTTCTCGAGGCAACGCTGAGCTGCATAAAGGACAAGGGGCTGATGAACACCTCCACGACAGAGGTGGCGCAACGGGCAAACGTTTCGCGCGGCGCGCTGCTGCATCACTTCCCGACCAAGGAAATCCTGATGGCCGAAGCTCTTCGCTCGCTGCTTCTGCAAGAGGCGCAGGAGGCCGAGCGCACCGCCAATTCCGTCGTCGAGGACCTGCTGACGATCGATCAGTTCATCGACTTTGTCTGGGAGCGGTTTTCAGGCGATCTCTACATGGTCTCCATGGAATTCGTGAACGCGGCCCGCACCGATGCCCGGATCAAGGCGGCGCTCGTTCCGGTCGCTCAGGAATTCAACGATGCCTATTCACGGATATGGGAAAAGATCGCGGGGCGCTCGCTCGACCCAAAGACCCAAAGACGCCAGAAGGTCGAGATCACTGCGATCATGTGTCTGGCGCGCGGAATGGCCACGCAGACGATCTGGCGCGACGAACCCGACTTGTTCCGCGAGACGATAGACTACTGGAAAGAACTGCTGAAGCTGTCCCGTGCCAGTCGGGATTCGGACGCAGGCCCATGACAGAAGCAGACGCCACACCGTTGGGCCATGGCGAAGGCCCGATAGATCGGGTCATCCATGCCTTGAACAGAAGCTTTGTGGTTCTCGCCTCCGTGGCGCTGATCTTGATGATGCTGCATGTGACGGCAGAGGTGGCAGCCCGCGCCACCGGCTGGCTGACACTGATCGGAACGCTCGAGATCGTCTCCTACTATTACATGATACTCCTGGTCATGCTGCCGATGGGGTTTGTCGAACTCAGGAACGAACATATCCGCGTCGATCTTTTCGTTCAGATGATGCCGCAGCGCGTTCAACTCGCTCTCTATGTGCTCAGCTGCATCCTCTGCATCGTCTTCTTCTCGATGATGCTCTGGCAGAGCTTCCTCGATGCGTGGAACTCGATGCTGCGCAAGGAAACCATCATGTCGAATTACATCTTTTACATCTGGCCGAGCCGGTGGGCCTTGCCGATCGGCTTCTTCGGCTTGCTGCTGGCTGCGGTTTGCAACCTCTTGAAATCAATCCGCCATCGAAAGGCGCTGTGACGTGGACAATACGACCATCGGAATCATCGCGGTCGCAATCACGCTGCTCCTTATCGCGCTGCGCTTCCCGATCGGCGTGGTGCTGGGGCTGGTGTCGATCGTCGGGATCGCCGAGATCACCAACATGCGCATTGCCTGGGGCGTGGTCTCGGCGACGCCGTTCGATTTTATCGGCCAATGGGAACTGACCGCCGCCCCGATGTTCCTCTTCATGGGATACCTCGCAACCGAGGGCAAGCTGACAAGCGGCCTGTTCGGCGCCTTGCGGCTGTTCCTGGCAAGACTTCCGGGCGGACTGGCCATCTCCAGCGTCGGCGCATGCACCTTTTTCGCGGCGGCTTCGGGCTCCAGTGTGGCGACGGCCGCAGCCATGTCGCGTATCGCCGTACCCGAGATGCTCAGGAATGGCTACGACAAGGGCCTGGCCACCGGCACGATCGCCGCCTCGGGCACGCTTGGCTCCCTGATCCCGCCCAGTGTTCTTCTGATCCTCTACGGTGTTTACGCCCAGGTTTCGGTCGGCCAGCTATTCATGGCCGGCTTCATTCCGGGGCTTGTCTCCGCGCTCCTTTACGCGCTCATGATAATGCTACGCGTGAAAGCCAGGCCAAGCCTCGCCGGCGAGGTCAACACCCATGCGAGCCGCGCCGAGAAAATCGCCGCTCTCAAGGAAATCTGGCCGCTGCCCACCCTGATCCTGCTTGTCCTTGGCGGAATTTTCACCGGTTTCTTTTCTCCGACCGAAGCGGGCGCGGTGGGCGCCTTCTTCGCCCTGTGCATCGCGCTGTTGCGCCGGTCGCTGAACTGGGCGGGGTTCCGCGCGGCGGTGGTCAATACGCTGCAAAGCACCGCATCCATCTTCCTGATCCTCATCGGCTCCGTGCTGTTCACGAAATTCCTGGCGATGTCGCATCTGCCGACCGCCTTTTCCGAGATGATCCTGTCCGTCAGCGACAGCCAATGGTGGATCCTCTTCGCGGTTGCCTTGATCTATCTGCTCCTGGGAATGCTGATCGACTCGATCGGGCTCCTTTTGCTCACCCTCCCGCTGATCCTGCCGCTTGTCGATGCCGCGGGGATCGACGCGATATGGTTCGGCATCATCATCATCAAGCTGCTCGAAGTCGGACTGGTCACGCCGCCAATCGGATTGAACGTCTATGTGATCAAAGGCGCTTTGGGAAATCTCGTGACCCTTCCCGAGGTCTTCCGCGGGGTCAGCTGGTTCATTCTCATGGATTTCATTGCCTTGCTCCTGATCGTCCTGATCCCGGCAATGTCACTCTGGCTTCCCTCACTCGTCTATAACTGACCCGGCAAAAAGGCTCTCGCAATGACCACGTTTTCCGATGCCGACTATTCCGAGCGCTCCTATGGCGAGATCGCGGTCGGATACGGCCAACGCCCCGGAATTGTCGTCGTCGACTATCAGAAGGCCTTCACGCAAGATCGCTATCCTCTCGGGGGCGCCCCTCTGATCATGCGCGGCCTCGAGAACACAGCACGGCTTCTTGAGGCGGCGCGGCGCAACAATATCCCGATCGCCAATTGCTACACGGCCTACAAAGACGAAGAGGACATGCCCTACTGGAAGATATCAGCCGTGCGCGAACAGTTCCGACACGAGCATCCCGGTTCCCAGCTTGATCCCTTGATCTACGACGCGGGATATGACGTGAAGATCTGCAAGACGGGGCCATCCATCTTCTTTCAGACCCCGGTTGTGCCATTCTTCATCCGTCAGCGCGTCGATACCGTGATCGTGACAGGCTGCACGACCAGCGGCTGCATACGCGCCTCCAGTATCGACAGCTTTCAATACGGCTTCCGTACGATCGTGCCCGAGGATTGCGTGGGCGATCACGAGGAACAGCCGCATCTGGACAACCTTCGCGACATTTCCCGCCGCTACGTTGATCAAACGCATTCAGACGAGGTTATCGAGTATATCGAGCGCATGGGGCGTCGGAACGCGTGACTCGCCACACAAGAAAAAAGGAAAAACCATGAGTATGAAGATAATCCGCAATGCGCGCATCATTGACGGCTCGCAGGATCGCCCGACCGACCCCATGGACATCGTGATCGAGGACGGCTTCTTCCGCGAGGTTTCGGAGAAAAGCTCGGCATCCTGCGATGACGAGATCGATGCGAAGGAGCATTTCGTCCTTCCCGGACTCATCGACTGTCATGTCCACGTCATCGCCACCACCGCCGATCTGGGCGCAAACGCCGCCCTGCCGAATTCCCTGCTGGCCTATCGGGCAATGGGCTTGATGAAGGACATGATCATGCGCGGCTTTACGACCGTGCGCGATCTGGGCGGTGCGGATATCGGGATCGTCGATGCGATCGAAGAACGTCTTCTGGTCGCCCCGCGTCTGGTCATCTGCGGCAAGGCGCTCTCGCAGACCGGCGGGCACACGGACTATCGCGGCCCTTACAATCCACGCAGCGCGGACTTCTATCGAAACCAGATCGGATCAATGGGCCGGATCGTCGATGGAGTCGATGACATGCGGCGCGCCTGCCGCCAAGAGATCAAGGGCGGCGCCAGGTTCATAAAGCTCATGGCGAATGGCGGGGTCTCTTCGCCCACCGATCCCATCGGCTTTCTGGGCTTCTCCGTCGCCGAACTCAAGGCCGCCGTCGAAGAAGCCGCAAATGCCGAGACCTATGTGGCGGGGCACCTCTATACCGACGAGGCGATCAATCGCGCACTCGATGCGGGCATCTATTCGATTGAACATGCAAACCTTATCAAACGCGAAACGGCCAAACGTGTCGTCGAAAGCGGCGCTGTCGTGGTGCCAACCAATATCACCTACGAGCTTCTGGGCACCCGGGGCGGCGATTTCGGCCTGCCGCCGGACTCCATCGCAAAGGTCGCCGATGTGCGCGATGCAGGCCTGGAGGCGCTTGGTGTTCTGAGCGACGAAGGCGTCCTGATGGGCTATGGCTCCGACCTTCTCGGCGGCATGCAGGCGTATCAATCCGGCGAATTCCCGCTTCGCGGCCGCTACTTGCCCGCACATGACGTGATCCGCTCGGCGACGCTCGACGCAGCCAGGGTGATGCGTATGGAAGGTCAGATCGGCAGCGTTTCAGAAGGCGCGCACGCGGATCTGATCATGATGAAGAAGAACCCGCTGGATGATCTCTCGCTTCTTGATGGCCAAGGCGAACATATCGACGCGATCATGAAGGATGGATTGTTTATCAAGCGCTCCTGACCTCAAAGTCTCAGGCGGTCCGGGGATGACCGCCTGAGGCGACAAGCAGCCCTCAAGACGCGGGGGGAGGGCAAGCGCCTGCGCCCAAAGGCTGTTGCGGATCATCGGGTTCAAGCTTCGAAAGAAATGCGGTCCGGAACGCCTGCCGGTCGTCACCAAGCGCTTGTGTCTCGAAATCAACGCTGTCCTCACCGCCCGATGATGCGCAGTGTCGCGAGCCTTTCGCCAGTTCCTTTGCATGATCCAGACCCTGACCGGCCACTGGTTCCTGACGCTTGCAGATGCGGCCGAAACGTTGGAGCCTTGGCGTAGTTGCTGCAACGAGGAATGCCAAACAGCGCGATCGG